>NZ_CP049780.1:5003802-5303802 GCF_011193355.1 Streptomyces sp. JB150
GTCGCAGCCGCTGCGGTGGGCTCGGCGGCCTTGCGCGTGCGGCGGGTCTTCGGCTTGGCCTCGGTGCCCTCGGCGGTCTCCACTGCCGTCTCGGCCGTGGCGGCGGTCTTGCGGGTGCGCTTCGGCTTCGCCTCGGCCTCCGCAGCCTCCGTCGTCGCGGCGGGCTCGGCGGCCTTCCGCGTACGGCGGGTCCTCGGCTTGGCCTCGGCACCCTCGGCGGTGTCGGCCGCCGTCTCGGCCGTGGCGGCCGTCTTGCGGGTGCGCTTCGGCTTGGCCTCGGTTTCCGAAGCCTCCGCTGCGACCGGGGCCTCCGCCGCCGTGGCGGGCTCGGCGGCCTTCCGCGTACGGCGGGTCCTCGGCTTGGCCTCGGTGACCTCGGTCGCCTCGGCGGTGTCGGTCGCCGTCTCGGCCGCCGCAGCGGTCTTGCGGGTGCGGGTGCGGGTCCTCGGCTTGGCCTCCGTGGCCTCGGCGGTGTCGACCGTCGCCTGAGCGGGGGTATCCCGCTGCTCCGGCTCGGTCACCGCGGCCACCGGCTCGACGGGCGCCGCGGTCTCGACGGCCGGGGCGGCGGTCTCGACCGGCGCCGCCGACTCGGCGGACCGGCGGGTGCGGCGGCGGCGCGGCTTGGCCGGCGCCTCGGAGGCGTCGACGGCGGTGCTCGGGCCCTCTGCGGTGGTCACCGCGGCCTCGGCGGCGGGAGCCGTCGCCTCGGTCGTGGCGGCCTGTCCGGCCGGGGCGCCGCCGCGGGTACGGCGACGGCGGCGCGGCGTGCGCGGCGCGGTGACGGCCTCGGCGGAGCCGGCCGTCTCCGTGGCCTCCGCGGTGGTGCCGGCGGACGGCGCCGGGGCCGCGGCGTCGAGGGGGGCTCCGCCGCGCGTACGACGACGGCGGCGCGGCGTGCGCTCACCGCGCTCCGAACGCTCCCGCTCGGCCGGACGGGACTCGTCGCGGCCATCGCGGCCGTCGCGGCCGTCACGGCGACCGCCTCGGGCGGTGCGTCCGCGGCCACGGCCGCCCGGCTCGCCCAGGTCCTCCAGCTCCTCCGCGTCGAGTCCGGCGCGGGTGCGCTCGGCGCGCGGCAGGACGCCCTTGGTGCCCGGCGGGATGCCGAGGTCCTCGAACAGGTGCGGGGACGTGGAGTAGGTCTCCACGGGGTCGTGGAAGTCCAGGTCCAGCGCCTTGTTGATCAGCTGCCAGCGCGGGATGTCGTCCCAGTCGACGAACGTGATCGCCGTACCCTTGGCGCCCGCGCGGCCGGTGCGGCCCACGCGGTGCAGGTACGTCTTCTCGTCCTCCGGGGACTGGTAGTTGATGACGTGGGTGACGCCCTCGACGTCGATGCCGCGGGCGGCGACGTCGGTGCAGACGAGGACGTCGACCTTGCCGTTGCGGAAGGCGCGCAGCGCCTGCTCGCGGGCGCCCTGGCCGAGGTCGCCGTGGACCGCGCCGGCCGCGAAGCCGCGGCGCTGGAGCTGCTCGGCGATGTCGGCGGCGGTGCGCTTGGTACGGCAGAAGATCATCGCCAGTCCGCGGCCCTCGGCCTGCAGGATGCGGGCGATCATCTCCGGCTTGTCCATGGAGTGCCCGCGGTAGACGAACTGCTTGATGTTCGCGACCGTCGCGCCCTCGTCGTCCGGGGCCGTGGCGCGGATGTGGGTGGGCCGGTTCATGTACCGGCGGGCCAGGCCGATGACCGCGCCCGGCATGGTCGCCGAGAACAGCATGGTCTGGCGCCTGGCCGGGAGCATGTTGATGATCTTCTCGACGTCGGGCAGGAAGCCCAGGTCGAGCATCTCGTCGGCCTCGTCGAGGACGAGCGACCTGATGTGGTTCAGGTTCAGCTTCTTCTGGCCCGCGAGGTCGAGCAGCCGGCCCGGGGTGCCGACGACCACGTCGACGCCCTTCTTCAGGGCTTCCACCTGCGGCTCGTAGGCCCGGCCGCCGTAGATCGCGAGGACGCGTACGTTACGGACCTTGCCCGCGGTCAGCAGGTCGTTGGTGACCTGGGTGCACAGCTCGCGGGTGGGGACCACGACGAGCGCCTGCGGGGCGTCGGTCAGGTCCTCGGGCCGGGCGCGCCCGGCCTCCACGTCGGCGGGGACGGTGACGCGCTCGAGGAGCGGGAGGCCGAAGCCCAGCGTCTTGCCGGTGCCGGTCTTGGCCTGGCCGATGACGTCCGTGCCGGCGAGGGCGACGGGGAGGGTCATCTCCTGGATGGGGAACGGGGTGACGATGCCGACGGCCTCCAGGGCCTCGGCGGTCTCGGGAAGGATCCCGAGCTCTCGGAACGTCGTAGTCAGGGTGCTGCCTCTTCTGTGTGGGCGGTGCGAGGCGAGCGCGGGGGGTCGTGTCAGACCGTGCCGGGGACGTCGGCTGCCTTTACGGGCGGGCCGTGGGGCACGGGACCGCGCCGACGCTCTAGCGCTCGTACCGCTGAGGGTTCCCTCCGATCGTCGTACGCGTAGTGCCGTACGGTCAGGGAGAGCTGTCGGGTCGGAGCCGATCGGGCCACCGACCGGGCATCCTCATACGTGCGGCCTGTCGAGGCACATCGGAATCAGCCGACGTACCAGCAGGCGCATTACCACCATACCCCGGATTCGCGCACATGCGATGGCCGATTCGGTCACGTAGTCGTCGTCACACCGAATCACGCGGTCAGCCAGGTGGCCCCGCGGGTCGTCGTTGTCACACTGAATGACCAGGGACTTCCCCGACGCGGTGGGCGGGCTATTGTGCGCTTCATGACGAGCTCTGACAAGCCTGCGCACGCCGCCGACACCCCCGAAGCCGCCGCTCACACCGGCGTCGCCGCCCAGGACTGGGCGACGGCCGCCGCCGACCCGCAGTACCGGGCCGCGGTCGTAGACCTGCTGGGCGCGCTCGCGTACGGGGAGCTCGCCGCGTTCGAACGGCTCGCGGAGGACGCCAAGCTGGCGCCGACCCTGGAGGACAAGGCGGAGCTGGCGAAGATGGCGTCGGCCGAGTTCCACCACTTCGAGCGGCTGCGCGCCCGGCTCACGGAGATCGGCGCGGAGCCGACCGCGGCCATGGAGCCGTTCGTCGCCGCGCTGGACGGCTTCCACAAGCAGACGGCGCCCTCGGACTGGCTGGAAGGTCTCGTCAAGGCCTACGTCGGCGACTCCATCGCCAGCGACTTCTACCGCGAGGTCGCGGCCCGGCTGGACTCCGACACCCGTGAGCTGGTGCTCGCCGTGCTCGACGACACCGGTCACGCGGACTTCGCCGTGGAGAAGGTGCGCGCGGCGATCGACGCCGACCCGCGCGTGGGCGGGCGGCTCGCGCTGTGGGCGCGGCGGCTGATGGGGGAGGCGCTGTCGCAGTCGCAGCGGGTGGTCGCGGAGCGCGACGCGCTGTCGACGATGCTCGTGGGGGGTGTCGCGGACGGGTTCGACCTCGCCGAGGTCGGGCGGATGTTCTCGCGGATCACCGAGGCGCACACCAAGCGGATGGCCGCGCTGGGGCTGGCGGCCTGAACCGGCGCCCGGGCGCGGGCGTGTTCCCCGCGCCCCTTCCTTCGCCGGCCGTTCCGCCAGCCATTCCCTCCGGCCGGTTCCGCTAGCCGGGATCTCCGTCGCGCCGTCGCCGTCCGTCGCGCCGTCGGTGTCCCGCGCGCGGGCGCGGGGCCGCGCGGCGGCGGCTCAGGCCGTCGCCGAGTGACGGCGGAGTCTTCCCGCGGGGCGCAGCAGCAGCGACAGGGAGGCGACGGCGACCACGGCCGCGCCGATCAGGGTGAGCAGGAAACCACCGGCGTCGAGGGCGCCGCGCGCGAGGAACGCGCCGAAGAGGCCCCCGGCCGCACCGGTCGACAGCACCAGGGGGCGGGCCGGCAGTCGGTGCGGCAGCCGGTGGACGTACGCCCACGCCAGGACCAGGCCGAGGATCGCGGAGCTGAAGGCTTCCAAGAGCATGTAGGGGTCCTCCCACGTGGCCGTCCTGCCCTAACGGTCACAGCCGGTCTTACCCCTGACCTGCGGAATCCAATCCACTCTGTGGAGGGTATGTGTGCTTCCCGCGAAGGCGCGGGCGCACGGCGAGGGCCCGCCGGGTGTGCACCCGACGGGCCCTCGCCGTTGTCTGTCGCGGTCTGCCGCGTCCGCCCTCGCCTGCGGCGCGCGGAAGCCGGCTTCGCGCCTTACAACGCGCCGAAGCCGACCTTGCGCGGCGCCGGCTCGCCCAGCTCCACGTACGCGAGGCGGTCGGCCGGGACCAGGACCTTGCGGCCGTGCTCGTCCACGAGGCTCAGCAGCTGCGACTTGCCGGCCAATGCCTCGGCCACCACGCGCTCGACCTCCTCGGCACTCTGACCGCTCTCCAGAACGATCTCGCGGGGCGCGTGCTGCACGCCGATCTTGACCTCCACGGCTATGTCCCTCCGAACGGTCAGTGTTGCGCGGGCGTCCGCGCCGTACCCAGCACACATTAGCCCGGTGAGGGGACGCGCACGCTCCGCGCGAGAACGCCAGGAGCGAACAGCGGACGGGAACAAACGTGCCCCACCCGTGGCGTCAGTGGTGCGGCTGCTCGCCGTGGTGCTGTTCGCTGTGGTGCAGCGGGAAGCCGGCGATGCCCCGCCAGGCGAGTGACGCCAGCAGCTGCACCGCCTGGTCACGCGGCACGCTGCGGTCGCTGTGCAGCCACGACCGGGCCACCACCTGGGCGAGGCCGCCCAGGCCGGAGGCGAGCAGCATCGACTCCGCGCGGGAGAGCCCGGTGTCCTCGGCGATGACGTCGCAGATGGCCTCCGCGCAGTCGTTGGTGACCTTGTCGACGCGCTCGCGCACGGCGGGCTCGTTGGTCAGGTCCGACTCGAAGACCAGGCGGAAGGCACCGCCGTCGTCCTCGACGTACGCGAAGTACGCGTCCATCGTCGCCCGTACGCGCTGCTTGTTGTCGGTGGTCGACGCCAGAGCGTTGCGCACGGCCTGGATCAGGGACTCGCAGTGCTGGTCCAGCAGTGCGAGATAGAGGTCGAGCTTGCCCGGGAAGTGCTGGTAGAGCACCGGCTTGCTGACGCCGGCGCGTTCGGCGATGTCGTCCATCGCGGCCGCGTGGTACCCCTGCGCCACGAAGACTTCCTGGGCGGCGCCCAGCAGCTGGTTCCGTCGGGCACGGCGCGGCAGGCGCGTACCCCGCGGGCGTGCCGCCTCTGTCTGCTCGATGGCTGTCACGCCGCCTCCCAAAGTCGTCCACATGCGGTGTGCGCCGCGCCGCCATCGTACTTTTCGGTAACCGTGACGCGCGCGGTGCGCCCGCAGAATTTCACGTACCGGACGGTGGCGATAACGGCACAAGAGGTTTCAAACAGGTGCGGAGCGGGCAAAAATCGGCTCCGTTCCTGGTCAGCGGTGCCGCGCGGCCGCGCGGTTCACCGGTAGTCGTCCTCGTCGAGGGAGACCACGCGGGCCTGCTCGACGAGATCCGCCTCGTTCGCCCGGTCGGGGATCACCCCGGTCAGCGGGTCGTCGCGGTCCGGCTTCACTTCCGCGTGCTGCTCCGCCGCGTCGACCTCGGGGGCCTCGACGCCGAACTGCGGGGCTTCCTCCGCCTCGCCGTTGTCGAAGGTCTCGGGGTCGGTGGGGTCTACGGCCATGATGGGCTCCCTTCCTACGAACGTCCCTGGGAAAGCAGGGGCCACACGCGGGTGCCCTCTGTAAGAGCCTAGGAGACACTCGATCAGGACGCTATGCGATCCGCGTCCGTATCGTCACACCGCGCGTCATTCATCTGTCCCCGTTCGCCGGATCTCGGTGAAACCGGGTGTCCCGAGGCGGTGCTGAAACGACTCTGCACCCTGTGACGGCGAACACATGAACCACCACGTGATCACCTCGTAACATTGCCGCATGTCTTCGACCGAGCCCGCCTTCGTGCCGCCCGCCAACGTGCTCCCGAAGGTGGCGCCCGTCCGGGTCGCGGAGGGCGAACGGCTCAGGTCGGTCCGGCTGCCGGGGATCACCCTCTCGGTCCGCTCCCGGCCGCCCGCGCGCGAGGGACTGCCGCCCGCGCTCTACGTCCACGGCCTCGGCGGTTCCTCGCTGAACTGGTCGGCGCTCATGCCCCTGCTGGACGACGTCGTCGACAGCGAGGCCGTCGACCTGCCGGGCTTCGGCGACTCGCCGCCACCGGACGACGGCGACTACTCGGTCACCGGGCACGCCCGCGCGGTCATCCGCTATCTGGACTCCGCCGGCCGCGGGCCCGTCCACCTCTTCGGCAACTCCCTCGGCGGCGCGATCGCCACCCGCGTCGCCGCGGTACGGCCCGACCTCGTCCGGACCCTGACCCTCGTCTCGCCCGCGCTGCCCGAGCTGCGGGTCCAGCGCAGCGCCGTCCCCACGGCGCTGCTGGCGGTGCCGGGAGTGGCCGCGCTGTTCACCCGGTACACCCGGGGGTGGACGGCCGAGCAGCGCGTGCGCGGCGTCACCGCGCTCTGCTACGGCGATCCCACGCGGGTGACGCCGGAGGGCTTCCGCAACGCGGTCGAGGAGATGGAGCGGCGGCTGCGGCTGCCGTACTTCTGGGACGCGATGGCGCGCTCCGCGCGGGGCATCGTCAACGCCTACACCCTCGGCGGGCAGCACGGCCTGTGGCGCCAGGCCGAACGGGTGCTCGCGCCGACCCTCCTCGTCTACGGCGGGCGCGACCAGCTCGTCGGCTTCCGCATGGCCCAGAAGGCGGCCCGCGCGTTCCGCGACTCCCGCCTCGTCACCCTGCCGGACGCCGGACACGTGGCGATGATGGAGTATCCGGAGACGGTCGCCGGCGCGGTGCGCGACCTGCTGGCCGAACAGGCCGCCCGTGACACCACCGAGTCCGCGAACGCGGGGAGCTGAGACGCCACGTGGGACGCCACAGCCGCCGGGGGCCGGCCCCCAAGGACGGGACCACCGGAACCACCGGCGCCAGCGCCAGGGGGACGGGACGACGGAGAGCCGCGGGGACGGCGGCCGAGGCCGCGCCTGCGGGGGAAGCGGGACCTGCGGGGCCTGCGGGGGATTCGGGACCCGCGGGACGCGGGGGGCAGGCGGGTTACTCGGGCCACTCGGGGCTGTCCGGATCCGCGGAGGGGTCGGGGGTTGCCGGGGAGGCGCCGCTTGCCGGGGCATCCGGAGCGCCGGGGGCACCTGGGGCTGCGGGAGCCGCGGGGAGAGCGAGGGCGGTGAGGCCCGGTTTTCCCGACGGGACGCCGCCTCGTGGCGTACCCGGATTCTCCGCCGGCACGCCCGGACAGGGCGTGCCGCGCTTTGTCGAGGGCACGCCGGCTCATGGCGTACCGAGGCTGCCCGACGGGACGCCGGCACGCGGTGTCCCCAGGTTTCCTGACGGGACGCCGGCGCGCGGAGTCCCGAGGCTCGCTGAGGGGACGCCTCCGCGCGGTGTGCCCCGCTTCGCTGAAGGGACGCCTCCGCGCGGTGTGCCCCGCTTCGCTGAAGGGACGCCTCCGCGCGGTGTCCCTCGTTTCGCTGACGGGACGCCGGCGCAGGGTGTGCCCCGCCTTCCTGACGGGACGCCGGCGCAGGGTGTGCCCCGCTTCCCGGACGGCACCCCCGCGCACGGCACGCCCCGTCGCTCCGGTGGCACCCCCGCGCGCGGGGTCCCCCATGTGCGCGGCGGGCACCCCGAGCAGCGGGAAGCCGGCGGAGGCTGGGGTGAGACGGCAGGTCCGGGGGCGCACGATGCCGGGATACCGCCACAGCGGCCGAGCACGGGCCAGGCGGGCCAGGCGGGCAAGGCGCGTCGGGCGAGTCGGGCCGGGGCGGCGGGAAGCGCGCCGGGTGCCACCGGTGGCAGGCCGCGGCAGGACTACCTCGACGCCTTCGCCGCGGACGAGGCGGCCGACGACGTCTTCACCCGCCGTACGCACCGTACGCACGCGGCGGGCCCGGCCGAGCCGGCGGAACGCACGGACGGCGCGGAGCCGTACGCCTCCACCGCCCGCCGGGACGGCACCGGCGGCACCCCGCCCACCGACGCGTCCGCGCGCGGGCGGGGCGGCAAGGGGCGGGCGTTCGCCGGAGTCGCCGCAGCGGCGGTGACCACCGTGCTCGCCGTGGTGGTCGCGGGGCAGGTCGCCGACGGGCAGGAGGGCGGCGCCGTACGCTCGCAGGCCGGAGCCGGCGGGGCGCGGGCGGACCACGACTCCGCCTCGCGGGGCGACGGCCGGCCGACGCCGTCCGGCACACCGACCCCGGTGCCGCTGACGTACGAGCAGAGGATGGCCCGGAAGTACCCGCTGAGCCCGTCGCTGGAGGGCTCCGGGAAGTTCGAGGCGATCCCCGGCATCGACAAGGCGCCGGGGAGGGGCGAGAAGTACACCTACCGGGTGGACGTCGAGGAAGGGCTCGGGCTGGACGGCGAGCTGTTCGCGCAGGCCGTGCAGCGGACCCTCAACGACGACCGCAGCTGGGCGCACAACGGTGGCCGCACCTTCGAACGTGTCCACTCCGGCGAGGTCGACTTCGTGATCACCCTCGCCAGCCCGGGTACGACCGCCGACTGGTGCGCCAGATCGGGACTCGACACGACGATCGACAACGTCTCGTGCGACTCCGCGGCCACCGAACGCGTGATGATCAACGCCTACCGCTGGGCGCAGGGCTCGCCGACGTACGGCGACGAGATCCACGCCTACCGCCAGATGCTGATCAACCACGAGGTCGGCCACCGGCTCGGCTACTCGCACGTGACCTGCGACAAGGACGGTGATCTCGCCCCGGTCATGCAGCAGCAGACCAAGTTCCTGGAACACGACGGGATCCGGTGCGAGCCCAATCCCTGGCCGTATCCACGAAGTTGACGCACGCGTGACCTTCCGTACGCGTGTGATGCCTTAGCGCGACAAACGCGGTCCGCGCGGGAAAGTCACGACCGTTCACCCCTTTTGGTGGCGCGATGGACAACCGTCCGTCGCGCCACCGGCTTGTCCGCATACGTTCGTCCCGCTGCGAGCCGCCGGCCGACGGCGGCTCCCCACACGGGAGATCGGGGGTGCACTCGTGCGCATCGGACTGCTGACCGAGGGTGGCTATCCGTATGTGAGCGGTGATGCCAGGATCTGGTGCGACCGGCTGGTGCGCGGACTCGGGCAGCACGAGTTCGACGTCTACGCGCTCAGCGGCAGCGAACGCCAGGAGGACGAGGGCTGGGTCCCGCTCCCGCCCCAGGTCACCCGGGTCCGGACGGCACCGCTGTGGACGGTGGAGGACGACGGCGTCGTTCACGGGCGGCGCGCGCGCCGGCGCTTCTCGGAGGCGTACGGCGAGCTGGCCGTCGCGCTGTGCTCCGGTTCCGCGGAGACGGTGGTACTGACGCAGGACGCCTGCGCCGTTGAGGCGGACCGTTTCGCCAGCGCTCTGTACGGGCTCGCCGAGCTGGCCCGCGAGGAGGGCGGACTGGCCCGCGCGCTCCGCTCCGAGACCGCCGTCCGCGCGCTGGAGCGCGCCTGTCGCGCGCCCGGCGCGCCCCGCACGGCGCGTGCGGCGCGCGTACCGGATCTGCTCGCCGTCGCCGCACACCTCGAACGCGCCCTGCGCCCCCTCTCGCTCGACTGGTACGAGGACGACGGGCTCGGCTCGGTCGACCTCTGCCACGCCGCCTCCGGCGGTGCCGCCGCCCTCTGCGGACTCCTCGCCCGGCACTTCCACGGCGTACCGCTGCTCGTGACCGAGTACGGCGTGCGGCTGCGGAGCCACTACCTGGACGCCGGCCACCACACCCCGGCCGTACGGGCCCTGGCCGCCGCCTTCCACGGCCGGCTCGCCGCCGAGATCTACCGGCGGGCCGAACGCATCACACCCGGCAACGCGCACGCCCGCCGCTGGCAGGAACGCTGCGGCGCCGACCGGGCCAAGCTGCGCACCGTCTACCCCGGCATGGACGCCGCCCCCTTCGCGGAGGTGGGCGAGGCGCCGGAGGCCGCCGGCCCCGGCACGCTGGTCTGGGTGGGCCGGATAGAACCGGCCAAGGACCTCGTCTCGCTGCTGCACGCCTTCGCCGAGGCGCGCAGGGAGGAGCCGAAGACCCGGCTGAGGATCATCGGCGCGCCCGCCGGAACCGAGGGCGCCGCCTATCTCGCCCACTGCCGGGCGCTCGCCGCGCAGCTCTTCCCCGACGAGGCCGACGGGCCGCACGCCGTCGGCGACAACCCCGTCTCCTTCGAGGAGATCGGTGACCCGGAGGTCCCGACGCGCGCCGAGGCGTACGCCTCCGGCGCGGTGGTCGTGCTGTCCAGCGTCGTCGAGGGCTTCCCGGTCGGCCTCGTGGAGGCCATGTTCTGCGCCCGCGCGACCGTCTCCACCGACGTCGGCGCGGTGGTGGAAGTCATCGGCGGCACGGGGCTCGTGGTGCCGCCGCGCAACCCCAGGGCGCTCGCGGAGGCGTGCGTGGCGCTGCTGCGCGATCCCGAGCGCCGTGCGCGCCTCGGGGCCGCGGCGCGCGCCCGGGCGCTCGAACTCTTCACCGTCGAGCAGAACATCGCCGCCTTCCACGGCATCTACCTGGAGATCGTCGCGCAGTGCCCGGTCCGCCGGATCGTCGTCGACGACAACGGGGAGCCGCTGCCGTTCGCCGTGCCCGCGGAGGCGCGGGTGGCGGGGAGGTGGACGACCGGGGTGGTGGCGCGGGAAGCGGGAGCGAGGGCTGAGGTCGGAGCCGGAGCCGGAGCCGGGCTGGGGGCTGGGTCGGGAGCCGGAGTCGAGGCGGGGGCGGGTTCCAGGGCAGAGGCGCGGGGCGTGGGGGCGCAGGGCGCGAGGGCGCGCGGTGTGGGGGCGCGTGGGCCCCGGTGGGCGGGGGAGTGGGAGCCGGCGCGGGGCGCGGGGGCGGCCTTATCCGCCGGACCTGCGGTGTCGGCCGGATCCGCGATGTCTGCTGTGTCTGCTGTATCTGCTGTGTCTGCGGTGTCGCAGGCGTCGTCGGGCGCGGGTGGGGCGGTCGTGTCTGGCGTGGAGGTGGGCCGATGAGGGACGTCGACCTGGACCGGCCCGGGACGCCCGACAGCCCCGGAGCGTGGGACGCCCGCTCGGAGCAGTGGCTGGCGGTAGGCGGCGTGGCGGCGGACGAGCCGGTGGAGGGCGCCGGTGACGCGCCCGCCGGTCCGCGCCCAGGCGCCGCTTCCGGTTCCGCCGCCTCCGGGGGTGTGGCCGCGGACGGCCGTCCGGGCCGCGCAGGTGGCCGTGAGTCCGCCGTACCTCCCCGCCGAGGGCCCGCCGACCCCGTCAAGGCCCTGATGCACCGTCACCGGGAGCTCTGCGCGCGGGCCGTGGACCCGCTGGAGATCGCGGCCGGTCTGGAAGCGCACGGCATCACCGACCGTACCGCCGCCCGGTTTCGCCACCGGGACGTGTTCTCCCTCGCCGAGGAGATGTTCGCGCGCGTCCCGCGCGCCGCCGACGCGCCGACGCGCCCGGTCGCGGCCGACCCGCCACGGGTGCGCGCGGAGTGGATCGTCCGCAGCCTGCTGCCCGGTGCCGCGGGCGTCGCGACCCTCGCCGGGCTGCGCCTCACCGACGGGCAGGTGCGCCTCGTCGTGGCCGCCGTGGGCGTGGTGACCCTCGCGCTCGCCGTACGCGCCGCCCTGACCCGGGGACCGCTGAGCGCGCACCGTACCCGCCCGAAGTCCCCACCCCCCGCCACCGGCCTGCGCGTGTGGACCTGCTGGCTCCTCGCCTACGCCGTCTTGGGCGACGGCCTGCTGACCGCCGTCGCCACCGGTGGCCCCGACACCCTGCCCACCGGCACCCCGCACTCCTCCTGGCCGGTCGACACGGCCGTCCTGTCGGCCCTCGCCCTCTCCTGCGCCCCCGCCGCCTGGAGCGCGCACCTGCTGACGGCCGGCGCGCGCCGCAGACTCACGGCCAGCCGTGGCCTGGAGGAGTTCGCCGGCGCCGTACGGCCGCTGCTGCTCGGCGCGTCCGCCCTGTACCTGGCGGCCCTGGCCATGCTCCACGCCCTCACGGCCGCCGTCCTGCAGGAGCCCGCCGACCACGCCCGGACCCTCACCCTGGGCGCCCTGCTGCTGCTCGCCCGCCTCCTCGTCGCGCACGGCTTCCGCCACGCTCCGGCGCTGGTCCTGGGCGTCGCGGCGGCGGCCGAGGCGCTGGCCGTCGCCGCGCTGTTCGCCGCCCGCCTGCCGGGCTGCGGATTGCTCGCGCTGCCCGTGCGCGGCCTCCTGGACGGCTGGGGCGCGGGCAGTGTCCCGGTCCTCGTCTGCGGCGCCGGTGCCCTGACCTTGCTGATCCACGCGGGCCGCAGGCTCACCCGCGCCTCGGCGCACGCCGTGGCGCAGGCGCCGGCTTTGGTCGTACGGGACGACCGATGCTGACCGCCGTCGACGCCATGGCCGCCGGCTCCGCCGCCTCCGCCGCTTCCCCGGCGTCGGAACGCCTCGGCCGTCCCGCATCCGGCGCCGCACCGGCCACGCGGCCGTGCCGCCGCCCCGAACCATCCATCCGCCGCCCCGGCGCCCGGCCAGGCCGCCACAGGCAGCCGCACCACCCCCTCGAAGGAGAACACCAGATGACCACCTCCCGACCCGGACACCCCGGAGCGCCCGGAGCCACCGGCGCGTTCGGCGTTCCCTCAGGAGCGAGCGGACCTGCCGTAGCCGGCGGAGCCGCCACAACCGGCGGACCTGCCGCAGCCGGCGGACCTGCCGTGATCGGCGGAGTCACCGTGACCGGCGGAGCCGCCGTGACTCGCGAAGTCACCGTGACCGGTGGAGCCGTCACAGCCGGCGGCGGAGTCGCCGTAGCGAACGGCGGACCCGGCGGCGCCCCGAGGCCGCCGGTGGCAGCCGGAACCCTCACCTCCGCCGCGCTCACCCGGGGAGGCGCCCGATGAGGGTCCTGCTGATCGGAGCCAACGGCTACATCGGCCGCTTCGTCGCCGACCGCCTGCTCGCCGACCCGGCCGTGCAGCTCACCGCCCTCGGCCGCGGCGACGACGCCGACGTCCGCTTCGACCTCGCGTCCGGCAGCCCCGGCGCGCTCACCCGCTTCCTCGACGCGGTCCACCCCGGCGTCGTGATCAACTGCGCGGGAGCCACCCGGGGCGGAGCGCGGGAACTCACCCGGCACAACACCGTCGCCGTCGCCACCGTGTGCGAGGCGCTGCGGCGCAGCGGCTGCGGGGCCCGCCTGGTGCAGATCGGCTGTTCCGCCGAGTACGGCCCCAGCCAGCCCGGCTCGTCCACCGCGGAGGACGCCGTTCCGCGCCCCGGCGGTCCGTACGGCGTCAGCAAGCTCGCCGCCACCGAGCTGGTCCTCGGCTCCGGCCTGGATGCGGTCGTCCTGCGCGTCTTCTCGCCCGCCGGGCCCGGCACCCCCGCCGGATCGCCGCTCGGCCGCCTCGCCGAGGCCATGCGCCGGGCCATGCAGACCGGCGACGGCGAACTCAAACTCGGCGGCCTGGGCGTCCAGCGGGACTTCGTCGACGTACGGGACGTCGCCCGCGCGGTGCACGCCGCCTCGCTCTCCGCCGCGCAGGGCATCATCAACATCGGCTCCGGCCGTGCCGTACGGCTGCGCGACGCGGCCGCGACGCTCGCGCGCGTGGCCGGCTACGGCGGCGCCCTGCACGAACTGGACGGCCCGCCCGGCCCGCACCGCCCGTCCATCGGGCACCCGCGCCCCGAAGTCCTCGGCCACCACCGCGGCGAGGTCCTCGCCCACCACCGGGGCGAAGCCCTGGGCCACCACCGCGGCGACGCCGACCACCCGCAGCACACCGCCCCGGTCGCCTACCCCTACCCGGACGGCTGCGGCAGCTGGCAGCAGGCGGACGTCCGCACCGCCCGCGACCGGCTCGGCTGGCGGCCCCGCATCAACCTCGAGGAGTCCCTGGCCGACATCTGGATGGAGGCGGCATGCCGCATCTGACCAGCCGGCCGGTCCCCGCCGCGGGCACCGGCGTCCGCACCGGCCTCGGCGCCCCCGGCTACGCCCACCCGCTGCTCGCCCCGGCCGAGTGGGGCGAGCTGACCCGCCCGGGTACGCCCGTGCACTGGGCGGTGCTCAACGTCGCTCAGGGACCGGGCACCCGCCCCGACCCGCACTGCCTCCAGGCGGCCGTCCGCCTGCGCGCGGCGGGCGTCCGCGTCCTCGCCCACCTGGACCTGACCTACGGCGCCCGCCGGTTCGGGGACGTGATCTCCGACGCGCACCGCTACCTCGACTGGTACCGGGTCGACGGCTTCCTGCTGGACCGCTGTCCGTCCGACCGCGTCTCGCTGTCCGAGACACGCCGTATCGCCACCACGCTCCGCGCGCTGCGTGACGGTGCCCACATCGTGCTGGGCCACGGCACCCACCCGTACCCCGGCTACGCCGACACCGCGGACCAGCTGGTCACCTTCAACGGCCCCTGGAGCGACTACCGCTGGTCGCAGGCGGCGGAGTGGACCGCCGACCATCCGCCCGAACGGTTCTGTCACTTGGTGCACGGCGTTCCCCGAGGTCACCTGGACGAGGCGCTGCGCGTGGCCCGCTGGCAGGGAGCGGCGACGATCTGGTTCACCGACCGCACGGGCGCGGGCGGCCGCACCGACCCCTGGGAGGCCCTGCCCGGCTACTGGGACGACATCGTCTCGCGTGTCGGAACAGGTGTCTCGGAATGAAAAAGGCCGTGGCAGTGTTACGGGTGAACAACCGTACTGATTGACCGACCAACGGAGTCCCCGTGTCGCTGCCACCCCTGGTCGAGCCGGCTGCCGAGCTCACCGTAGACGAGGTCCGCAGGTACTCCCGCCACCTGATCATCCCCGACGTGGGGATGGACGGGCAGAAGCGGCTGAAGAACGCGAAGGTGCTCTGTGTGGGCGCCGGCGGCCTGGGCTCGCCGGCCCTGATGTACCTGGCCGCGGCGGGCGTGGGCACGCTCGGCATCGTGGAGTTCGACGAGGTCGACGAGTCGAACCTGCAGCGCCAGATCATCCACAGCCAGGCCGACATCGGCCGCTCCAAGGCCGAGTCCGCGCGCGACAGCGTCCTGGGGATCAACCCGTACGTGAACGTGGTCCTTCACGAGGAGCGGCTCGAGGCCGACAACGTGATGGACATCTTCAGCCAGTACGACCTGATCGTCGACGGCACGGACAACTTCGCGACCCGCTACCTGGTCAACGACGCCTGCGTGCTGCTGAACAAGCCGTACGTCTGGGGCTCGATCTACCGCTTCGACGGCCAGGCCTCCGTCTTCTGGTCCGAGCACGGTCCCTGCTACCGCTGCCTCTACCCGGAGCCCCCGCCCCCCGGCATGGTCCCCTCCTGTGCCGAGGGCGGCGTGCTGGGCGTGCTGTGCGCGTCCATCGGCTCCATCCAGGTCACCGAGGCGATCAAGGTCCTCACCGGCACCGGCGAGCCGCTGGTCGGCCGGCTGATGATCTACGACGCCCTGGAGATGCAGTACCGCCAGGTCAAGGTCCGCAAGGACCCCGACTGCGCGGTCTGCGGCGAGAACCCCACCGTCACCGAGCTCATCGACTACGAGGCCTTCTGCGGCGTCGTCTCCGAGGAGGCCCAGGCGGCGGCCGCCGACTCGACGATCACTCCCAAGCAGCTCAAGGAGTGGATCGACGACGGCGAGAACATCGAGATCATCGACGTCCGCGAGGTCAACGAGTACGAGATCGTCTCGATCCCCGGCGCCCGCCTGATCCCGAAGAACGAGTTCCTCATGGGCACCGCCCTGGAGACCCTGCCCCAGGACAAGAAGATCGTCTTGCACTGCAAGACGGGTGTCCGCAGTGCGGAAGTCCTCGCTGTCCTCAAGTCCGCCGGCTTCGCGGACGCCGTCCACGTCGGCGGCGGAGTCATCGGCTGGGTCAACCAGATCGAACCGCACAAGCCGGTCTACTGATCCCCTTATCACCGGCGCCGGCGAGTCACGGGAGCCCACGGCCGCTCCGACCAGTTCGGGGGCCGTGGGCTTCCGCCGTTTCCGCCCGCGGCAAAACGCGCACCAGTCCGCGTAACCGCGTGTGCGGTGTTCGGTGTCGTGCTGTGTCGTGGACATAGCCGAGCCGCGATCGCCGAGTTGTCTGCCCTGCGTCGCCTCCGCGTCGTTCGGGGTCGCTGTGGGCTGTGTCATCGGGTCGCTGACCGTCTGGGCGCGCGCGTACTGCGGTGCGGGTGACGACGCCGGCGGGCGCTTCGAGCTCACCTTTCTGCTGCCGGTGGTGGTGACCGAAGCCCTCCTCGGGGCTGCTGGTGCTGGTGGCGACGGCATGGTTGGCATGGTGGTTCTTCGCGATCCGCGGCACCCTGGACGGCTGTCCCGGAGACTCGGGCCTCCGCCCCGCGAGCAACGTCCCGCCACAGTGGCCCGAGTGCATCCCCGTCTGATGTCAGTCGCAGACCTTGCCGTCCTTCGGGACCGTGCCGTCCAGCAGGTAGGCGTTCACCGTCGAGTCGACGCAGGAGCTGCCGCTGCCGTAGGCGCCGTGGCCGTCGCCGTTCCAGGTGAGGACCACGCCTACGCCCTTGCCCAGTTCGTCGGCCATCCGGCGGGCACCCTCGACCGGGGTCGCCGGGTCGCCGGTGTTGCCGACCGTGAGGATGGGGGCCGCGCCGGGGGCACGCACGTCCGGGGTGTCGTGCAGGCCGGGCACCGGCCAGTCGTGGCACCAGCCCGCGGTGTCCCAGCCCAGGAAGGCGCCGAACACGGGGGAGATCTTCTCGAACTCGGGCAGCAGCGCCTTGGTCTGTGCGGCGGTGGGCCGCTGCCGGTCGTCGAGGCACGATATGACCCGCTGTGAGTGGGTCGTCGTGCCGTAGCGGCCGGACGCGTCGCGTTCGTTGTAGCCGTCGGCGAGGGCCAGCAGCTCCGCGCCGTCGCCCTCCTCGGCGGCCTTGAGGGCGCTGGTCAGTGTGGGCCAGCTGTCCTTGCCGTACAGCGGGAGCACGATGCCGGTCAGGGCGAGGGTCTGGGTGAGTTCGCGGCCGGGGGTGGAGGTGGGCAGCGGCTCGGCGTCGATGCGCCTCAGCAGGTCCGCGATCTCACGCGTGCCCTGCTCGGGGTCCCGGCCCGTCGACCTCAGGTAGTCGTCGAGCGCGCGCTGGAAGCCGAGGGTCTGGTTCTTGGCGTGCCCGATCGTGTCGGCGCTCGGGTCGACGACCGCGTCCAGCACCATCCGGCCGACGTTCTTCGGGAACAGGTGGGCGTAGACGCCGCCCAGTTCGGTGCCGTAGGAGATGCCGAAGTAGTGCAGCTTGTCGTCGCCGAGGGCCTGGCGCATCAGGTCCATGTCGCGGGCCGTGTCGGTGGTGGACACGTGCTTGAGCAGCTTGCCGGCGGCCTGCCGGCAGCCGCGGCCGAAGTCCGCCGCGTCCTCGAGGTAGGCCTTCTCCTCGGCCGGGGTGTCCGGGGTGGCGTCCACCTTCGCCTCGGCGGCCTGGATCTCCTTGTCGTCGCGGCAGCGCACGCCCTCACTGGCCGCCACCCCGCGCGGGTCGAAGCTGACCAGGTCGTACCGCTCGCGCAGCGACGAGACGGCGGAGGCGTACGACGGCATCATCGACACACCCGAGCCGCCGGGACCGCCGAAGTTGAACAGCAGGGAGCCGATGCGGTCGTCACCGGTCGCCTTGGCGCGGATCAGCGCTATCCCGATCGTCTCGCCGTCGGACTTCGACCAGTCCAGCGGCGCCCGGAGCGTCGCGCACTGCCACTCGCTGCCGGGGGCGGGAGCGTCCGCGGTGGCCTCGCAGCGGCCCCAGTCGAGCTTCTGCGACGCCGGTGACGCGCCCGAGGACCGCTCCCCGCCGTCCCCGGACCGGCCGTCACCGGTCGAGTCGCAGCCCGACACCAGGAGTGCCGCCGCTGCACCCAGCGCCGCCCACCGTACGAATCGCGCCATGGACACATCCCCCCTCGCAGGCCTCCGCGTCCGTTCCGCGGATGGCTGTCACGCCATGGTAGGCGTATCCCGCCGAGCCCGTCCGAGCCTGTGGATAACCCTCTGATCTGCGCTTTCCTGGCAAGCTCGGGTGATCAGGAGCAGACGGTCCCGGCCTTCGGCAGCTTTCCGTCCAGCAGATAGCCGTGCACGGCGTCCTGCACGCACCTGTTCTTGCTGTCGTACGCGCCGTGCCCCTGGCCCCTGTACGTCAGCTCCACACCGACCCCCTCGCCCAGCGCCCGCACCATCCTGCGCGCGCCCTCGTACGGGGTGGCCGGGTCGCCGGTGTTGCCGATGACCAGGATCGGCGCCGCTCCCGGCGCGCTCACGTCGGGATGGTCGGCGGCGCCCGGCACCGGCCAGTCGGTGCAGCCGAGCATGCCCCAGGCGAGGTACTCCCCGAACAGCGGCGAGGCGGCCCGGAACGCGGGCAGCCGGCGCTCCACGTGCGCGACGTCGTACCGCGGCTTGTCGTCGGCGCAGGTGATGGCCGTGTTGGCCGCGACGATGTTGCTGTACTCGCCGTTGGTCCTGCGTCCGTTCAACGTGTCGGACAGCAGCATCAGGATCTGCCCGTTGCCGTCGTAGGCCTGGTCCAGGCCCTCCGTCAGGTAGTCCCAGAACTCCTGCGAGTACAGGGCCTGCGCGATGCCGCCGGTCGCGGCGGTCTGGGTCAGTTCGCGCGGGAAGACGCCGGGGATGGGTTTGCTGTCGAGGTCCCTCAGCAGTGCGGCGATGCGGCCCTCGACGTCCTGCGCGCTGTCCCCGATCGGGCACTCCTCCGTCTTCGACACACAGTTCTCGGCGAAGTTGCCGAGCGCGCGCTGGAAGCCCCTGGCCTGTCCGAGCGAGCCCTGCTCGGGCGTCTGAGTCGGGTCCACCACGGCGTCGAAGACGGCGCGGCCGACGTTCCTCGGGAACAGGTGGGCGTAGACGCCGCCCAGTTCGGTGCCGTAGGAGATGCCGAAGTAGTGCAGCTTCTCGTCGCCGAGGACCTGGCGCATCAGGTCCATGTCGCGGGCCGCGTCGGCGGTGAGCACATGCGGCAGCATCGTCGCGGAGTTCTTCTCGCAGGCCGCGTTGAAGTCCTCTACGTCCTCCAGCAGTTCCGTGCGCTCGGCCGCGTCGTCGGGGGTCGCGTCCTGCTGGAAGTACGCGTCGAGCCGCTGGTCGTTCAGGCACCGCACGGGCGCGCTGCGCCCCACTCCGCGCGGGTCGAAGCTGACCAGGTCGTAGCGGGTGCGCAGCTCCTCGTAGTCGTTGCCGAAGGCGGGCAGCGCGGCGACGCCGGAGCCGCCCGGGCCGCCGAAGTTGAAGATCAGGGAGCCGATGCGCCGGCCGGTGCCGGTGGCCTCCGCGCGGATCAGCGACAGCTCGATCGTGTCGCCCTCGGGGTCGTCCCAGTCGCGGGGCGCCTTCATGGTGGCGCACTCCCACTCCCCGCCGTTCGGCAGCGGCGACGGGGAGTTCCCGCCGCCCTGCGCCTGCGACGGCGCCGGGCAGTCCTCCCAGCTGAGCCTCTGCCGCGTCAGGTCCTCGTCCTCGGCGCCGTCGTCGCCGCATCCCGCCAGCAGCGACGTCAGCAGCAGGGCGGAGGCGGTCACGGCGGCCGCGCGCAGCGGGGAGGGCTTCGGCATGTCCCCATCCTGCGGCGGCACCGGAGGGGGCGCGCGGGGCACGAGCCGTACGAGGTACGCGCGCGTGGGTGCCGCGCACGCCGAGGGAACGCGTACGCACGCCGGGCGAGGCACGCGTACGCGCGCGTGCTCCCGCGCTAGAGGGCGCCCTTGCGGGTGAGGTGGTTGAAGGCGATCCAGCCCGGCAGCACCGGCAGCCACAGCGTCAGCATCCGGAACAGCAGGACGGACGGGGCGGCGACCTCGCTGGGCAGGCCGACGGCGATCAGGCCGACCGTCAGGGTCACGTCGACCGCGCCGACACCACCCGGCGTGGGCGCCGCGGACCCCAGCGCGTTGCCCGCGAGGAACACGACGGCCACGCTGGCGAGGCTGATGGAGGTCGTCTCGTTGTCGAAGGCCCGGATGGACGCGTCCAGGCACATCACGAAGCAGGCCGTGAGCAGCAGCATGCCGCCGATGCCGGTGAGCAGCTTCTGGGGCCGCTGCAGCACGTCCAGCATGCGGGGCACGACGCCCGCGAAGAGCGACCTCACGCGCGTGACGACGAACTTGCGCAGAAACGGCACCGAGGTCACCACGAGCACCAGCACTGCCACCGTGAGCAGACCCGCGATGACCGTCCGGGACGGCGACAGCGAGGGCGTCTTCTCGGTACCGGTCAGATAGCCGAAGGACAGCAGCATGAGGATGTGGCAGCCGAGGCCGAACAACTGCGAGGCGCCGACACTGGCCACCGCCAGGCCCGGACGTACGCCCGCGCGCTGGAGGAACCGCGTGTTCAGCGCCACGCCGCCGACCGCGGCCGGTGCCACGATCTTCACGAAGGACCCGGCGACCTGGGCCGCCACGGTCCGCAGGAACGGCACTCGCTCCGGCACGAACCCCAGCAGGCTCATGGCGGCGGCCAGATAGCTCAGCGCCGAGAACAGCACCGCCGCCACCACCCAGCCCCACTCGGCGTTGGCGATGAGCGGACCGAACTCGATGTGCGTGAGCTGCGTCAGCAGGAAGTACGCGGCGATGGCGCCGGCGATGAAACTGATCAGCGTGCGCGGCCGGATCCGCTCCAGGCGGGCGGGCTCGACGGGCGCCTGCGGCCTGATCCGCAGCACCTCGTGGCGGATCTGGGTGAGCAGATCCTCCTCGCGCGCCTCCTCCAGCGCCTCGTCGATGGCCCGCTTCTCGGCCCGCGCCTGCGCGCGTACGGCCTTCTTGCCCGGCTTCTCCGGGGCGGCCGGGGCCTCCTCGCCGTCGGCGGCCTCCGCGCGGGCGGCCTTTGCCAGCCGGGACGCCTCCAGGACCGCCTCGCGCTCCCGCTCGGCCCGCTCCCGGGCCAGCCGGCGCAGGGTCGCCCGCGTGGAGCGGGTCAGCGCGATGGGCTGGAGCATCGGGAGGCAGTCCGCCACCGCGTCGGGCCCGAGCACGCCGACCGCCGAGGCCACCGCGCGCTCGGCGCCCACCCGCAGCGCGAGCGTCGTCATCAGCTGGGCGACGTCCATGCGCAGCAGCAGGTCACCGGCCGCGATCTCGCCGCCGCGCAGATCCGTGAGGATCACCCTGCTGGAACGATCCACCAGGATGGCGTCCCCGGCGAGCCTGCGGTGCGCGATCCGCCGCGACTGCAGGGCGCGCACCTGGTGCCAGGTGTTGCGCAGCAGTTCGTCCGTGATCTCCTCGTCGGCCAGCGAGTCCAGGGTGCGCCCGCCGGTGTGCTCGTAGACGAGCATCACGGCGTCCGGTCCCAGCTCGGAGGTGGCGATCAGCTTCGGGGCGTTGGCGCCGGCCGCGATGGCCGCGTAGGCGAGCAGCGCCTCCTGCTCCAGGGCCTGGCGCAGCGACTGGAGGCTGCGGCGGGTGGCGAAGCCGCGCAGGGTCAGATTGCGCCACACCCGGTAGAAGAAGCCCTGGGCCTGCTGCTCGCGGTCGACGACCGTGACGTCGAGGGGCGGGCCGTCCTCCAGGGTGACGAAGTAGCGCCGGCCGCGGTCGCCGCTGTCGGGGGTGTCCCCGGTGTCCTCGCGGGCCGCGCTCACCGGGCGGAACCCGACGGTCCGCAGGCCTGCCATCAGGGTCCGCCCGGTGGGGCGGACGTTGGGCGAGCCGACCGCGTACAGCGTGCCGTAGGCCACGGTCCAGCCGATCAGCACCGTCAGGATGATCGAGAACGGTGTCGTGTAGCCGGTGACCAGCATCGAGAACGCGTCGAGGAGGAGCACGATCCACAGCACCGCGCGCCAGCGCGGCCTGCGCGACATGCCAACGGCCGTCATGTACGCGATGACGGGCGCCAGGTAGCCGTGCACCGGGTCGGTGAGGGCGCTGAGGTCTCCGGGCGAGGGCTGGGTCAGGGCCTCCTGGATGGAGTCCGGGGCGGCACGGGCGACCCAGAGGTCGGTGGCGAGGGTCACACCGTGGGCGAGGACGGCCGCGAGCACGCCGTCGGCGATCCGCAGCCCGTCCCGTTTGATCAGCCGTTCGATCGCGAAGGCGACCGGCACCAGGAGGATCGCGATGCTGGAGGCCAGTCCCGCGATCTTGATGAGCAGGTCGGGGGCCTGGCCGGTGCCCTTGGTGATGTCCTGTTCGAGGCCCGAAGTGGTGCCGTGCGCGAACGCGGCGATGGCGAGCAGCACGATGACCGCGAGCACGCCCACCAGGAGCCGCATCAGATCCGAGGGGCGGTGCACGCGCGCCGGGAGGAGCGGTTCGTCGCCTTCGACGGCGTCGGTCGGGGCGTCGGGGTCGATGGGGGCGTCGGGGCCGGTCGGGGCGTCGCGGCCGGTGCCGCCGGCGTTGCCGCCGGACGCGTCCGCGGTCGTGGCTTCGCGCGGGTCGTGCTCGCCCGCTTCCGGATCCTGATCACCCGCTGCCGCCGGGTCCTCGCGCGGTTCCTGCCCGGCCTGCGCCCCGGCCTCCGCCTGTGCCTCGGCCGCCTGTGGCGCCCCGCCCTGACCCGGCTCCCGGGCACTCTCGCCGGCCGTGTCGACGGTGTCCGGGCGCGACGACGCATCAGAGGTGCTGTCCGCGTCCTCCGGGTGCACACCCTGCTGCTTCATCGTCTCTTCTTGGTCTCGTATCACCAGTCACCGCCCGCACGATGGTGGCATGCTCCACCGACACTCGCGGGCATCAGGGTGCGCATGCGGGGGCGCACAGTCTGCCCGAAGCGCCGCTGCGGGGCGAGGGTCACGCATGGTCACGACCGCGTCACATTGTCGGTGGCATGCGGCAGGATGGGACGAATGAGTGAGGAGAGCCTTCCCGACGACGCCCGCGTGGAGTACTCCGAAGCCCTGCCGGAATACGCCGAGCGGGTCCTCGACGTCGCGGAGATGATCCCGCCGGGGCGTGTCATGACCTACGGCGACGTCGCCGAGTGGCTGGAGGAGGGCGGTCCGCGTCAGGTCGGCCGGGTGATGGCGCTCTACGGCGGTGCCGTGCCCTGGTGGCGGGTCGTCCGCGCGGACGGCGTCCTGCTCCCCGGCCACGAACAGGAGGCCATGGCCCGTTACCGCGCGGAGGGCACGCCCCTGAAGGAGGCGAGCCGGGCGGCCGAGGGCCACCTGCCACGGGTCGACATGCGACGGGCGCGGTGGGACGGCGGGGAACGCGCGAAGGGTCACACCTGACAGCTTCCGCCATCGGCGAAGGCCGTGGGTGACGCGTGATCCGTACGGGGGAGGCTGGGCACTCCCGTGACATGACGTACGTTCGAGAGGAAAGGGACGTACGGTTCCACTGAGCCGGGAGAGAGCAACCGGAAGCCCTGCTTCCGGCCCAGGTGCCGGCGTAGCGTCGGCTCCGCGCGTCCCCTCATCCCCCGGCCACCGCCGTCCCCGCACGGCGATCGGCACACCAGCACACCCACCAGGACCGGCGAACCACGTGAGCTCCTCTTTCTCCACCAGGCGCCTGTCGCACCCCGCGGTGCGACAGGGGAACCGTGGCGCTTACCGGCTCGTCCGTACCCCTCCGGCCCGACCGGATCCCCCTGATCTGGACGCCGCACAGCGCTCCGTGGTTGACCACCGGTCCGGTCCGCTGCTCGTCCTCGCCGGTCCGGGCACCGGCAAGACGACCACGCTGGTGGAGTCGGTGGCCGCGCGGATCGCCCGCGGAGCCGACCCCGAACGCATCCTCGTGCTGACCTTCAGCCGCAAGGCGGCCGTCGAACTGCGCGACCGCATGGCCCTGCGCATGGGCGCCGCCCGCGCGCCCCGGGCGACCACCTTCCACTCGTTCGGCTACGCCCTGGTCCGCGCCCACCAGGACAGCGACCTGTTCGTCGAGCCGCTGCGGCTGCTGTCCGGTCCCGAGCAGGACGTCGCCGTCCGGGAGCTGCTCGCCGGCCAGCGCGAACTCGAGCGGAGCGGTCTGGCCCATGTGCGCTGGCCTGACGAGCTGCGCGCCTGCCTGACCACCCGCGGCTTCGCCGACGAGGTCCGCGCGGTCCTCGCCCGCACCCGCGAGCTGGGCCTCGGCCCGGACGCCCTCGACGCCTTCGCCCGGCGCATCGGCCGCCCGGACTGGCGCGCGGCGGCCGCCTTCCTCGCCGAATACCTCGACGTGCTCGACCTGCACGGGGTCATCGACTACGCCGAACTCGTCCACCGCGCGGTGCTGCTCGCCCAGCGCCCCGAGGTGGCCACATGGCTCGCCGGGCAGTACGACGCGGTGTACGTGGACGAGTACCAGGACACCGACCCGGCGCAGGTACGGCTGCTGCACGCCCTCGCCGGCGGTGGGCACACCCTCGTCGCGTTCGGCGACCCCGACCAGTCGATCTACGCCTTCCGCGGTGCCGACGTGAACGGCATCCTCGACTTCCCGCACACCTTCCCGCGCGCCGACGGCCGCCCCGCCCCCGTCCAGGTCCTGCGCACCTCCCGCCGCTCCGGCGCGACGCTGCTGGCCGCGACCCGGCTGCTCACCCAGCGCATGCCGCTGACCCGGCTCCCGGCCGAGAAGGTGCGCGCCCACCGGGAGCTGACCCCGGTGCGCGACGGCGGGCGCGTGGAGGTGTACACCTACCCGACGCCCGGCACCGAGCTGGACAACATCGCCGACATCCTGCGCCGCGCCCACCTGGAGGACGACGTCCCCTGGCGGGACATGGCCGTCCTCGTGCGCGCGGGCTCCCGGACCATCCCCGCGGTCCGCCGCGCCCTCACCGCCGCGGGCGTCCCCCTCGACATCGACGGCGACGACCTGCCGCTGCGGCACGAGCCGGCGGTGGCGCCCCTGCTGACCGCGCTGCGGGCGGTGGCGACGGCGGAGGCGGGGACCGCGGCCGCGTCCGAGGAGACCGGCTCGGAGGGGGGCACTCCCGAGGCCGCCGGCGCGCAGGACAGCGGCTCGCAGGACGCCGATCGTCAGGACATCGGCCGGCGGGACTCCGATCCGCAGGAAGTCGACCCGGCCGACACCGGCCGGCAGGCACTCAACCAGCATTCCCTCGACCAGCCGGCCCTCGACCCGGCCGACACAGACCGGCAGGGCTCCGACCCGCAGGGCACCGACGCGCAGGACCTCGACCCGTCCGGCACGGACTCGCAGGACACCGCCCCGGCGCCAACCGCCCCGACGCAACCCGTTCCGACGCAACCCGCCCTTGCGGACCTCGCCCCGGACGCCCCCGACCCCTGCTGGCTCGACACCGAGACCGCCCTCACCCTCCTCACCTCCCCCCTCGCCGGCATGGACGCCGCCGACCTGCGGCGCCTGGGGCGTGCCCTGCGCGAGGAGGAGCGCGCCGCGGGCAACCCCGTACCGCCGCCGTCGGACGTGCTGCTCGCGCGGGCGCTCGCCGAACCGGAGCGCCTGGTCGCGCACGACCCGGCGTACGCGCGCGGAGCCCAGCGCCTCGGCGCGTTGTTGCGCACGGCGCGCGAGCGCCTGGCGCGTGGCGGTACGGCCGAGGAGGCGCTGTGGGACCTCTGGTCGGGC
This sequence comes from Streptomyces sp. JB150, assembly GCF_011193355.1. Taxonomy (GTDB): domain Bacteria; phylum Actinomycetota; class Actinomycetes; order Streptomycetales; family Streptomycetaceae; genus Streptomyces. The sequence goes on from NZ_CP049780.1 coordinate 5,029,306, forward strand.
ACGCCCTGGCCCGCGCGGCTGGAGCGCGCCGCGCGGCGCGGCGGCGCGGCGGGCCGCAACGCCGACCGGGACCTGGACGCCGTGTGCGCCCTGTTCGCGACGGCCGCCCGCGCGGAGGAGCGCACCGGCGGCCGGGGCGCCCTCAACTTCCTGGAGCAGATCGAGGCCGAGGACATCGCCGCGGACACCCTCACGCGGCGCGCCCTGCGCCCCGACGCGGTGCGCCTGATGACCGCGCACCGCGCGAAGGGCCTGGAATGGCGGCTTGTCGTCGTGGCCGGTGTGCAGGAGGGTCTGTGGCCGGACCTGCGCCGCCGTGGCTCCCTCCTGGAGGCCGACCGCATCGGCCGCGACGGCCTCGCCGAACCACTCACCCCGGGCGCCCTGCTCGCCGAGGAGCGCCGCCTGTTCTACGTGGCCGCCACGCGCGCGCGGGACCGGCTCGTCGTCACCGCGGTCAAGGCTCCCGCGGACGACGGCGACCAGCCCTCCCGCTTCCTCACCGAACTCGGCGTCGAACCCAAGGACGTCACCGGCCGCCCGCGCCGGCCCCTGTCGGTCGCCGCGCTCGTCGCCGAGCTGCGCGCGACGGTCGTCGACCCGCGCGTGTCGGAGGCGCTGCGCGAGGCCGCCGCGCGCCGGCTGGCCCGGCTCGCCGCGCTCGCCGACGAGGACGGCCGGCCCCTGGTGCCCGCCGCCCACCCCTACCGCTGGTGGGGCATGTTCGAGCCGACCGAGAGCAAGGTGCCGCTGCGCCACCGCGACCAGCCCCTGGAGCTGTCCGGCAGCGCCCTCGACCAGCTCGCCAACACCTGCTCCCTCCAGTGGTTCCTCAGCCGCGAGGTGAAGGCCGACGCGCCCGCCACCGCCGCCCAGGGCTTCGGCAACGTGGTGCACGTGCTCGCCGACGAGGTCGCCTCCGGACGCACCCCGGCCGACCTCGACGTGCTCATGGAACGCCTCGACTCCGTGTGGGACGCGCTGGCCTTCGACGCGCCGTGGAAGTCGGCGCAGGAGAAGGAGCACGCGCGCGTGGCGCTCGAACGGTTCCTGAAGTGGCACGTCATGGACCGCACCGGGCGCACCCCGGTGGCCAGCGAGCACGACTTCGACGTCACCCTGGAGGCGGGCGACTACGAGGTCCGCATCCGCGGTCAGATGGACCGCGTGGAGGCGGACGGCGAGGGCCGCGCGTACGTCGTCGACTTCAAGACCGGCAAGCAGGCGCCCAGCGCCGCCGAGGTGGCCCGCCACCCGCAGCTCGCCGTCTACCAGCTCGCCGTCCGCGAGGGCGCCGTGGACGACGTCTTCGACGGGGTACGCCCCGAGCCGGGCGGCGCCGAACTGGTCCACCTGCGGCAGGGCGCCGCCAAGCGGGACGGCGGCGAGACGCTGCCGAAGGTCCAGGCGCAGGAAGCCCTGGAGGGCGCGGCGGGGGAGTGGGTCGGCGAGCTGCTGGCCACGGCCGCCGGCAAGGTCCTCGACGAGCGGTTCACCCCGACCACCGGCCAGCACTGCACGCACTGCGCCTTCCGGGCCGCGTGCAGCGCCCGCCCCGAGGGCCGCCACGTCGTGGAGTGACCGACCCAGGGTGTGACGAGTGGCACCACAGCGCCTGACCTGCGCTTCTCCCGCCGCGGGTGATGACTGGGGCATCCGCTGTCAGTGCCCGCCGCTAGCCTCTCTGAGGTGCCCGCACGAATCACCGACCCCGAGCAGCTCAAGGAGCTCCTCGGCATCCCGTTCACCCCGGAGCAGACGGCCTGCATCACCGCGCCGCCCGCCCCGCAGGTGATCGTGGCCGGAGCGGGCTCCGGCAAGACCACCGTGATGGCGGCCCGCGTGGTGTGGCTGGTCGGCACCGGCCAGGTCGCACCCGAACAGGTGCTCGGCCTGACCTTCACCAACAAGGCCGCCGGCGAGCTGGCCGAGCGTGTCCGCAAGGCACTGATCAAGGCGGGTGTCACCGACCCCGACGTCATCGACCCGGACAACCCGCCGGGCGAGCCGGTCATCTCCACGTACCACGCCTTCGCGGGCCGCCTGCTGACCGACCACGGCCTGCGCATCGGCCTGGAGCCGTCCTCCCGCCTGCTCGCCGACGCCACCCGCTACCAGCTGGCCGCGCGGGTGCTGCGCGAGGCCCCCGGGCCCTACCCCGCGCTGACCCGCTCCTTCGCCGACCTGGTCAGCGACCTGCTCACCCTCGACTCGGAGCTGGCCGAACACCTCGTACAGCCCGAGGACCTGCGCGCGTGGGACGCCGGCCTGCTGCGCACCCTTCAGGGCGCCAAGCTCACCAACGCCGACCTGCGCAAGGTCCCCGAGACCGCTGCCGCGCGCCGCGAACTGGCCGAGCTGGTGGTGCGCTACCGGGCCGCCAAACGCGAGCGGGACCTGCTCGACTTCGGCGACCAGATCGCCCTCGCCGCCCGCCTCGCCCAGCTGCCCGAGGTGGGCCGCATCCTGCGGGACGAGTTCCGCGTGGTGCTCCTCGACGAGTACCAGGACACCTCGGTCGCCCAGCGCGTCCTCCTCGCCGGCCTCTTCGGCGGCGGCACCGGCCACCCGGTGACCGCCGTCGGCGACCCCTGCCAGGCGATCTACGGCTGGCGCGGCGCCTCCGTCGCCAACCTCGACGACTTCCCGCAGCACTTCGCCCACGCCGACGGCCGCCCCGCCTCCCGCCAGGCGCTCAGCGAGAACCGCCGCAGCGGCGGCCGGCTCCTCGACCTCGCCAACGGCCTCGCCGAGCCGCTGCGCGCCATGCACGCGGGTGTGGAGGCCCTGCGCCCCGCCCCCGGCGCCGAACGCGACGGCCTGGTCCGCTGCGCGCTGCTGCGCACCCACGCGGAGGAGATCGACTGGATCGCCGACTCGATCGCCCACCTGGTGAACACCGGCAAGGCGCCGGGCGAGATCGCCGTCCTGTGCCGTACGGCCACCGACTTCGCCGAGATCCAGGCCGCCCTCGTCGCGCGGGACATTCCCGTCGAGGTGGTCGGCCTCTCCGGGCTGCTGCACCTGCCCGAGGTCGCCGACCTGGTCGCCGTCTGCGAGGTCCTCCAGGACCCGGGCGCCAACGCCGCCCTCGTCCGGCTGCTCACCGGCCCCCGCTGGCGCATCGGCCCGCGCGACCTCGCCCTGCTCGGCCGGCGCGCCCGGCGACTCGTCGCGCACGCGCGCGTGGACACCGGCGACGACCCCGACCGGCGGCTCGCCGAGGCCGTCGAGGGCGTCGACCCGGCCGAGGTGATCTCCCTCGCCGATGCCCTCGACACCTTCCTGGAGACCCCGCTGGAGGGCGGCGGGGACGACGACGGACTGCCCTTCTCACCGGACGCGCGGGTGCGCTTCGCCCGCCTCGCCGCCGAACTGCGCGACCTGCGCCGCTCGCTCGCCGACCCGCTCATGGACGTCCTCCACCGCGTCCTCGCGGTCACCGGCCTGGAGGTCGAGCTGTCCGCGTCCCCGCACGCGCTGGCCGCCCGCCGCCGCGAGACCCTGTCGAACTTCCTGGACATCGCCGCGTCCTTCGCCGCCCACGAGAGCCAGGCCAGTCTGCTGGCCTTCCTGGGGTTCCTGCGCACCGCCGCCCAGTACGAGAAGGGCCTCGACAACGCCCTGCCCGGCGGTGAGAACACCGTCAAGGTGCTCACCGCGCACAAGTCCAAGGGCCTGGAATGGGACGTCGTCGCCGTCCCCGGCCTGGTCACCGGCACCTTCCCGAGTACTCAGGGCCGCGAGAAGTGGACCGCGCAGGCCAAGGTGCTGCCGCACGAGCTGCGCGGTGACGCCGACACGCTGCCGGACATCGAAGCGTGGGACTCGCGCGGCATGAAGGCCTTCCACGAGGCCATGAAGGAGCACCAGCACACCGAGGAACTGCGCCTCGGTTACGTCACCTTCACCCGCCCCCGCTCCCTGCTCCTCGGCTCCGGCCACTGGTGGGGCCCCACCCAGAAGAAGCCCCGCGGCCCGTCCGACTTCCTCCTCGCCCTCCACGACCACTGCGCCGCCGGCCACGGCGAAATCGAGGTCTGGGCCGACAAGCCCGCCGAAGACGAGGAGAACCCGGCCCTGCACCAGGCCACCGCCGACCAGGCCTGGCCGCTGCCCCTGGACGGCACGGCCCTGGCCCGCCGCCGCGCGGCCGCCGACACGGTCCTCGCCCACCTCGACGCCCTCGCCACCGCCGCCGACACCGGCCACCCGGCGGCCGCACACGACCCCGACACCTACGAGGACCCGGAGTGGCCCGCGCCCCCGGAGGAGGACGACTTCCCGTACGACGAGCCCTTGTACGAGGAGATGCCGTACGAGGAGATCACGGACGACGAAGTCCCGTTCGAGGCGGAGCCGTACGCCGACGACCCCTTCGCTGACGATCCGTACGCCGGCGACGCCAACGCCGACAATCCCTACGCGGGCGAAAACGCCCTCCCCGAGGAGCACGCCCCCGCCGACGAGCCCCCCGTCGGCGAACCCCCAGCCCCCGTCCCCGCCCAGTCCCCGGCCGGCTGGGACTCCCGTACCCCCGGCCACCACCCGACCGTCCCCCACCAGGCGACGGCCTCCCGCGCGGACATCGCCCCCCGCGCGGACACCCCCGAGGCCCGCCGCCTCACCCCGGAGGAGGCCCGCGTCGTCGCTTCCTGGGACCGCGACCTCGACGCCCTCGCCGGAGAACTGCTGCGCGCGCGGGAGAGCGTGACGGAGGTCCCCCTGCCCGCGTCCCTCACGGCGACCCAGCTGCTGTGGCTGGCCGACGACCCGGACGGGTTCGCGCGGGAGCTGGCCCGCCCCATGCCCCGCCCCCCGCAGCCCGCCGCCCGTCGCGGCACCCGCTTCCACGCGTGGGTCGAGGCCCGCTTCGAGGCGCTGACGCTGCCCATGCTGGAGCCCGAGGAACTGCCCGGCAGCGAGGCCGAGATCGCCGACGAACGCGACCTGGAAGCGCTGAAGGACGCCTTCGAACGCACCGAGTACGCCCACCGCACGCCGTACCGCGTGGAGGCCCCCTTCCAGATCACCATCGCCGGCCGGGTCGTACGCGGCCGTATCGACGCCGTCTACCGGGAGGGCGACGGCGAGGACGCCACGTACGAGATCGTCGACTGGAAGACCGGCCGCGACCAGAGTGCCGACCCCCTCCAGCTCGCCCTGTACCGGCTCGCGTGGGCCGAGCAGCAGCGCATCCCGCCGGAGCGGGTCACGGCCGCGTTCGTGTACGTACGCAGCGGCGATGTCGTCCGACCCGGGGACCTGCCCGGCCGGGAGGCGCTGGAGCGGCTGCTGCGCGAGGAGCCCAGCGGTGACGAACAGCACGACCGGGCCGTCGGTGCGGGCCGATAGGCTCGTGACCATGAGCCAGACCCCGGACAGCGCCGTCCGCGCGTACATCGACCAGCACCGTGCCGCCTTCCTCGACGACCTCGCGGAGTGGCTGCGCATACCGTCGGTGTCCGCCCAGCCGCACCACGCGGCCGACGTGCGGCGCAGCGCCGAGTGGCTCGCCGGCAAGCTCAAGGAGACCGGCTTCCCGACCGCCGAGGTCTGGGAGACGCCGGGCGCCCCCGCCGTCTACGGGGAGTGGCCGTCCGACGATCCGGCGGCGCCGACGGTCCTGGTCTACGGCCACCACGACGTGCAGCCCGCCGCGCGGGAGGACGGCTGGGACAGCGAGCCCTTCGAGCCCGTCATCCGCGAGAACCGGCTCTACGCGCGCGGGGCGGCCGACGACAAGGGCCAGGTGTTCTTCCACACCCTCGGCGTGCGCGCCCACCTCGCGGCGACCGGCCGCACCGTCCCGGCCGTCCACCTGAAGCTGCTGATCGAAGGCGAGGAGGAGTCGGGCTCCCCGCACTTCCGCGCCCTCGTCGAGGAGCACGCCGCCCGGCTCGCCGCGGACGCCGTGATCGTCTCCGACACCGGCATGTGGTCCGAGGACACCCCCACGGTCTGCACCGGCATGCGCGGCCTCGCCGAGTGCGAGATCCGGCTGTACGGCCCCGACCAGGACATCCACTCCGGCTCCTTCGGCGGCGCCGTGCCCAACCCCGCCACCGCCGTCGCCCGCCTGGTCGCCGCCCTCCACGACGAGCAGGGACGCGTGGCGATCCCCGGCTTCTACGATGGTGTGGTCGACCTCACCGACCGCGAGCGCGAGCTGTTCGCCGAGCTGCCCTTCGACGAGGCGCGCTGGCTGCGCACCGCCAAGTCGTACGCCGCCCAGGGCGAGGCCGGCTACACCACACTGGAACGCGTCTGGGCCCGCCCGACGGCCGAGGTCAACGGCATCGGCGGCGGCTACCAGGGCCCGGGCAGCAAGACGATCATCCCGTCCACGGCCATGGTGAAGCTCTCGTTCCGCCTGGTCGCGGGCCAGGACCTGGACCACGTCGAGCGGGTGGTCCGCGCGTGGGCCGCCGACCGGCTGCCCGCCGGCATCCGCCACGAGATCGCCTTCTCCGCGGGCACCCGCCCGTGTCTGACCCCGCTGGACCACCCGGCCCTGCGGTCCGTCGCCCGCGCCATGGGCCGCGCGTTCGGCACCGAGGTCCGCTTCACCCGCGAGGGCGGCTCCGGCCCGGCCGCCGACCTCCAGGACGTCCTCGGCGCACCCGTCCTCTTCCTGGGCATCTCCGTCCCGTCCGACGGCTGGCACGCCCCCAACGAGAAGGTGGAGCTGGACCTGCTCCTCAAGGGCGCCGTGACCGGCGCCTACCTGTGGGGCGATCTCGCGGCGACCTGGCGCCATGCCCCCTGAGCACGCCGGCCGCCCGGGACCCCGCACCGCGCGGGGCACACTGGAAGGGCCGCCCGTCCCACCGAGCCCGGCCGGCGCCGGTGGCCTTCCGCCCGGACGACCCGCCGAACCGCCCGCCGAACCCAACCGCTTGCACCGGGGGAGTTGGAAGCACCCGTGACCACCTGGACCGACCACACCGCCGACCGCCCCATCTCGCTCACCGCGCCGAGCGGCATCGACCGGGCCGCCCACCACCGGCTCGACGAGGCCTGGCTCGCCGCGGCGTGGAGCCACCCGACGACGCGCTGTTTCGTGGTCTCCGGCGGCCAGGTCCTCATCGACGAGACACCGGACGGCCGTACCGAACTCGTCATGACCCCGTCCTTCGAGGCTCCGCTCACCGAGGCCCACCGCTACTTCCTGGGCATCGACGAGGACGGCGTCAGCTACTTCGCCCTCCAGAAGGACTCCCTCCCGGGCCGGATCGACCAGTCCGCCCGCCCGGCGGGTTTGCGTGAGGCCGGCCTGCTGCTGTCCCCGCGCGACGCCGGGCTCATGGTGCACGCCGTCGGACTGGAGAACTGGCAGCGCACCCACCGCTTCTGCTCGCGCTGCGGCGAGCGCACCGTGATCGCGGCGGCCGGCCACATCCGCCGCTGCCCCGCCTGCGGCGCCGAGCACTACCCGCGCACCGACCCCGCGGTGATCATGGCCGTGACCGACGAGGACGACCGCATCCTCCTCGGTCGTCAGGTCCACTGGCCCGAGGGCCGCTTCTCGACGCTCGCGGGCTTCGTCGAGCCCGGCGAGTCCATCGAGCAGGCCGTGCGCCGCGAGGTCTACGAGGAGGCGGGCGTCACCGTCGGGCAGGTCGAGTACATCGCCAGCCAGCCCTGGCCCTTCCCGTCCAGCCTGATGCTCGGCTTCATGGCGCGCGCCACCTCGACCGACATCGACGTCGACGGCGACGAGATCCACGAGGCCCGCTGGTTCTCCCGCGACGAACTGGGCGCCGCTTTCGACAGTGGCGAGGTGATGCCGCCGTACGGCATCTCCATCGCGGCCCGCCTGATCGAGCTGTGGTACGGCAAGCCGCTGCCGACCCGCAGCGTCATCTGAGCGGCGAACGCGGTCATCGAGGCCGGCGGACGACAAGCCGGCCTCGAACGAGAAGGCGGCCCCCCGGATCTCCGGAGGGCCGCCTTCCTGCGCTTCACACGGCCGCGCGGGCCGTGCGGGCCGTCGTCCTCAGACGCCGATCTTCTGCTTGACCTGGGCCAGCGACGGGTTCGTCAGCGTGGTCCCGTCCGGGAACAGCACGGTCGGAACGGTCTGGTTCCCGCCGTTCGCCTTCTCCACGAACGCGGCGGACTCCGGGTCCTGCTCGATGTTGATCTCGGTGTACGCGATGCCCTCACGGTCCAGCTGGCTCTTCAGCCGGCGGCAGTAGCCGCACCACGTGGTGCTGTACATCGTCACAGTGCCCAGCATCTGTTTCGCGCTCCTTCGACGGGTCGGGGACGGTGCTCGCAGAGGGGAACGTACGTGAAACGGCCACCATTCCCGCACCCGGTCGGGGCGTGATGAGTATGACTAATGGGCCCCGCCTGTGGACAACCGGCTCGGCGGTCTCCGGCGACCTGGCAGCATGGCTGTGTGACAGCAGCAACGCACTCCACCCTCTTCCCGCAGGTACCGGACTCGGCCGACGCGGTGCTCGAAGGGCTCGATCCCGAACAGCGCGAGGTCGCCACCGCGCTGCACGGCCCGGTGTGCGTGCTCGCCGGAGCCGGTACGGGCAAGACGCGGGCGATCACCCACCGCATCGCCTACGGCGTGCGCGCCGGCATCCTCCAGCCCTCCAGCGTGCTCGCCGTCACCTTCACCAACCGCGCGGCCGGGGAGATGCGCGGCCGCCTCCGCCAGCTCGGCGCCACCGGAGTGCAGGCCCGCACCTTCCACTCCGCCGCCCTGCGGCAGCTCCAGTACTTCTGGCCGAAAGCGATCGGTGGCTCCATGCCCCGGCTCGTCGACCGCAAGGTCCAGCTCGTCGCCGACGCGGCCGCCGCCTGCCGCATCCGCCTCGACCGGGGCGAGCTGCGGGACGTCACCGCCGAGATCGAATGGTCCAAGGTCACCCAGACCGTCCCCGCCGACTACGCCCTCGCCGCCGCGAAGGCCGGCCGCGAGACCCCGCGCGACCCGGCCGAGATCGCCCAGCTGTACTCGGCCTACGAAGACCTCAAGCGCGACCGCGCGGTCATCGACTTCGAGGACGTCCTGCTGCTGACCGTCGCGATCCTCCAGGACCGCCAGGACATCGCCGAACAGGTCCGCGCCCAGTACCAGCACTTCGTCGTCGACGAGTACCAGGACGTCAGCCCCCTCCAGCAGCGCCTGCTGGAGCTGTGGCTCGGCGACCGCGACGACCTGTGCGTCGTCGGCGACGCCAGCCAGACGATCTACTCCTTCACGGGAGCGACCCCCGACCACCTCCTCGACTTCCGCGTCCGGCACCCGGGCGCCACCGTCGTCAAACTGGTCCGCGACTACCGCTCCACACCCCAGGTCGTCCGCCTCGCCAACGGGCTGCTCGCCCAGGCCCGCGGCCGCGCCGCCGACCACCGGCTGGAACTCGTCTCCCAGCGCCCCGCCGGTCCGGAACCCGTCTATACGGAGTACGGCGACGAACCCGCCGAGGCCGAGGGCGCCGCCCGCCGGATCCGCGAGCTGCTCGACGCCGGCATCCCGGCGAGCGAGATCGCCGTCCTGTTCCGCACCAACGCCCAGTCCGAAACGTACGAGCAGGCCCTCGCCGACGCCGGCATCCCCTATCAGCTGCGCGGCGCCGAGCGGTTCTTCGACCGGCCCGAGGTCCGCAAGGCGGGCATCGCCCTGCGTGGCGCCGCCCGCTTCGGCGGCAACGACGCCGCCCTGGAGGAAGCCGTCGACCTGCCCTCCCAGGTCCGCGCCGTCCTCTCCTCCGACGGCTGGACCCCGCAGCCCCCGGCCGGCTCCGGCGCCGTCCGGGAACGCTGGGAGTCCCTGGCCGCGCTGGTGAACCTCGCGCAGGACTTCGCCGCCGCCCAGCCCGGCGCCGGCCTCGCCGACTTCGTCGCCGAACTCGACGAACGCGCGAACGTCCAGCACGCCCCGACCGTCCAAGGCGTCACCCTCGCCTCCCTGCACTCGGCCAAGGGCCTGGAGTGGGAGGTCGTCTTCCTGGTCGGCGTCGCCGAAGGGATGATGCCGATCACCTACGCCAGAACCGACGAGCAGATCGAGGAGGAACGCCGTCTCCTGTATGTAGGAGTCACCCGCGCCCGCACCCATCTGTACGTCTCCTGGGCGCTCGCCCGCTCACCCGGCGGCCGCCCCAGCCGCCGCCCCAGCCGGTTCCTCGACGGACTGCGCCCCGGCTCGGGCACCGCGGCGGGCCGGGCCGGCTCCGGCGGCGGCGCGGGCGGTGTCGAGCGGGGCTTCACCGGCCGCACCGAGGCGGCCCCCCGGCGCACCCAGCGCACCCCCGCCCGCTGCCGGGTGTGCGGCCGCACCCTCACCGACGGCGGCGAGCTGAAACTGCTGCGCTGCGAGGACTGCCCCTCCGACATGGACGAAGGCCTGTACGAGCGGCTGCGCGAGTGGCGCGCGGACCAGGCCCGGCTCAGCGGCCAGCCCGCGTTCTGCGTCTTCACCGACAAGACACTGATGGCGATCGCCGAGACCGTCCCCGACGACGCGGGCGAGCTGGCCCGGATTCCCGGCGTCGGAGCCCGCAAACTCAAGCGGTACGGAGCCGATGTGCTGGCGCTCTGCGCGGGCCGGGACCCCGCCGGAAGAGAAGACGACGACTGAAACGAACTCGTCGAAAAAATAGTTTGCGCATGCCCCAGCAATCCCCATAGGTTCTTACGCGTGGGAACGGCGGCCTTCTCGGAGGCGCCGATTCCGTGTTGTACTTGCATATCCGCGGACTGGTTCACCCCAGTCCCCCGAGACGCCGAGAGGAGGCGAGTCCAGTGATCAGCATCAACGCCAGCGCCATCAGCACCGTCAAACTGACCGATCGCTCGGTCGTCGCCTCCCTGTGCATGCTCGGCTCCTCGGACCAGGGCACCGGTCTGTCCGGCATCCGTGCCGTCCGTCCGGCGTCCTCCGTCGCTCCCGCGGGTCTTCCCGTCCGCGAGCGCAATGAGCGACCGACCAAGGCACTGGAAGCGGCAGTAGAGGCTCAGGCGCAGGCCTATGCCTTTACGGCGACCGGTGCCGGATTCCGGAAGCAGACGACGCAGCACCACCTGATGTGGGCCTTCCGTGGGCCAGAACCCTGGAGTGATCCAGCCTGATCGGCGATCAGGCCGGCGCCTTCAGGGCCGCGGAACCCCATCCGGGATCCGCGGCCCTTCTGTTTGCCCACGAACGTGGGCGACAGAGCGAAGAGGCCTCGGGACAAGAGCAAAAGAGCCCGGTACCAGCCGCCAACCGGTCCACCCGACCGGAACGACCAGACGAGGAAGACGAAACCGTGCAACTCGAAGCGCACGCCCCGTCCGTACCGCCTTCCGAAACGATCCCCCCGCCCGGCCTCACGGAGGACTCCACCTTGACCCCGCTCACCGCGCTCACCGCGCTCGACGACGCCATCGAGAACCTGGGCGTACCCGTCCCGTGCCGCTCCTACGACCCGGAGGTCTTCTTCGCCGAGTCGCCGGCCGACGTGGAGTACGCCAAGTCCCTCTGCCGCACCTGCCCGCTGATCGAGGCCTGCCTCGCCGGCGCCAAGGAGCGGCGTGAGCCCTGGGGCGTCTGGGGTGGCGAGCTGTTCGTCCAGGGTGTCGTCGTCGCCCGGAAGCGGCCGCGTGGCCGCCCGCGGAAGAACCCGGTCACGGCATGAACACCGCAGGAACGATCGACCGTCCCCTCACGCACGACCCCCAGAAGCAGGCCCCGATGAAGCCGTCCACCAACGAGCCCACCGGCTCCGCAACCCCAGACGTCACCACCACCGGCGCGACCGACTCGCGTCAGAACAGGACCCGAGAGATGCAACTCATCCCAGAAGCCCTGGCTCGTGCGCATATGCACGACCGCCTGCATGAGGCGCAGCGGGAGCGCCGGGCCATCAGCCTGGCGGCCGCCCGCCGGATGCAGCGCCGGGCCGAGCGCGCCTCGCTGCGCGCCCGCCGGGCGCTCGCCCTCGCCGTCATGCAGTAACACCACCACGCCCGAAGCGGCGGCCTCCCTCACCGGGAGACATGAGCTTCCCCGCGGGGGCCGGTCCTGTCGAAGGGACCGGTCCCCGCGGTGCGTTGTGCCCGGCGATCACCCGGCGACGGCGTTATCGTCGCCGGGTGACGAGTCTTCCCGGAGGCAGCGGCAGGGGCGGCGGTTCCGCCATGAGGCCCGGGCGCGTCGTGTGCGCGCGCTGCGGCACCGTCGCCGACGGGCCCCAGCCCACCTGGACCTGCTCCGTGGAGAACGGCACCCGCCAGTACTTCTGCGACAGCTGCTCCCGCGAGTACCTCAGAGCCATCGAAGGGCGCCTCGACTCGGCCTGGTGGTAGGCCACGGCCGCCCGCCGCATGCCCCGCCGCATGCCACGCGGGACGTCGGTTCGCTCGTGGCTCAGGCCTCCGCCGCGGACTCCTCGGGCAGCTCCTCCTCCGGCACGAACCCCGGCAGCCACTCCTCCAGCTCCTCGCGCAGCCGGACGGTCGCGCCGAGCTGGCACAGGACACCGATGGTGCTGAGGGTGACACGGTGGATCAGGAGGTACGCCGGCGGCAGGTTCAGCCGCTTGCCGAGCTGGTAGGCGGGGGAGCGCGGGTCGGCTATCCGGGCCGCCTGGCTGCGCATCCAGCCGCGGGTGAAGGTGAACTCGTCGACCTGGGCCGGTTCGATGATCGGCAGGAGATAGTCGAGCACCGCGTCGGGGTCCAGCTCGATGGACTCCTTGACGAAGCCCTCCGCGCACAGCAGGTCGTAGACGGCCTGGGCCTCGCCGTCGAGGGTCATGCGCAGCGACTCCCCGATCGGGGCCGGCAGGCCGCCCGGCAGACGGTCGACCGTGCCGAAGTCGAGCACGCCCAGCCGCCAGTCGTCCTCGCCCTCCGGGCCGCCGGGCAGCAGCCGGAAGTTGCCGGGGTGCGGGTCGGCGTGCAGCAGGCCGGTGCGGGCGGGGCCGGAGAAGAGGAAACGGGCGAGCAGCTGGCCGGCCCGGTCGCGCTGTTCCGGCGTGCCGTCGGAGATGATCTCCGACAGGGGGATGCCGTCGATCCACTCGGTGACGAGGACCTGGTCGCACTGGTGGACCACGGCGGGCACCAGTACGTCCGGGTCGCCGGCGAACTCCTCGGCGTGCGCTCGCTGGGCCTGCGCCTCCAGGCCGTAGTCCAGCTCCTCGGAGACCCGGTCCTTCAGCTCCGTGATCAAGGGCTTGATGTCCATGCCGGGGACCAGGGGTCCCAACAGGCGGGCGAAGCGGCTCAACTGGGTCAGATCGGACAGCAGGGCCTCGCCGGCACCGGGGTACTGCACTTTCACCGCGACCGCGCGGCCGTCGTGCCACACTCCCCGGTGCACCTGGCCGATCGAGGCGGCCGCCGACGGCTTGTCCTCGAACTCCAGGAACAGCTCCCGCCACTGTGGCCCCAGCCGCTCCGCGAGCACCGAGTGCACGGTGCGCGTGGGCATCGGCGGGGCCGCCTCCTGGAGCTTGGTCAGCGCCGCGCGGTAGGGGCCGGCGACCTCCTCGGGCAGCGCCGACTCGAAGACGGACAGTGCCTGCCCGAACTTCATCGCACCGCCCTTGAGCTCGCCGAGCACCTTGAACAGCTGCTCCGCCGTGCGCTGTTGCAGCTCACGGCCGACGATCTCCGCGGACTCGCCGACGATCCGCTTGCCCAGCCCCCAGGTCGCCCGGCCGGCGAAGCCGAGCGGGAGCGCGGCGAGCTTGGCGGTCCGGGTGACCGCCTTCCGGGGAAGATCAGACATGCGCCCTCCAAGTCCCAGCCGGCCGCGCCGCGCCTGTCGGACGGCGTACCCGCGTTGACGACCCTTGCTCAGTCATTGTCTCGTGTGCGGCGGCATTCTCCGCGGCCTGTGTCCCTTCGGCTTTCCCGGCGGCCCCGCACGGGCATGCGGAGTGTGCCCGAACCGGCCTCGCGTGCCACTGGAGCCCGGGGAGCGAGACCTCCCAGCGGGCGCCCGCGGCGGAGGGCGTCCGGCCGTCGAGGAAGGCGAGCGCGTGGGCGGCCGCCAGCCCGGCCACCGTGGTGGCCAGCGCCAGATCGCAGGGCCGTACCTGCCGCTGCCGGCCGGACCGCCACTGGGCGACCAGCCGGGGCCAGGCCGGGTCCCGTTCGGCGCGCGCCTCGTGCAGACAGCCGGCGCAGCCGGTCTCACCGGGCAGGACGAGCGGACCGACCATACCGGTTCCCTCCACCACCCCGGCGTACAGATGCGGGGTGCCCGAGGCCATGAGGGGAGCGGCGGTGTCCGGGGCGGGGGCATGGACGGCCACGTCGTCGCGCGGGGCGAGGATCACCAGGGAGAAACCGGGGTCGGCCGTGGCCTCGGGGGCCTGGGAGCGGCGGGGCGGGCGGTCCGGGGCGGCGGCCCGCACCACCCGCCGGGCGGCCTCGTCGCGCCGGGCGCCCACGGTGTCGGGCGGCAGCCCGGCCGGGCTCACGTCCCACGGCTCCACCTGCCCGCCGTCGCGCACGTCGACCGTGCCGACGCCCGCCCCCGCCAGCAGCGCGGCCAGCGCGGTGCCCACCCGGCCGGCGCCGCGCACCTGCACGCGCAGGGCGCGGCGCGCGGCCAGCCGCTCGAGGGCCTCGCCCGGTTCCGACGTGGTCAGCGACAGTGTGGCCAGGTCGGGACGCAGCCGGTCGAGGACTTCCGGTTTCTCGCGCAGTGCCTGCGCGGCAGGTCCGCCGCCCCGGGCGTCGTCGAGGAGCCCGGCTCGGGTCAGCCGCCGCACCAGCGCGTCGACATGGCCGTCGGGCAGGTCCATCCGCCGGCCCTCGTCCCGCAGCAGGTCCAGTCCGCGGGTGCCGTTGAGGAGATCGAGGAAGCTGCCGGTCGCGGTGTCCAGCGGGCCCAGTGTCATCGCGTGCGCGGGAGTCATCCCGAACTGCACGGTGCGGAGATCGCGCCAGCCGCGCCGGAGCGCGGGCTTCACCATCGGATGCATGACAGGCCCCCGTTGTCCAGGAAAGTCGTAGTCGTAATCGACGCCTTGTTGGCCGGGGGAGCGGTGAACCTGACCATGTCGACTCGTCTGCGCCAGATGCCCGCTCTGGCATCCGTGCCCGATCCGCGTTCGTCCGTGCCGGTCCGTGCTCCCTCGACGCAGGCCAGCATGCCCGGAGCGGGTGGCGGGTGTCGGGAGTTGTCCACAGGTGGTGGATGATTGTCGTACAAATCAAACGCGCGGTGAGGCATCCCGGCAGAACCGTCCCGGACTCGGGACTTCCCCTGTGCGCAGCGGGTAACGTCGGGGCGTGCCCGCCGACCCACTGCACCGTGCCGGAACCCCACAGCGCAGCACGACGAGCCAGCCGCTCCGCGGCTGGCAGGCGAGCGCGATCGAGGTACGCAGGAGCGCCCGCCGGCGACGGACGGTGTCCGCGTACCGCGAGGGCGATCGCACCGTCGTGCTCATCCCCGCCCGGATGTCCGAGGCCGAGGAGCAGCGCTGGGTGAGCGTCATGCTCGACAAGCTCGCCGCCCAGGAGAGCAAGCGCACCCTCGGCGACGCCGAGCTGGCCGCGCGCGCCGAGCGGCTGTCGGCCCAGTATCTCGACGGCCGCGCGCGGCCCACCTCGGTCCGCTGGGTCACCAACCAGAACACCCGCTGGGGTTCGTGCACCCCGGCCGAGGGCAGCATCCGGCTCTCCCACCGGCTCCAGGGCATGCCCGAGTACGTCGTCGACTACGTGCTCGTCCACGAGCTGGCCCATCTGCTGGTGCCCGGCCACGGGCCCCGGTTCTGGCGACTGCTGGAGGCGTATCCGCGGACCGAGCGCGCCCGGGGCTACCTCGAAGGGGTGGTCGCGGCGGAGCGGCTGCCCCCACCTGCCCGGCGCGCGCGGAGAGTGATCCGCCGCGCGGAGAGTGACCCCCTCCCGCGCGGTCGGCGATCCTCCGCGATCGGCGATCCTCCGCGCGGTCGGTGACGCTCCGCGCGCGGTCCGTGAGCTGCGGTGCTCGGGTTCGCCACCGGTCGGCGGAGGTTCTGTACCGGGTCTGTACCGGCCGCGTCCGTTGTCGGACTTTGCCGTTAGCCTGGCGCGACGCACTCACATTCGGGATGGGGGACGGTCGTAACGCATGGCCAGGGAATTCCAACGCGGCCACAAGGCCAGGATCAGTGACCTCACCGCGGGCACGGATCTGTACGTAGGCGTGCAGATCTCCGGCCCCGGACTGACCTTCGACATCAGCTGTTTCGGCCTCGACGCCGACGAACGGCTCTCGGACGACCGGTACTTCGTCTTCTTCAACCAGCCGAAGTCCCCCGAGGAGGCCATCCAGCTGCTGGGTGCCCAGGCGGGCGACACCGAGTCCTTCCGGGTCACCCTCGACCGGATCCCGCCGCAGATCCAGAAGCTGTCGTTCACGGCGACGATCGACGGCGCCGGGCAGATGTCGCAGATCGGCCCCGGATACCTCCGGATCGTCGCGGGCGGCGAGGAAGTGGCCCGGTACTCCTTCAACGGCTCCGAGTTCTCCACCGAGCGCGCCGTGATGCTGGGCGACTTCTACCTCAAGGACGTCTGGCGGTTCGCGGCCGTCGGCCAGGGCTTCGACGGCGGTCTGGAGGCGCTGCTGCGGAACTTCGGCGGCGAGGTCGCGGAAGAGGAGACCTCTGCGCCGCAGCAGGCCCAGGCCGCGTCCGCCGCTCCCGGCTTCGCCCCGCCCGCCCAGGCCGCCGTCGCCCCGCCCGCCTTCGCCGCCCCGGCCGCCGCGCCCACCCCCGCTCCGGCGCCCGCGCCCGCGCAGGGCTTCGCGCCCCCGCAGGGAGCCACGCCACCCCCGGCCCCCCAGCCGCAGGCGGCGCAGCCTCACACGCCGCAGCCTCACCCGCCGCAGGCGCCTCAGCCGCAGGTGCACGCCGCGCCCACCATCGCCGCGCCCCTCACGCCGCCCGGCGGCACCGTCCCGCCGCCCGCCCCGGCCCCGACGCCGCCGTACGGCCAGCCGGCGCCGGCCGCCACCCCGCCGTACGGCCAGCCCGCGCCGCAGCAGCCGTACGGCCAGCCGCCCCAGCAGGCCCCCTACGGCCAGCCGCCTCAGCAGCAGCCGTACGGGCAGGCCCCGGCCCCGACCGCCCCGCTGCCGCCCGGCTACGGTCAGCCTCCGGCGGCCCCCATGCCCCACACGCCCCACGCACCCCAGGCCCCGACACCGCCCCCCGGCTACGGCCAGCAGCCGCCCTTCGGTCAGGCCCCGGGCCAGCCCGCGCCCTACGGTGCCCCGCAGCACATGCCCCCGGGCATGCAGCAGAGCATGCCCCAGGCCGCCCCGCAGGCACCCGGCGTCGCCGCCGCGCTCCAGCAGTTCCGGGAGTCGCCCACCGGACAGCGCTGGACGCAGCAGAACAAGAAGATGGTCCGCGTCGACCTCGGCATCGGCGGCCAGCCCGTCCTCGCCCGCCAGGGCAGCATGGTGCTCTACCAGGGCAAGGTCGACTTCGGCTACAAGGGCGCCGGTTTCGCCGGCCGGATCGTCGGCAACGCCACCGGCCAGGAGATGCAGCTGATGCGCTGCACCGGCCAGGGCCAGGTCTTCCTCGCCGAAGACTCCACGATGCTGCACCCGATCGAGCTCCAGGGCGACGGCATCTGCGTCTCCGCCGAGAACGTGCTCGCCTTCGACGAGAGCCTGCAGTACGAGGTCCGCCGGATCGAGGGGCACGGCATCCCCGGCGGCGCGCTGTTCACGATGCAGTTCACCGGCACCGGCACGATCGTCGTCAAGACGCACGGCACGCCCGTCGTGCTGCCCGTCACGCCGACCACGTTCGCCGACTGCAACGCCGTGGTCGCCTGGTCGGCCGCCGCCCAGGTGGTCGTCTCCAGCCAGGTCCGCATGCGCCGCAACGCGTACCCGGGCGACACCGGAGAGAGCGTCAACCTCCAGTTCCGGGGCGCGCCCGGCAACTTCATCGTCGTCCAGCCGTACGAGGTCTGAGGGAGCCCGTCATGAACCAGCCGCTCGCGGGCTACGCCCCCGCACCCGTCACCGCCCGCATGGAGAACCACGGCAACCACATGCTGAAGGTCGCCATGCAGACCGGGAACGACCTCCTCGCGCGCGTGGGGTCGATGGTCGCCTACGAAGGCTTCATCCAGTACGAGCCCAACCCGCCCGCCGTGCGCCAGATCGCCAAGGACTGGCTCACCGGCGAGGGCGCGCCCCTGATGAAGTGCTCCGGCGACGGCCTGCTCTACCTCGCCGACTACGGCGCCAACGTCGTCGTGATCAACCTCAACGGCGACGGCATCTCGGTCAACGCCACCAACCTGCTCGCCTTCGACGCGCACCTCACCTGGGGCGTGGAGCGGGTCAAGGGGCTGGCGAAGTTCGCCGGGCAGGGCCTGTGGAACACGAAGATCTCCGGGCAGGGCTGGGTCGCGCTGACCTCCCGGGGCAAGCCGATCGTCGTCGAGTGCGGTGGCGGCGAGGACGAGACGTACGTCGACCCGGACGCCCTCGTCGCCTGGTCCCCGAACCTCAAGGTGAAGGGCAAGCGCAGCTTCAAGGCGCAGTCGCTGATCGGCCGGGGCAGCGGGGAGGCCTACCAGATGGCCTTCTCCGGCCAGGGCATCGTCGTCGTCCAGCCCAGCGAGGACAGCACCGACCGCCTTCGGGTCCGGGGCTGAGGGGAGCCAGAAACACATGCAGAGTCCGCTTTTCGCCCACGCCGAGCAGCAGACCCAGGAGCGCTGGAGCCTGCAGAACAAGCAGATGCTGCGCGTCGCCCTGGAGGGCCACGACGACATCCTGGCCCGCAAGGGCACCATGGTCGCCTACCAGGGGATGGTCGAGTTCGACGCCGAGTTCCAGAGCAGCGGCCGGTCGCGCGACCGCGCCCGCACCGGTGAGGGCCTGGACCTGATGCGCTGCCACGGGCAGGGCACGGTCTACCTCGCCAACCTCAAGCAGCACATCCACCTGGTGGACGTCGACCAGGACGGGCTCACCGTCGACAGCAGCTACGTCCTCGCCATGGACTCCTCGCTGCACCACGAGGTCATCGCCGTGGACAGCCTCTACGGCATCTCCGGCTCCGGGAAGTACCAGCTCAACATCACCGGCCGCGGCAAGGTCGCGCTGATGACTTCCGGGATGCCGCTGATGCTGCAGGTGACGCCGGACAAGTACGTCAACTGCGACGCCGACGCGATCGTCGCCTGGTCCACCGCGCTGCGGGTGCAGATGCAGGCCCAGACGCACTCGTCCGGGGTCTGGCGGCGCCGCGGCAACACCGGTGAGGGCTGGGAGCTGAGCTTCATGGGCACCGGGTTCGCGCTGGTCCAGCCGAGTGAGATGCTGCCGCCGCAGAACGCCCAGATCGGCTCCGGGCTCGCCGCGCAGTACGGGATGGGCCAGCAGGGGGCCCGCGGGCAGAACCAGGGCAACGTCTGGAACTGATCCCACCGCGACAACCGGTAAGGGGTGACCGCCACCGGCGGTCACCCCTTACCCATTCAGACAGCCCGGCGCTCGTTCACAGCCTCGCCCGGGTGGCCTCCAGCAGCCGTACGACCGACTCGTCGGCCACGCCCGCCACCTCGTCGTAGGCGAACCAGCGCAGGTCCAGGGACTCGTCACTGATCTGCTGGACGGCGTCCCGCGGGGCCAGCGCCGCGTACTGCACGTCCAGGTGGACGTGGCACGGCGGCGGGATCGGATGCCGGTCCAGCCGCACCGGGCCGCCCGGCAGCAGGGCCAGCCCCGCGATGCCGGACTCCTCCGTGGCCTCCCGCAGGGCCGCGGCGGCCAGGGTGGCGTCCGCCGGCTCGCAGTGGCCGCCCATCTGGAGCCACCTCCCCAGCTTGCGGTGGAGCGTGAGCAGCACCCGCCCGCGCGCCGGGTCGATCACCAGGGCGCTCGCCGTGAGGTGACCCGCGTGGCAGGCCTTCCACATGCCGTCCGGGTGGGCCGCCAAGTGGTCCAGATAGGCCTGGCGCAGGTCTTCCTGGCCCTCGTACTCCTTCAGGACGAGGGCCGCGTCGTCGTGCAGGCTCACGCGGTGCCGTCGCCCTTGCCTTCGCTCTGGCCCTTGCCCTCGCCCTTGCCGGTGTCCTCGCCGTCGGCGCCGGCTTCACCCTTGTCCTGGCCCTTCTTGCGCAGGTCGGGCTTGCCCGCGGCCTCGCCGAGCATCTTGTCCCAGTCGGAGAAGTCCATCTGCTCGCGGTGCACGAAACCGTCCGGGTCGTCCAGGTCGGTGGCCGTCGGCAGCATGTCCGGGTGGGCCCACAGGGCGTCCCGGCCGTCCACCCCGCGCGCGTCCGTGAGCGAGGCCCACAGGCGGGAGGCGTCGCGCAGGCGCCGCGGACGCAGCTCCAGGCCGATCAGCGTGGCGAACGTCTGCTCGGCCGGACCGCCCGAGGCGCGGCGGCGCCGCAGGGTCTCGCGCAGCGCGTCGGCGGAGCCCAGACGGGGCTTGGCGGCGGCGTGCACCACCGCGTCCACCCAGCCCTCGACGAGTGCCAGCGCCGTCTCCAGCCGGGCCAGGGCCGCCTTCTGCTCCGGCGTGTCCTCCGGCTGGAACATGCCCTGCTGGAGGGCGTCCTGAAGCTGCTCCGGGTTCTGCGGGTCGAACTGGCCGACCACGTCCTCCAGCTTGGCGGTGTCCACCTTGATGCCGCGCGCGTACCCGTCGACCGCGCCGAACAGGTGCGAGCGCAGCCACGGCACGTGCGCGAAGAGGCGCTGGTGGGCGGCCTCGCGCAGGGCGAGATACAGCCGCACCTCCTCCTTGGGCACGCCCAGGTCCTTGCCGAACGTCTCGATGTTCACCGGCAGCAGCGCGGCCTTGCCGGCCGGGCCGAGCGGCAGGCCGATGTCCGTGGAGCCGACGACCTCGCCCGCGAGCACGCCCACGGCCTGGCCGATCTGGGTGCCGAACATGGCGCCGCCCATGGAGCGCATCATGCCGATCAGCGGGCCGGCCATGGCCTGCATCTCCTCCGGCAGGACGTCGCCCATCGCGTTGCCGACGCGC
The DNA here is from genome assembly GCF_011193355.1 of Streptomyces sp. JB150. GTDB lineage: Bacteria > Actinomycetota > Actinomycetes > Streptomycetales > Streptomycetaceae > Streptomyces. Next base: position 5,050,296 of record NZ_CP049780.1, read on the forward strand.
TCGGCGACCGGGTCGACCAGCTCGCGCCAGGCGGGCAGGGTGGCCTCCACCCACTCCGCGCGGCTCCAGGCCACGGCGGAGCCGGCGCCGGACGGCAGGGAGGTCGCGTCGTCCAGCCAGAGGTCGGCCAGGCGGACGGCCTCCTGGACGGCGGTGCGCTCGGCGGGGCCGACGCTCGCGTCCTTGACGCCGTCAGCGGTGCCCTGGGCGACCGTCTGCCGGGCGATCTGCTTGGCCATGTCCCAGTTCACCGGGCCGCCCTCGTAGGAGAGCATCTGGCCCAGCTGCTGGAACGCGGCGCCCAGGTCGGTGGGGTTCAGGGAACCGAACATGGCAGCGAGCGGATTCTCCGCCCCGGGGCCTCCAAAGCCTCCGGCGCCGGGCAGCGACCCGAAACCGAACGGGTTGGCCGGTCCCTGCCCACCACCGCTCTGCTGGTCCTTCTTCTTGCCCTCGTCGCCGTTCTCCGGCTCCTCCGGCGGAAGGCCGAATCCGAATGGGGTGTCACTCACGGGATTCCTCGGCTGGTAAGGCCGCCGGTTCTTTTCCCGACGGCACGACTGCCCGACAACACCACCCAGCGTAGACACCCGGGGCGGTTCGGGCCTCGGTGCTTCGCCGACTGAAGGCCTGCGGCAGGATGGATGCCACCTGGTACGTACGCGTCACTCGCGTCCGTACTGAAGACAACCGCTGGAGACGCCCGGTGAGTTCCCCAGACCCGCAGGTTCGCGCAGCGCGAAACCACTCAACCCCTCCCGCCGCGCGCGGGCCCGTCGTCGCGGTCACCGGTGCCGCGTCCGGGGTCGGCGCGCTGCTCACCGCGCGGCTGGCCGCGTCGGAGGAGATCAAGCAGGTCATCGCCATCGACGAGCGGCGCGGTGAGTGCGCGCAAGCGCAGTGGCACATCCTCGATGTGCGCGATCCGGCCATCGCGGAGAAACTGCGCGGGGCGGACGTCGTCGTCCACCTCGCGCTCGACCTCGACCTGGAGACCGACCCCGCCGCCCGGACGGCGTACAACGTGCGGGGCACGCAGACCGTGCTGACCGCCGCCGCGGCCGCCGGGGTGCACCGCGTGGTGCTGTGTACCTCCGCGATGGTCTACGGCGCGCTGCCGGACAACGAGCTGCCCCTGTCGGAGGACGCCGAGCTGCGCGCGACAGCCGAGGCCACCGGTGTCGGTGACCTGCTGGAGATCGAGCGGCTGGCGCGGCGGGCGCCCCGCGCGCATCCCGGTCTGAACGTCACCGTGGTGCGCCCGGCGGTGCTGGTCGGAGGCACCGACACCGCGCTGACCAGGTACTTCGAGTCGCCTCGGCTGCTGGTGGTGGCCGGGTCGCGGCCCGCGTGGCAGTTCTGCCACGTCGAGGATCTGTGCAGCGCTCTGGAGTACGCCGTCCTGGAGAAGGTCGACGGCGAGCTGGCCGTCGGATGTGACGGGTGGCTGGAACAGGAGGAGGTCGAGGAGCTGAGCGGGATCCGGCGCATGGAGCTGCCGTCGGCGGTCGCGCTCGGCGCGGCGGCCCGGCTGCACCGGATCGGGCTCACGCCGTCGCCCGCGGGCGATCTGGCCTACACCATGTACCCCTGGGTGGTGAGCGGCAGCCGGCTGCACGACGCCGGGTGGCGGCCGCAGTGGACCAACGAGGAGGTCCTCGCGGAGCTGCTGGAGGAGGTCTCCGGACGGCACACCGTGGCCGGGCGCCGGCTGGGCCGCAAGGACGCCACGGCGGCCGGGGCGGCCGGGGCGACGGTGGCCCTGCTGGGTGCGGCGGCGGTGGTACGGCGGGCACGGAAGGCGCGACGGCGGATCTGAGGCCCGTACGGCCACCCGCGCCCGTCCCCCCTATGGGCGGGCTCCGCCCCTCCCGCCCCACCGGGGCTCCACCCCTGGACCCCTTCCACGGTCACCGCGCGGCGCAGTGCACTGTAGGAGGCTCCAAAGACGGCCGTCGGGTGCCGGGGGGAACGGCTATTCCGGGTTGTCGGTGGGGTGAGGCACGATGGGGGCATGGCAGCCACGAACGATCATCCCGGTGAGCAGGGCGCTCAGGATCCCGTCAAGCTGATCGGCATCCGGGAGACGCCGCTCTCCGTGGACGAGGTGTTCCGGGCGGTCGGGGACGACGCCGCCGGGGGGACGGCGCTGTTCGTGGGGACGGTGCGCAATCACGACGGCGGGGCGGATGTCGACGCGCTCGGCTATTCGTGCCACCCGAGCGCCGAGGCCGAGATGCGCCGGATCGCGGAGAGGGTCGTCGCCGAGTTCCCGGTGCGCGCGCTGGCGGCCGTGCACCGCGTGGGCGACCTGCGGGTCGGGGACCTCGCCGTCGTCGTCGCCGTGTCCTGCCCGCACCGCGGCGAGGCCTTCGAGGCCTGCCGCAAGCTGATCGACGACCTCAAGCACGAGGTGCCCATCTGGAAGCACCAGCGGTTCTCCGACGGCACCGAGGAGTGGGTCGGCGCCTGCTGAACGCGGCGCCGGCACAGGCTCCGCGCAGACCCCCCGTTCAGCCGTCCCCCCGCTTGCGTAACCGCACCCCCGGCGTGAGCGTTGTCACTGCGGATGGTTAATCTGCTGATCAGTCAGTTGCGGACGCTCGTACGGGGTTGGGAGGTCGGCATGGCGGCGCTCGCCTGGTTGCTGATTCCGCTGGTGGCTGCGATCGGCGCGGGTCTGTGGGGCGTGTGGGCCAACAGGACCCGCAAGGTGCGTGGTGACGGACCCGAGCTCGACGGGTACGCCCGCTTCCGCGCGGCCATGGAGAAGTCCACCTCGGGCAGCTGACCGGCAGTGGCCGCCCTGACGGTGTGCTGACAGAAGCGTCCCGTACTGTCGAGACATGCCACGCCGCACTGCGACGATGCTCGCCTCCACCCTGATGCTGATCGCGCTCCTGTGCGCGGGAGTGCTCATCCCCGTGCCGTATTCGGAGATGTCCCCGGGGCCGACGGTGAACACGCTGGGCGAGCACGACGGCGAACCGGTGCTGCAGATCTCCGGGCGCAAGACCTATCCGACCGACGGTCACCTGAACATGACCACCGTCCGCGTCACCAGCGCCGACTACCGGATGAACCTGGTCGAGGCGGTCTACGGCTGGCTCGCGCACGACAACAAGGTCGTGCCGCACGACACCCTCTACCCGGACGGCAAGACCGAGGAGGAGTCCACCCAGGAGAACGCCGAGGAGTTCAGCCAGTCCCAGGAGAGCGCCAAGGTCGCCGCCCTGAAGGAGCTGGACATCCCGGTGCGCTCCTGGGTGATCGTCTCCACCGTCGTGAAGGGCTCCCCCGCCGAGGGCAGGCTGCACGCGGGCGATGTGATCAAGGCGGTCGACGGTACGGCCGTCAAGGAGCCCGCCGACGTCGCCGAGCTGGTGACCGAGCACAAGCCGGGCGAGGACGTGCGTTTCACGATCGTGCCGGCCAAGGAGCAGGCCGCCGCGGAGAAGGAGAAGCGGGCGCCGCGCAGGACCGAGCAGGTCACCATCACCACGAAGACCTCCGACGACGGCGGCGAGAAGCGCGCCATCGTCGGCATCTCCGCCGGTATCGATCACACGTTCCCGTTCACCGTCGACATCAAGCTCGCCGACGTGGGCGGCCCCAGCGCCGGGCTGATGTTCGCGCTCGGCATCTACGACAAGCTCACCCCGGGCAGCCTCACCGGCGGCCGCTTCGTCGCCGGCACGGGGACCATCGACGACGACGGCAAGGTCGGGCCGATCGGCGGTGTCGAGATGAAGACCGTCGGCGCGCGCGACAAGGGCGCCGAGTTCTTCCTGACGCCCGCCGACAACTGCGCGGCCGCCGCGAAGGACACCCCCGAGGGCCTCACCCTGGTCAAGGTGGACACCATCGACGATGCGCTCGGCGCCCTGCGGGACATCCGCGCCGGCGACACCGCCGGCCTGCCGAAGTGCGCCGCGGGCTGAGCGGCTGAGCCGGCAGCGGCGCGGACACGGCTGGGGGCGCTCCGCACCGCGCGAGCGCCCCCAGCCGTCTGATCGTGCCGGTCAGTCCTCGAACGTCGCGGCCAGCGCCTCCGCCAGGCCCGGCACCAGGTCGGAGCCGGTGAGCACCTCGGTCGGCGAGTCCTTCTCCCGCAGCCGCAGGGCCGACTCGCGGGAGCCGTCGCGCAGCACGGCCACCGTCATCCGCACCTCCTGCCGCTCGGGGTGCTCGGCCACCCACTTGGTCAGCGCGGCCTCGTCCAGGTTCTGCGGGACCTGGGCCTCCGCGGACGGCGGCAGCATCAGGCGCTCCACCGTGAGCGCGCAGCCGTCCACCGCGTCGGGCCAGGCGATGGTGCCGAGGAACTCGTCGAGCGGCTTGTCCGTCGGAACTTCGTCCTGCTCGATCGGGGTGAGGCCGGCGGCGGCCTCCTGCTCGTCCCCCAGGCCGAGCTGCGCCGCGAGGGCGGGTTCCTGGGCCCGCAGCCGCGCGGTGTCTACGAGGGCGAAAAGGCGGGCGGGCTGGTCCCAGCCGAGGCCGGAGGCGTACTCGTCGATCTCGAGCACGGCCCGGGTGAGCGGGCTCGCCGCCATGGGAGTGTTGGACATGGTCACAATCCTGCCTCGTTCCCGCCCGGAATCGGGAACCGAGTAAAGCGTGAGTAAGTTGCATAGGTGAGGGCCTACGATCACGGGGCCCTCCCACGGCCCGCGAACTCGGGGGCCTGACAGACCAACAGCGACTTTCGAGGTGCCACCTTGGCTTTCCAGATGCCGGACCGCGGCGGAGGCCCGACGGGGCCACGGATCAGAGTGGGCCGCCCGTCCCGGCGTGTCCGGACCCTGCTCATGACACTGGGCGTCCTTGCCGTCCTCGGCATGGCGTTCACCATGTTCGCGGGCTTCTGGACGGACTGGCTCTGGTACCGGTCGGTGAACTACTCGTCCGTCTTCACCACCACCCTGTGGACCAAGATCGGACTCTTCTTCGTCTTCGGCCTGCTCATGGCCCTGGCGGTCGGCTTCAACATCTGGCTGGCGCACCGGCTGCGGCCGCCGCTGAGCGCGATGTCCATGGAGCAGCAGAGCCTCGACCGCTACCGGATGGGCATCGCGCCGTACAAGAAGTGGCTGCTGCTCGGGATCACGGCCCTGGTGGGCCTGATCGCCGGCGCCTCCGCCTCCGGCCAGTGGCGCACCTGGCTGATGTGGGTGAACGGCGTGCCCTTCGGCCAGAAAGACCCGCAGTTCCACCTGGACGTCAAGTTCTACGCGTTCGACCTGCCCTGGTACCGGTTCCTGCTCGGCTTCGGCTTCGCCGCCGTGATCCTCTCCGTGATCGCCGCCGCGCTCACCCACTACCTGTACGGCGGGCTGCGCGTCACCAGCCCCGGTGCCCGCGCCACGGCCGCCGCCACCGGGCATCTGTCGGTGCTGATCGGCATCTTCGTCGCCCTGAAGGCGGTGGCCTACTGGCTCGACCGGTACGGCCTCGCGGTGAAGTCCAGCGACTTCAAGGCGACGGACAACTGGACCGGCCTCAGGTACGTCGACGCCAACGCCTATCTGCCGGCCAAGACGATCCTGTTCTGCATCGCCGTCATCTGCGCGCTGCTGTTCTTCGCGACCATCTGGCGCCGCACCTGGCAGCTGCCGCTGATCGGCTTCGGCCTGATGGTGCTCTCGGCGATCCTCATCGGCGGGCTGTACCCGGCGATCGTCCAGAAGTTCCAGGTCCAGCCGAACGAGCAGGCCAAGGAAGCGCCGTACGTCGAGAAGAACCTCAAGGCCACGCGTGAGGCCTACGGCATCGACGGGACCAAGGTCAGCGACTACCCGGGGACCAGCAAGACCGAGGACAAGGCGCAGCTGCGGGACGACGCGGACGGCGCGGCGAGCATCCGGATCATGGACCCGAACATCGTCTCGCCGACGTTCCAGCAGCTCCAGCAGATGCGGAACTACTACGCGTTCCCGACCAACCTGGACGTCGACCGCTACAGCCAGGACGGCAAGGACCAGGACACGGTCATCGGTCTGCGCGAGCTGAACCTGGCCGGCATCCCGAAGAAGAACTGGATCAACAACCACTTCCGCTACACCCACGGCTACGGCGTGGTCGCCGCCAAGGGCACCACCGCCGACTCCGAGGGCCGCCCGGTCTTCACCGAGTCGGACCTGCCGTCCAAGGGTGACCTGCCGGAGTACCAGCAGCGGATCTACTACGGCGAGAAGACCACCACGTACTCGATCGTCGGCGGTCCCCAGAAGGAGATCGACTACTCCGACGACAGCGGCGAGAAGACCTACAGCTACCAGGCGGACAGCGGGGTCAACCTCTCCAGCCCGGTCAACCGGGCCGCGTACGCGGTGGCGTTCAACGAGCCGCAGATCCTCTACTCGGGCGCCATCGGCGAGGGTTCGCGGATCCTGTACAACCGCACGCCCAAGGAGCGCGTCGAGGCGGTCGCCCCGTGGCTGACCATCGACGGCGACGCCTACCCGGCGGTGGTCAACGGCAAGATCCAGTGGATCGTCGACGCGTACACGACGACCAACGGCTACCCGTACGCCTCCCGGACGACCCTCGGTGACACCACCGCCGACTCGCTGACCGCGACCAACGACCAGCGCGCGGTGGTCGCCCAGCAGAACCAGGTCAACTACATCCGCAACTCGGTGAAGGCGACCGTCGACGCGTACACCGGCGAGGTCAAGCTCTACCAGTGGGACACCCAGGACCCGGTCCTGAAGACCTGGATGAAGGCGTTCCCGGACACGGTGGAGCCCAAGAGCGCCATCTCCGAGGAGCTGATGGCCCATCTGCGCTACCCGCAGGACCTGTTCAAGGTGCAGCGCGAACTGCTCACCCGCTACCACGTGAAGGACGCCGAGACGTTCCTGAGCGGCAGCGAGGTGTGGCAGGTGCCGGACGACCCGACCAACAGGACGGGCGACGCGGTGCCGCCGTACTACCTGAGCATGAAGATGCCCGACCAGAAGGAACAGGCGTTCTCGCTGACGACCACCTTCACGCCCAACGGCCGCGACAACCTGAGCGCGTTCATGGCCGTCGACGCGGAGGCGGGCACCAGCGGCTACGGGCAGATCAGGATCCTGAAACTGCCGACGAGCACCACGGTCTCCGGACCCAAGCAGGTGCAGAGCCAGTTCAACTCCGAACAGGACATCGCCGAGTCCATCAGGCTGCTGCGAGGCGGCGACTCGGAGGTCGAGTACGGCAACCTGCTCACGGTGCCGCTGGACGGCGGACTGCTCTACGTGGAGCCGGTGTACGTCCGCGGTGGCGGGCTGAAGTACCCACTGCTGCGCAAGGTGCTGGTGACCTACGGCGGCAACACCGCGTTCGAGAACACCCTGGAGGAAGCCCTCAACAAGGTGTTCGGCGCGGAGGGTTCGGCGCCGCAGCCGCCCGAGGACGAGGGCGGTGAGGGCGACGGCGACACCCCGACGCCGCCGCCGGCGACCGGTGATCCCACCGTCGAAGAGGCCCTCGCCGACGCGCAGAAGGCGTTCGACGCCGGCCAGGAGGCGCTGCAGAAGGGCGACTGGGAGGCGTACGGCCGGGCGCAGCAGGACCTGGAGGACGCGCTCGAACGAGCCGAGGAGGCCCAGGGGCGCGCCGACCGGACCGGCGGGGGCGGGGGCTCCGGCGGGGAGTCCGGCGGTGACGGCGGCGGGGAAGGCGGCGGCGACAGCGGCGCCTCCGCCAGTCCCCGTCCGAAGCCGGCCTCCAGCAGCTGATCAAGTGTTCCCCCCGCGCCGTGATACGGTGGAGAAACAACGGCGCGGGGTGGAGCAGCTCGGTAGCTCGCTGGGCTCATAACCCAGAGGTCGCAGGTTCAAATCCTGTCCCCGCTACTGAAAGACGAAGGCCCGGATCCTCACAGGGATCCGGGCCTTCGTCGTGTGCGAACTCATGTGCCGACGCGGCGTATCGCCGTGCCGCCGTGGGGAGTTGGGCGATCTGTGTTTGACTTGTCTCTCTGTGGGCATGTCGACAAAACGCTGAAGTGACCTCACTGGCTTCGGTATACGAGGTGTACCCGGGTTGCGGGTGGTGCGACGATGGACGTTATGGGGGACATGGCAACTCTGTTCGAGACAGGGCGGTTTGTGCAGCCGACCGGCCAGGAGGAAACCCGTGACGAGGCCGCCGAGGCGGCCGAGGAGGCGCGGCACCGCATCGCCGCGGAGGCCGGTGACATCGAGGCGATGAGCGTTCTCGGGGCGATGCTGCTGCGCCGTGGCGATCTCGACGGAGCCGAGCCCCATCTGCGCGCCGCCACCGCCGCCGGGGACCGGGCCGCCGCCAACAACCTGGGCGTCCTGCTGCACCAGCGCGGATACCCCGACGAGGCCGCCGGATGGTGGCGGATCGCCGCCGTCGCCGGTTCCGCCCCGGCGGCGCACGCACTCGGGCGCCACTACCGCGAGCGCGGGGACGAGCCCGCCGCCGAGTACTGGCTGCGCCAGTCCGCCGAGCAGGGCCATGTGCTGGGCGCGTACGCGCTCGCGGACCTGCTGGAGCACCGCGGGGACGCCGAGGCCGAGAAGTGGCTGCGGGCCGCCGCCGAGCGCGGGCACCGCGAAGGGGCGTACCGGCTGGCGCGGGCGCTGGACCGCAGAGCCGCCGCCGCGGGGGACACCGACGGTGACAACGGTGTCGGTGGGGCCGGGGGAGCGGTGGGAGCGGCGGAGGAGGCCGAGCAGTGGTACCGGCAGGCCGCCGCGCGCGGGCACCGCCGGGCCGCGCTGTACCTCGGGGCGATCCTGGAGCGGCGCGGCGAGCTGAAGGAGGCCGGGCGCTGGTATCTGACGTCCGCGAAGGACGGGGAGGCGCGGGCCGCGTGCGCGCTCGGGTTCCTGCTGCGCGACGCCGGCGACGAGGAGAGCGCCGCCGTGTGGTGGCTGCGCGCCGCGCAGGAGGGCGACGGCAACGCGGCCAACGCGCTCGGCGCGCTGCACGCCGAGCGCGGGCAGACGCAGACCGCGGAGCGCTGGTACCGGGCGGCGATGGACGCCGGGGACGTGAACGGCGCGTACAACCTCGGGCTGCTCTGCGCCGAGCAGGGGCGGACCGCGCAGGCCGAACAGTGGTACCGGCGGGCGGCGTACGCCGGGCACCGGGAGGCGGCGAACGCGCTGGCGATCCTGCTGCTGCAGGGCGGGGACGAGTCCGGGGCGGAACCGTGGTTCTCCAAGGCCGCGGAGGCGGGGAGCGTGGACGCGGCCTTCAACCTCGGGATTCTCTACGCGGGCCGGGGGGAGGAGGAGGCTGCCCTGCGGTGGTACGAGCGGGCGGCGGCGGCCGGGCACACCGAAGCGGCGCTCCAGGTCGGGATCGCGCGCCTGCGGGAGGGCGACGAGCTGGAGGCGGAGCGGCATCTGCGGTGCGCGGCGGGCGGGGGGAGTGCGGAGGCGGCGTACCGGCTGGCGACCGTGCTCGACGCGCGGCAGCCGGCGGGGGCCGGGCCCGAGCTGGGGGAGCCGGTGCACCGGCGGACCGAGTGCGAGGAGTGGTACGAGCGGGCGGCGTCGCAGGGGCACCGGCGGGCACAGGTGCGGGTGGGGATGCTGGCGGCGGCGCGCGGGGACGTCGTCGAGGCGGCGCGGTGGTACCGGGAGGCGGCCGAGGCGGGCTCCCGCAACGGGGCGTTCAACCTCGGGCTGCTGCTGGCCCGGGAGGGGAGCGAGCCCGAGGCGGTCCTGTGGTGGAAGCGGGCCGCACACGACGGGCACGGACGGGCGGCGCTGCGGCTCGCCCTCGTCTACGCGCGTCGCGGTGAGCTGGACGAAGGGCAGCGCTGGGCGGACCTCGCGGTGTCCCTGGGGCCGGCGGAGGTGGGCGAGCGGGCGGCGCGGCTGCGGGACGCGCTGCGGGAGGAGCTGTCGGCGTGATTTGCCTCTGGCGGCACGTTGACGTAATGTTGCGTTCGTCGACGCGGGGTGGAGCAGCTCGGTAGCTCGCTGGGCTCATAACCCAGAGGTCGCAGGTTCAAATCCTGTCCCCGCTACTGAAGATCGAGGGCCGGAATCCGCAAGGATTCCGGCCCTCGGTGTTTCCTCGTGTACCCGCGCCCCGCGTCCCCGTGTCGTGTGCTCCCGTGCTCCTGTGCTTCAGGGCATGCGGCAAGGCCCCGGCACCCATGGGGGCCGGGGCCTTGCCGTGGAGCGGGAACTACGCCGACGCGCAGTTCGGGCAGATGCCGCGGTAGGTGACCTCGACGTCCGAGACCGTGAAGCCGAAGCGCTCGGAGTCGGGGAGGTCGGCCAGCGGGTTGCCGGTCGGGTGGACGTCGCGGATCGAGCCGCACTGGGCGCACACCAGGTGGTGGTGCGGCCGGTGCGCGTTCGGGTCGTACCGCTTGGCCCGCTTGTCGGTGGTGACCTCGATGACCTCCCCCAGGGAGACCAGCTCGCCGAGGGTGTTGTAGACGGTCGCCCGGGAGATCTCGGGCAGCTTCGTGACGGCTCGGGCGTGGACCTCGTCGGCCGTGAGGTGAACGTGCTCGCCGTCGAGGACCTCGGCCACAACGCGCCGCTGCGCGGTCATCCGCCATCCGCGTCCGCGCAGTCGATCAAGAAGGTCGCTCATGGCACCAGCCTAACAGCAAGGGACCTATGTCCCGAATGGGTGTGAAGTTGGAGTCTCCCCTGGATTGGAGACTTGCTTGACTTAGACATTGTCTATTGTAGGATCGAGGTCGGCGTTAGAACAAGGGACAGGAAAGACAGGAAGGTGCGTCCGTGACTCAGGGACCGCTCACCACCGAGGCCGGTGCTCCGGTAGCCGACAACCAGAACAGCGAGACGGCGGGCGTCGGTGGCCCGGTGCTCGTCCAGGACCAGCTCCTGCTCGAGAAGCTGGCCCACTTCAACCGTGAGCGCATCCCGGAGCGTGTCGTGCACGCCCGCGGCGCCGGTGCCTACGGCACCTTCACGGTGACCGCCGACGTCACCAGGTACACGCGGGCCAAGTTCCTCTCCGAGGTCGGCAAGCAGACCGAGGTCTTCCTGCGGTTCTCCACCGTGGCCGGCAACCTCGGTGCCGCGGACGCCGTCCGCGACCCGCGCGGTTTCGCGGTGAAGTTCTACACCGAGGAGGGCAACTACGACCTCGTCGGCAACAACACCCCGGTGTTCTTCATCCGGGACGCAATCAAGTTCCCGGACTTCATCCACACCCAGAAGCGCGACCCGTACACGGGCTCGCAGGAGGCGGACAACGTCTGGGACTTCTGGAGCCTGAGCCCGGAGTCCACGCACCAGGTGACCTGGCTGTTCGGCGACCGCGGCATCCCCGCCTCGTACCGCCACATGGACGGCTTCGGCTCGCACACCTTCCAGTGGAACAACGAGGCCGGCGAGGTCTTCTGGGTCAAGTACCACTTCAAGACCGACCAGGGGATCAAGAACCTCACCCAGGAGGAGGCCAACCGGCTCGCCGGTGAGGACCCCGACTCCCACCAGCGCGACCTGCGCGAGGCCATCGAGCGCGGCGAGTTCCCGAGCTGGACCGTGGGTGTGCAGATCATGCCGGCGGCCGAGGCGGCGACGTACCGCTTCAACCCGTTCGACCTGACCAAGGTGTGGCCGCACGCGGACTACCCGGTCATCGAGATCGGCAAGCTGGAGCTGAACCGCAACCCACGGAACATCTTCGCCGAGGTCGAGCAGTCGATCTTCTCGCCCGCGCACTTCGTGCCCGGCATCGGCCCCTCGCCGGACAAGATGCTCCAGGGCCGGCTGTTCGCCTACGGCGACGCGCACCGCTACCGCGTCGGCATCAACGCCGACCACCTGCCGGTGAACCGCCCGCACGCGACGGTCGCCCACACCAACTCCCGTGACGGCTTCCTCTACGACGGCCGGCACGGCGGCGCCAAGAACTACGAGCCGAACAGCTTCGGCGGTCCGCAGCAGACCGGCCGGCCGCTGTGGCAGCCGTTCGACACGTTCGCCGGCGGCACCGGCAACCACCCGACGCCGCGCCACGCCGAGGACGACGACTTCGTCCAGGCGGGCAACCTCTACCGGCTGATGAGCGCGGACGAGCAGGAGCGGCTGATCGGCAACCTGGCGGGCTTCATCGCCAAGGTCTCGCGCGAGGACATCATCGAGCGCGCGATCGGCAACTTCCGCAACGCGGACGCCGACTTCGGCAAGCGGCTGGAGGCCGCGGTCCAGGCCCTGCGCGGCTGAACGAACCCACCAGCACTGGATCGCTTGCCGTGGGCGGCGGGCCGGGTCCCCTCGGGGGCCCGGCCCGCCGTGCGTGCTACGCCGGTACGGCCGGCGCCGCGGTGACGTGCGGCCGTGCCGGGGCCCAGCAGCGGATGATGTCGCGGACCGAGACGATGCCGACCGGTTCGTCGCGGTCGAGGACGATGAGGTGCCGGAAGCCGCCGTGCGCCATGGCGCGGGCCGCGTCCTCCAGGGTCCAGGCCGGGGTGGCGAAGACGACGTTGTTGGTGGTGTGGGCGTGCGCGCACTCCGTGTCCGGGTTCTGGCCGAGGCCGACGGAGTTGAGGATGTCGCGTTCGGTGAGGATGCCGAATGCACCGGCGTCCGGGTCGTGGACGACGGCCGCGCCGATTCTGCGCGCGGCCATCAGGGCGGCGGCCTGACGAAGGGTGTGCGTGGGGCCGATGGTCAGGACCACGGTGCTCATGGCGTCACGGACGAGCATGGGCTGGGAGCCACCTCCTCCTGAAGCCCTGACGATCCCCGGGGTGGGGATTGTTCAGGGATTCACAAGTGCACAAGTGGGGGGACTCTCAGAGTGGCAGGCAAAGGGAGGGCCAACAAGGGGGCGCGTGAAGCTCAGTGACGCCGGTTCAGGTACCCCAGCAGCTCGTCGTGGAGCAGGCCGTTCGACGCCGCCGCGTTGCCGCTGTGCGGACCCGGGCGGCCGTCCAGGCCGGTGAAGGTGCCGCCCGCCTCGGTGACGATGATCGCGTTCGCGGCCATGTCCCACAGCGACAGCTCGGGCTCGGCGCACAGGTCGACCGACCCCTCGGCCACCATCATGTACGGCCAGAAGTCGCCGTACGCGCGCGTGCGCCACACCTCGCGGGTCAGGTCCAGGAAGCCGTTCAGCCGGCCCTGCTCCTCCCAGCCGGAGAGCGAGGAGTACGCGAACGAGGCGTCCGCCAGCTTCGAGACCCGCGAGACGTGCAGCCGGGTCGCCTTCTGCAGGCTGCGGCCGGTGAACGCGCCGTGGCCCTTCGCCGCCCACCAGCGGCGGCCGAGCGCGGGCGCGGAGACCACGCCGGCGACGGGCTGGTAGCCGCCCTCGCCCGCTTCCATCAGCGCGATCAGGGTCGCCCAGACGGGGACGCCGCGCACGTAGTTCTTGGTGCCGTCGATCGGGTCGATCACCCAGCGGCGGGGGCCGGTGCCCTCGACGCCGTACTCCTCGCCGAGGATCGCGTCCCGTGGCCGGGCGCGCTGCAGTTGGCCGCGGATGAGCTCCTCGGCGGCCTGGTCCGCTTCGCTGACCGGTGTCATGTCCGGCTTGGTCTCGACCTTGAGGTCGATGGCCTGGAAGCGGTCCATGGTGGCGGCGTCTGCGGCGTCCGCGAGGACGTGGGCGAGGCGGAGGTCGTCGAGGTAGTCCGGCATGTGAGGAACGGTATCCGGCGTGCGCGGTGCGGGGCCACACGGGGCGGGCGTCTGTCACGGCCCGGCCTGGTCCGGGCCGCTGCGCGCGCTGCCGCCCTGGGCTGCTGCGCGCGCTGCCGTCCGAGGCCGTTCCGCCGGCGCGCTGCCGCGCCGTGCACTGCCGCGCGGGATCCCCGGCGCGCTGCCGCCCTGCGCCGCCCCGTCACGCGCTGCCGCGCCCGGGGCCGCTTCCGTCCCGGCACCCGCCGAGGGCCGTGCCCCGCGGCTCCGCCCGCGGCGGATGCCGCGCTCGCGGGCGATGGCGGCGCATCCTGCTTCCGGTCTGCACGCCACTCGGTGTCGCGCATGTCGCCTGCCCGGTGTCCCGCCCGGTGTCGCACTCGGCGTCTCGTACCACCCCCAGGCGCGCAGCGCCCCGTGCGCCCTTTGTGCCTGCGTGGACCCTTGACAGTGGTTTTGACCGCGTCAAATCTGGGCGCAGGGCCGCCGGTCGGCGAGGGAGGCGATGATGCCTGCAGCGCGGGAGTCCCTGCTGGACGCCGCTTACCGGGCGCTGGCGCGCCGGCCGTGGCCGGCGGTGCGGATGGTGGAGGTGGCCGCGGCGGCCGGGGTGTCCCGGCAGACGCTGTACAACGAGTTCGGCAGCAAGGACGGACTCGCCCGCGCACTGGTGCGGCGGGAGGCGGACGCGTGTCTGGCCGGCGTCGACCGCGCGCTCACCGCACCCGCGGACACCGCGGAGCGGCTGACCGCCACCGCCGAGTGGATCGCGGCCGCCGCCCGGGAGAACGCGCTGGTCCGCGCTCTGCTCACCGGCTGCTGGAGCGAGCGGCTGCCCGCCCCGGCCCTCACGGCCGTACCGTCCACCGCCAACGTGCCCGCGCAGCGGCGCGCGGACGGTCCGCTGCCGTCACCCGGCGACTTCGTGGCCCTGGTCCGCGACCGGGCCGTCGCCGTCCTCACCGGGCCCGGCGAAGGGCCCGGCCACGACGACGGCAAGGCGGAGAGCGGCGAGCTGGCCCGTTGCTGCGAGCTGGTGGTCCGGGTCGCGCTGTCCTGTGTGGCCGCGCCGCCGGGGGAGGGCGGCATCGCCGAGCTGGTGCGTCATGTGCTGCCCCGGCAGCCCGGCTAAGGAGGCGTCAGTGCGCCGAACCGGACAGCTGGAGTCCGATCACACCGAGGATCACCAGACTGATCGAGACGATCTTCAGCGTGGACACGATGTCACCGAGGAAGATCATCCCGTAGATCGCGGTGCCCGCCGCCCCGATCCCGGTCCACACCGCGTACGCCGGGCCCACGTCGAGCTTCTTCAGGGACAGGGTGAGCAGACCGAAGCTGCCCAGGGCGAAGACGGCGAAGGCGATCGTCGGCCACAGCCGGGTGAAACCGTGGGACAGCTTGAGACAGACGGCGAAACCGGTTTCGAGCAATCCGGCCACGATGACCAGCAGCCACGCCATGTGCTGTCCTCCCGTTTGTCCCCGTAAATCCCGGTTGCGCACTGTGACCGCTTCGCTCGACTTCGGCCAAGCTTGCTGGTGGCTCGGTGCGATTATGCCCTTACCGGACCGTCCCACGGACAAACAACGCGGAGGTCAGTCGCCTTCCCGCCGCTCCCGCGTGGCGAGCAGCCGGCGCAGCGAGTACAGGCGCGCCGGGTCGGCGTGACCCTGAGCCACCCAGTCGTCCAGCGCGCAGTCCGGCTCGTCGTGACCGCACGCGCGCGGACACCCCTCGGTGCCCGGCACCAGGTCGGGGAAGGCGTTGATCACGCGGGCCGGATCGATGTGGGCCAGGCCGAAGGACCGTACGCCCGGGGTGTCGACCACCCAGCCGTCGGCGCCGGACAGGGGCAGCGCCAGCGCGGAGGTCGTGGTGTGCCGGCCGCGGCCCGTCACCGCGTTCACATGGCCGGTCAGCCGCCGCCGGTCCCGCGGGACGAGCGCGTTCACCAGGGTCGTCTTGCCGACACCGGAGTGGCCGACGAAGGCGGTGATCTTGCCGTCCAGATGCTCGCGCACCCGGTCCGCCGCGTCGCCGTTCTCCAGCTCCTCGCGGCTGGTCACGACGTACGGGATGTCCAGGTCGCCGTACAGCTCCAGCAGTTTGTCCGGCGGGGCCAGGTCCGACTTCGTCAGCACCAGCAGCGGGGTGAGGCCGCCGTCGTACGCCGCGACCAGGCAGCGGTCGATCAGCCGCGGGCGCGGCTCGGGGTCGGCGAGGGCGGTGACGACGGCGAGCTGGTCGGCGTTGGCGACGACCACCCGCTCGTACGGGTCGTCGTCGTCGGCCGTGCGGCGCAGCACCGAGGTGCGCGGCTCGATCCGCACGATCCGCGCGAGGGTGTCCTTCGTGCCGGACAGATCGCCGACCAGGGCGACCCGGTCGCCGACCACGGCCGCCTTGCGGCCCAGTTCGCGGGCCTTCATCGCCGTGACCGTCCGGTCCTCGACCAGGCAGGTCAGACGGCCCCGGTCGACGGTGAGGACCATGCCCTCGGCGGCGTCCTCGTGCTTGGGCCGGATGTGCGTGCGCGGCCGGTTCCCCTTGCGGTTGGGGCGGCTGCGGATGTCGTCCTCGTCGGTGTGCTTGCCGTAGCG
Organism: Streptomyces sp. JB150; assembly: GCF_011193355.1. Taxonomy (GTDB): domain Bacteria; phylum Actinomycetota; class Actinomycetes; order Streptomycetales; family Streptomycetaceae; genus Streptomyces. Next base: position 5,066,506 of record NZ_CP049780.1, read on the forward strand.
GCGCATGACTTTCCCCGCGTCCCTACGCCCCGAGCATCCCGGTCCACAGTTCGGGGAAGTCCGGGAGGGTCTTCGCCGTCGTCGCCACGTTCTCGATCTGCACACCTTCCACCGCCAGGCCCAGGATCGCGCCGGCGGTCGCCATGCGGTGGTCCTCGTACGTGTGGAAGATCCCGCCGTGCAGCGGGCGCGGGCGGATGTGCAGGCCGTCGGCGGTCTCGGTGACGTCGCCGCCCAGCTCGTTGATCTCCTTGGTGAGGGCCGCCAGACGGTCCGTCTCGTGCAGCCGCAGATGCGCCACGCCGCGCAGCGTGGACGGCGAGTCGGCGAGCGCGGCGACCGCCGCGATGCCCGGGGTCAGCTCACCGACCTCCCCCAGGTCGACGTCGATGCCGTGGATCGCGCCGGAACCGGTGAACCGCAGGCCCTGCTCGGTCAGCTCGCAGGAGCCGCCCATCTCCGTGAAGATCTCCCGCAGCCGGTCGCCGGGCTGCGTGGTGCGGGCCGGCCAGTCCGGGATGACCACCGTGCCGCCGGTCACCAGCGCCGCCGCCAAAAACGGCTGGGCGTTGGACAGATCCGGCTCGACCGTCAGGTCACGGCCCAGCAGCGCGCCCGGCGTGACCCGCCAGACGTTCGGCTCGCCGCCCGACTCCGGGGTGTCCACCTGGGCGCCGACCGCGCGCAGCATCTCCACCGTCATCCGGATGTGCGGCAGGGACGGCAGCGTGGGGCCGGTGTGCCGCACCTCGACGCCCTGGTTGAAACGCGGCGCCGACAGCAGCAGCGCCGAGACGAACTGCGACGACGAGGACGCGTCGATCTCCACCCGGCCGCCGTCCAGGGCGCCCGAGCCGTGCACGGTCAGCGGCAGCGCGCCGCGGCCGTCGTCGTCGATCCGGGCGCCGAGCACGCGCAGCGCGTCGATGACGCCGTTCAGGGGACGCTCGTAGGAGCGGGGGTCGCCGTCGAAGCGGACGGGGCCGTCGGCGAGCGCGGCGACCGGCGGCAGGAACCGCATCACCGTGCCGGCGTTGCCGACGTCGACCGCGGCCGGGCCGCGCAGACCGTTGGGGAGCACCCGCCAGGCCTCGCCCGTGACGTCACGGGCCCCCACACCGGCCGAGCTGGACGACACCGTCTCCTCGATCCCCACGCCCATCGCGCGCAGCGCACCGGCCATCAGCAGGGTGTCGCGCGAGCGCAGCGGGCGGCGCACCCAGCCGGGCTCGCTCGCCAGCGCGGCGAGCACGAGGGCGCGGTTCGTGACCGACTTGGACCCCGGCACGTGGACCGTCGCGTCGACGGCTCCGCTCGCGTGCGGGGCGGGCCAGAGGGCGGGAGGGGTGGCGGGGTTCGGGGCCATGGGCCCCACTTTATAAGGAAGGGGGTGCACCGGCTGGTCGTCGGGTGCGGCGCCGTCGGGGCAGGTCGTTCCCCCACTCGCGGCCTCGCCCGAGCGGGGGGTCCCCACCGCGGCGCGGCCGCCCGCCGGTACCGCCCCGCGCCCCCGAGGGCCAGGCGTCATCAGCCCAGCAGCCCCGCGGCGCGGCCGCCCGCCGGCGGTACCCCGCGCCCCCGAGGGCCAGGCGTCACCAGCCCAGCAGCCACCGTGCGCCGCCGGTCAGCGAGCACAGCGACACCGCGTGGAACAGGAACAGCCACACGCCGGCCGGCGCGTGCGTCAGACGGGCCAGCTGGTCGGCGTCGGAGTCGGGCGCTGCGCCCGCCCGCCCTACGCCGCCACCCCCGAAGGGCGCCTCCCGGCCCCTCCAGCGCCGCCGCTTCGACTGGAGCTCGAAGCCCGGGCGTACGCCCCCCAGCAGCAGGAACCAGACCACCGCGTACGCGAACGCCGCCTGCACCTGGGGGCCGGTCAGCCAGGACACCAGGACGAACAGGCTGCCGGTCAGCACCACCGTCAGCGTGCCGTACGCGTTGCGGATCATCACCAGCATCGCGAGCAGCAGGGCCGTCGCCAGCCAGAGCAGCAGCGTGATGCGGCCGGCCGCCAGCAGGGCCGCGCCGCCCAGGCCCAGCAGGGGCGGCGCGGTGTAGCCCGCGGCGGCGGTGAGGATCATGCCGAGGCCGTACGGCTTGCCGCGGCTCACGGTCAGGCCGCTGGTGTCGGAGTGCAGCCGGATGCCGGTGAGGGTGCGGCCGGTGAGCAGGGCGACCAGGCCGTGGCCCCCCTCGTGGGCGATGGTGATCGCGTTGCGGGACAGCCGCCACAGGCCGGGCGGGGCGGTCACGGCCAGCGCGGCCGCCAGGGTGGCGAGCACCACCCACAGGTCGGGGCCGGGCTGGGTGCCGACGAGTTCGTCCCAGAGCGAGGTGGCGGTGGTGTCCATGATTGCTGGGGCGCTCCCTCGGGTCGTACGGAGTCTGGCAGTGTGGCACGCATGTGCGGACGGTATGCAGCGAGTCGCAGGCCCGAGGACCTCGCGGGGATCTTCGGCATCGAGAAGTGGGAGGAGCCGGAGGAGACTCTTGAGCCCGACTACAACGTGGCGCCGACCAAGGAGGTCTACGCCGTTCTGGACCGCCCCCTGAAAGACGCGGACGACCCGCGTCCGGTTCGCCAGCTGCGCAGGCTGAGGTGGGGGCTCGTGCCGTCCTGGGCCAAGACGCCCGAGGGCGGCGCCCGGATGATCAACGCGCGCGCGGAGACCGTGCACGAGAAGCCCTCCTTCCGCCGCGCCTTCGCCGCCCGGCGCTGCATCCTGCCCGCCGACGGCTACTACGAGTGGGTCACCGGCAGCCAGGAGCGGGAGCTGGAGGTCGAGGGGCGGCGCAAGCGGCCCCGCAAGCAGCCGTACTTCGTGCTGCCCGCCGACGGAAGCGTGTTCGCGATGGCCGGGCTGTACGAGTTCTGGCGCGACCGCACGCTCCCCGACGACCACCCGCAGGCCTGGTGGGCGACCTGCTCGGTGATCACCACCGAGGCGGAGACCTCCCCGCTCGCCGTGGCGCCGGCCGAGGGCCCCGGCACGCTCGCCGAGATTCACCCCCGGATGCCGCTGATGCTCACCCCGGACCGCTGGGACGCCTGGCTGGACCCGTCCCGCACCGACCCCGACGACCTGCGCGCGCTGCTCGCCCCGCCGCCGCCCGGCCTGATGCGCGCCTACCCGGTGTCCACGGCCGTCAGCAACGTCCGCAACAACGGACCGGAGCTGCTGAAGGAGCTGGCGGCCCCCGAGGAGGGCACACTTTTTTGATGTGACGACCACCGAGACCACCCAGCTCGTCGAGACCGGCGCGGGCACCGCCCGCGTCACCTGGCACCGGGCCCGCGAGGCCCGTCTCGTCCTCGCCGTCAGCCACGGCGCGGGCGGCGGGATCGAGGCCCGCGACCTGAGGGCGGTCGCCGCCGCGCTGCCGGGCCACGGGGTGACCGTGGCGCTCGTCGAGCAGCCCTGGCGGGTCGCCGGGAAGAAGATGGCGCCCGCGCCGAAGACGCTGGACACCGGGTGGCGGGGCGTCTGGCCCGCCCTCGCCGCACCAGGCCTGCCGGTGATCGCGGGCGGGCGCAGCGCCGGCGCCCGGGTGGCCTGCCGTACGGCCGCCGAGCTGGGCGCGGCCGGTGTGCTCGCGCTGGCGTTCCCGCTGCACCCGCCGGGCAAGCCGGAGAAGTCCCGCGCCGGGGAACTGCTGGGAGCGGGGGTGCCCACCCTCGTCGTGCAGGGCGGCAACGACCCGTGGGGGAAGCCCGCCGAGTTCCCCGACGGCGACTTCCAGCTGGTGGAGGTGGCGTACGCCGATCACGGCCTCGCCGTGCCGAAGCGGGCGCCGCTGGGCCAGGCCGAGGCCCTGGCGGTGGTCACGGACGCGGTCGTGAAGTGGGCCGGGTCGCTCGGGTGAGGCCGCACGGCTCGGACTGCTCGGGTAAGGCTTCGGAAAGAGTTCGGCAAGGCCTCGGGAATGTCCGGCGGGCGGTCGCTGTTGAGGCCGACAGAAGTGCTGACCGACCAGCACCGATGTCGTTGGAGAGGAAGTCCGCCGCATGGGTTCGACCTTCTGCCCGAGCCGTAGCAGCCGCTCTGACCTGGACTGGACGGTGCTGCACGCGGCCAAGACCGCCCCTGTTCGGGCGGCGGGCGGACCGGATCGTCGTCTATCCTCCGATTCGAGTGGGACTGGTTTCGGCCCCGCAACGATTTTCGAGGAGGTGGGTCCGGTCAGCGGTACCGACGCAGGGACCGACAACGGCCAGGCGGAGCTGCCCGAGGGCCAGGGCATCAGCGCGGACACGAGTGCGGAGACCACCGCCGAGCGCAGCGCGCGCTTCGAGCGGGACGCGCTCGAATTCCTCGACCAGATGTACTCGGCCGCACTGCGCATGACGCGCAACCCGGCCGACGCCGAGGACCTGGTGCAGGAGACGTACGCCAAGGCGTACGCGTCCTTCCACCAGTTCCGCGAGGGCACCAACCTGAAGGCCTGGCTGTACCGGATCCTCACCAACACCTTCATCAACTCCTACCGCAAGAAGCAGCGTGAACCGCAGCGCAGCGCGGCCGAGGAGATCGAGGACTGGCAGCTCGCCCGCGCCGAGTCGCACATGTCGACGGGGCTGCGCTCCGCGGAGTCGCAGGCGCTCGACCACCTGCCCGACTCGGACGTGAAGGAAGCCCTCCAGGCGATCCCCGAGGAGTTCCGCATCGCCGTGTACCTGGCCGATGTCGAGGGCTTTGCGTACAAGGAGATCGCGGACATCATGGGGACACCCATCGGAACGGTGATGTCCCGGCTGCACCGGGGCCGCCGTCAACTGCGCGGCATGCTCGAGGACTACGCCCGCGAGCGCGGGCTGGTCCCGGCCGGCGCCGGAGAGTCGTCGAACGAAGCGAAAGGCTCGGGCTCATGAGCTGCGGAGAGCCGCACGAGACGGACTGCAGTGAGGTCCTGGACCATCTGTACGAGTTCCTCGACAGTGAGATGCCGCCCCTCGACCGGGACAAGTTCCAGCACCACTTCGAGGAATGCTCGCCCTGCCTGGAGAAGTACGGACTGGAGCAGGCGGTGAAGAAGCTGGTCAAGCGGTGCTGCGGGCACGACGAGGTGCCGACCGACCTGCGCGCCAAGGTCATGGGGCGGATCGAGCTGATCCGCTCCGGGCAGACCGTGCCCGAGCACGACGTGACGGCGACATCCCAGGAGTCCTGAACCCGCCCGGCGGGGTCGCGTCACCCGAATGTGCTAATCGGCGGACCATCGGCCCGCACCCTCCCCCCGGCCACCCTAGGCTCCGAGCCTGGACAGACAGGGACGGGGGCTGGGGAGGGACGTCGTCATGGAGACCGTTCCGGCACGGGCCCGGGCGTACGTCGCCGGTGTCGCCCTCGCCGCGCTGATCTGTCTGGCTCCACTGCCCACGACGCGCGTCCCCTGGTGGGCGGTCGCGCTGCCGGCGGCCCTGTACGCCGCCGGTGAGTGGATCACCGCCCGCCGGTCGCCCGGCGCCTGCCAGCCCGTGCTGCTGGCAGGCGCCTTTCTGCTGCCGCCGCCCGCCGCCGCGCTCGTCGCGCTCCCGGGGGCGCTGCTCGCCCGGGTCGACCAGCGGCCGGTGCTGCTGCGCCGGATCTGGCGGGCCGCCGAGCCGGTCCTCGCGGTGTGGGCCGCGGCCCGGGTCTTCGGGCTGCTGGGCGGGCGGGCCGCCGTCGCCTCCGCCGACTTCCCGTACGCGCTGCTGCCCGCCGCCGCCGCGCTGCTGGTGTTCTGCGCGGTCCTCGCCCTCCTCGACGGCGGCGTCCTGCTGGCCGCCGAGCGGGTGCCGGCCCGCCGGGCCTGGCGGGGGCTGTTCACGCGCTCGCTCGCGCCGCTCGCCGTGCACGGGCTGGCCGGCCTGATGATGGCCGTGCTGTGGCGCAGCCGCTACGGGCCGGCCGCCTCCCTGCTCGTACTGCTGCCGATGTGCGTCTCCTGGTGGGCCTTCGCCCAGTACCACCGCGAGCGGGCCGCCCACCAGGCCACCATCCGGGCGCTCGTGCAGGCCGTCGAGATCAAGGACGGGTACACCCGCGGTCACGGCGAGCGGGTCGGCCAGGCCTCCATGATGATCGCCCGCGAGCTGGGCATGGACGACGAGCGGGTCGAGGTGCTGCGGTTCGCGGGCATCCTGCACGACGTGGGCAAGCTGGGCGTGCCCACCCGGCTGCTGCGCAAGGACGGGCCGCTGACCCCCGAGGAGCGGCGGATCATCGAGCTGCACCCGGAGTACGGGCACGAGATGGTGCGGGGCATCTCCTTCCTCGGCGAGGCGCGGGCCGCCGTCCTGCACCACCACGAGCGGATGGACGGCAGCGGCTACCCCTACGGGCTCGTCGGCGACCGGATCCCCGAGTCGGCGCGGGTCGTCGCCGTCGCCGACGCCTTCGACGCGATGACCTCCACCCGCAGCTACCGGCGGGCCCGGCCCGTCGAGGCGGCGCTCGCGGAGCTGGAGCGGTGCGCGGGGACCCAGTTCGACCCGCGGATGGTGGACGCGCTGGCGCGGGCCCTCGGCACCTACGGCTGGCGTCCGGCGGTGACCGCCGACGAGGTCCCGGCACCGCGACCGCCGTCCTCGTCTCGCGCCGGCCACGGGGAGGCCGGACGCGAGGCAGTCGGGCGCGAGGGAGTCGACCGCGGGGAAGCAGGGCGGGAGGTGTCCGGAGGCCCGCCCCCCGCGGCCGGTCGGGACGGCGGCGCGGCCCCCGGCCGGCAGGAGGCCCGCCGGTGACGACCTGCCTGCCGCGCACCCTCATCCACACCTGTGCCGCCCTGCTCAGCGCTCTCTGCCTCGCCGCCACGCTCGGCACCGGCCTCGCGGAGCGCGGTGTCGCGCTGGCGTTCGGCGCGCTGGTCGCCCTCGGGGAGCTGACCCGGTGGACCGGGACCGAGCGGATCCGGGAGGCCGCGCCGGTCGGCGCCGCCGGGGCGCTGTCCTACGCCCTGCTCGGCGAGAACGCCGGCCGGCCCACGGGCCACGGCGTCGCCCAGGTCGTCTCCGTCGTCCTCGCCGCGTCGCTGGCCGGCTGCGTCCCGCACCTCGCGCGCGGCCAGGGGCCGACGTCCGACGACCTGGCCCGGCGGGTGCTCACCGCCGGCTTCGCCGCCGCCTGCTTCCAACCGCTGTACAACCGGGGCGTCTTCGACGGCTGGACCGGCCCCGCCTACGGTCTGCTGCTGGTGGCACTGCTCGCCCTGACCGCGCTGTGCGACGCCGTGCTGGCCGCCGCGCTGGCGGGCTCGCGCACCGGCTGGCCGTTCGGGCCGCTGCTCCGGGACGAGCTGCGGGCCCTGTCCGGTGCCGGCTCCGCGGTGTGCGCGACCGGCGTCGTGATCGCGCTCGGGGTCGCCGTCGCCGGGCTGTGGGCGCTGCCCGTGTTCAGCGTGCCGCTGCTGCTCACCCAGCTCGCCGTCCGCCGGTACGCCGCCGTACGCGCCACCTACCGGCAGACCATCGCCTCCCTGGCCCGCGCCACCGAGATCGCCGGCTACACCCCCGCCGGGCACGCCCGCCGGGTCGCCGCGCTCAGCCGGGCCGTCGGCCGCGACCTGGGCCTGTCCGAGGCCGAGCTGACGGTCCTGGAGTACGCGGCGCTGATGCACGACATCGGGCAGCTCAGCCTGGTCGACCCGGTGCCCGCCGGGGCCACCGCCACGCTGCCCGCCGCCGAGCAGCGCAGGATCGCCCTGCTCGGCGGGGCCGTCGTCCGGCAGACCGGGGTGAGCCCGCAGGTCGCCGAGATCGTGGAGCGGCAGGCCGACCCGTGCGCGGAGCAGCCGCTCGCCGCGCGGATCGTCCGGGTGGTCAACGCGTACGAGGAGAAGGCCCAGGGCGCCGGACCCGGCGGGCCCCTCACGGCGCTGGAGGAACTGCGCCTCGCGGCGGCGGGGGAGTACGCCCCGGAGGTGGTGGAAGCGCTGGCCCGGGTGCTGTCGCGGGACTGTCTGACCCTGCCCGTGGGTGGGTAACCCATGGGTAATGAGCGCCCTTCCAGGCGTACGTGGTTGGATGCGAAGGAGAGGGAGTCCGAGAGGCTGTCCGGGGACACAGCCGGCCCACTCCACGGAACTGGCAGGCGGGAATCGTGAGGATCTTCGGCAAGGGACGGCACCGGCCCTCCGCCTCCTGGCGGCAGGCCACCGACCGTGCGTTCACGCTCATCGGCGACGGCCGGTACGAGGACGCGGGCGCGTTGCTGACACGCGCCGCCGATCTGGAACCCTGGCTGTCGGAGTCTTGGTTCAACCTCGCGCTGCTGCACAAGTTCCGGCACGACTGGGAGCAGGCGCGGGCCGCGGGCCTGCGGGCCGTCGCGCTGCTGGACCGGGAGACCGGGGCGCCCGACTGGTGGAACGTCGGCATCGCCGCCACCGCCCTCCAGGACTGGCCGCTGGCCCGGCGCGCCTGGCAGGCGTACGGGCTGCACGTGCCCGGCGGTGCCACGGACTCCGGCGAGCCCGTCGGCATGGACCTGGGCAGCGCGGCGGTGCGGCTGTCGCCCGAGGGCGAGGCCGAGGTGGTGTGGGGGCGCCGGCTCGACCCGGCCCGGATGGAGGTGCTGTCGATCCCGCTGCCGTCGTCCGGACGGCGCTGGGGCGAGGTCGTGCTGCACGACGGGGTGCCGCACGGGGAGCGGACCACGGCCGCCGGGCACATCTACCCCGTCTTCGACGAGATCGAGCTGTGGGCGCCCTCGCCGGTGCCGACCTGGGTGGTGCTGCTGGAGGCGGCCACCGAGGCGGACCGGGACGCGCTGGAGCAGCTGGCCGCGGAGGCCGGGTTCGCCGCGGAGGACTGGTCGTCGTCGGTGCGGCTGCTGTGCCGGATGTGCTCGGAGTCGCGGATGCCGGCGGACGAGGGGGACGGGGAGCATCTCGATCCCCACGACCACAGCGAGCCGGGGCATCCGGGTCCGCTGGGGCACCGCACCGACGGGCAGCTGTGGGTGCCGGAACGGGAGTGCGGGGTGGCCGCGCCGGCCTCACTGGTCCGGGGTCTGCTGGACGGGTGGGTGGCGGACAGCCCGGACTCCAGGGACTGGCGGGACCTCGAAGAGGTCTGCTAGCGCCCTTGCCGGGTGGGCGCCCGTCGAGGCTGGTCGCGTCGTTCCGCGCGCCCCCGAGGGGTGCGTTGCCCGTACCCTGGATGCGCATCGCACCCTTGTTTTTCCTAGGAAGGCATACGTCGGTCATGGCGCAGCAGGACACCGATCAGCAGCACGTGGGCGTGCTCCCCGTGGACGACGAGGGCTTCGTCATCGACACGGAGGACTGCGAGGAGCGCGAGCGGGCGTACCGGGAGCGTGGCACCTCCCGGCCGATCACCGTCGTCGGGAACCCGGTGCTGCACAAGGAGTGCCAGGACGTCACCGAGTTCGACGACGAACTGCGCAAGCTGGTCGACGACATGTTCGCCTCGCAGCGCACCGCCGAGGGCGTGGGCCTGGCCGCGAACCAGATCGGCGTCGACCGCAAGGTGTTCGTCTACGACTGCCCGGACGACGAGGGCGTGCGCCACGTTGGCGTGGTGTGCAACCCGAAGCTGGTCGAGCTGCCCGCGGACCGGCGCCGCCTCGACGACAGCAACGAGGGCTGCCTGTCGGTGCCGACCGCGTACATGCCGCTGGCCCGGCCCGACTACGCCGAGGTGACCGGCCAGGACGAGTACGGCAACCCGATCAAGGTGCGCGGCACCGGGTACTTCGCCCGGTGTTTGCAGCACGAGACGGACCACCTCTACGGCTACCTGTACATCGACCGGCTCTCCAAGCGGGACCGCAAGGACGCGCTGCGGCAGATGGCCGAGAACGAGCCCCGGTACCCCGTGGTCCCCAACGAGTGAGTTCCGCGCGCCCGTCGGGCGCGTTTCGCACGGCGTCTGGCCAGGTTTCGTTTCCTGACCAGGCGCCGTTCGTCTGCGCGTCGTAGGTTCGCACGCGTCACTTCCGCGCCGATCCAGAACCGGTCACGCAAGCGGGGTGTCTCGGCAGTATGGGGGAGTGAGTACCGCAAATCCGTTCCCAGGACGGTCAGTTGTAGTGCTGAATGGGAAGTGCGGGGTTACGCAACGGCGCACGCCCGGCACGGCCGAGGGGTGTGTGCCGACCGGCGGCTGAGAGGGGTTTGTTCGTGCCTGCTTTCCCACACAGCACCACCGCGACCGCGGTCGCCGTTCCACCGTCGCTCGCACTTCCGGTGATCGAGGCGGCGTTTCCCAGGCAATTGCACCCGTATTGGCCCAGGCTCCAGGAGAAGACCCGTACCTGGCTACTGGAAAAGCGGCTGATGCCGGCGGACAAGGTGGAGGAACATGCCGACGGCCTGTGCTACACCGACCTGATGGCCGGGTACTACCTCGGCGCTCCCGAGGAGGTCATGCAGGCGATCGGGGACTACAGCGCCTGGTTCTTCGTCTGGGACGACCGCCACGACCGGGACATCGTGCACCGCCGCCCGCAGGCCTGGGACCGGCTGCGCGCCCGTCTGCACACGGCCCTCGACCACCCCCGGGGCCACCTGCGTCACGAGGACCCGGTGGTGGCCGCCTTCGCGGACAGTGTGCTGCGGCTGTACTCGTTCCTGCCCGGCACCTGGAACGCGCGGTTCGCCCGCCACTTCCACGCGGTGATCGAGGCGTACGACCGGGAATTCCGCAACCGTACCGAGGGAGTCGTGCCTTCGGTCGAGGAATACCTGGAACTGCGCCGGCTCACCTTCGCGCACTGGATCTGGACCGATCTGCTGGAACCGAGCGCGGGAATCGAACTGCCGGACCCGGTGCGGAAACACCCGGCATTTTGGCGGGCGGCCTTGCTCAGTCAGGAATTCGCCGCCTGGTACAACGACCTCTGTTCGCTGCCCAAGGAAATCGCGGGAGACGAGGTCCATAATCTCGGCATCAGTCTCATCACCCATGAAGGGCTGACCCTGGAAGAAGCGATCGCTGAAGTCCGGCAGCGCGTCGAGCGATGCATATCCGATTTCGTCACCGCCGAGCGGGAGGCACTGCGGTTCGCCGACAGCCTCGACGACGGAACGGTGCGCGGAAAGGAACTCGCCGTCGCCGTGCGCACCTGCGTCGCGAATATGCGGAACTGGTTCAGCTCCGTGTACTGGTTCCACCACGAGTCCGGCCGGTATCGGGTGGACAGCTGGGACGACCGGTCCACGCCCCCGTACGTCGACAACGAAGCGGCAGGTGAGAAATGACCGTCGAGTCCGTCAAGCCCGCGGCCCACGACTCCGGCCGGGCACCGGAACTGCGCGAACCGCCCCTCGCCGGCGGAGCCGTACCGCTCCTCGGCCACGGACCGAAGCTCGTCCGCGACCCGCTGGCCTTCATGTCCCGGCTGCGCGAGCACGGCGACGTCGTCCGGCTCAGGCTCGGCCCCAAGACGGTGTACGCGGTCACCACCCCCGCGCTCACCGGCGCCCTCGCCCTCAGCCCCGACTTCAAGATCGACGGGCCGCTGTGGGAGTCCCTGGAGGGCCTGCTCGGCAAGGAGGGCGTGGCCACCGCCAACGGCCCCCGCCACCGCCGCCAGCGCCGCACCATCCAGCCCGCCTTCCGGCTGGACGCCATCCCCGCCTACGGGCCGGTCATGGAGGAGGAGGCGCACGCGCTGACCACCCGCTGGCGGCCCGGCGAGACCATCGACTGCACCGCCGAGTCGTTCCGGGTGGCCGTGCGGATCGCCGCCCGTTGCCTGCTGCGCGGCCAGTACATGGACGAGCGGGCCGAGCGGCTGTGCACCGCGCTCGCCGTCGTCTTCCAGGGCATGTACCGGCGGATGGTGATCCCGCTGGGGCCGCTGTACCGGCTGCCGCTGCCCGCCAACCGCGAACTCAACCGCGCTCTGGCCGATTTGCATCTGCTCGTCGACGAGATCATCGCCGAGCGCCGGGCATCCGGTCAAAAGCCGGACGATTTGCTGACGGCATTGCTGGAGGCAAAGGACGAGAATGGTGAGCCCATCGGGGAGCAGGAGATCCACGACCAGGTCGTCGCGATACTCACCCCCGGAAGCGAAACCGTCGCCTCCACGATCATGTGGCTGCTCCAGGTGCTCGCGGAACATCCCGAACACGCGGACAAGGTCCGGGAAGAGGTTGAATCCGTAACCGGTGGGCGTCCGGTGGCATTCGAGGACGTCCGCAAGCTGCGGCACACCAACAATGTCGTCGTCGAGGCGATGCGTTTGCGCCCGGCCGTCTGGATATTGACCAGGCGGGCGCTGACTGACACCATCCTCGGCGACTATCGCATTCCGGCGGGAGCCGACATCGTGTACAGCCCGTACGCGATCCAGCGCGACCCGCAATCGTACGACCGCCACCTCGACTTCGACCCCGACCGATGGCTTCCGGAACGGGCCAAGGACATTCCGAAATATGCCATGAGCCCCTTCAGTGTGGGTAATCGGAAGTGCCCGAGCGACCACTTCTCGATGGCTCAGCTGACGCTCATCACGGCGGCCGCGGCGACGAAGTACCGCTTCGAGCAGGTGGCCGGCTCCGACGACGCCGCCCGCGTCGGCATCACGCTGCGGCCGCAGCGGCTGCTGCTGAGGCCCGTGCCCAGGTGACGGCGGAAGGGCCGGGGTCGGCTCCTCGGGCCGGCCCCGGCCGCGTCGCACCGATGGCCTCGCGGGAGCCTCAGAAGTCCTCGTCCAGGTCCACGGTGCCCTCCACCGCGACCTGGTACGCGGACGGGCGCCGCTCGAAGAAGTTGGTCAGCTCCTGGACGCCCTGCAGCTCCATGAAGGAGAACGGGTTCTCCGAGCCGTACACCGGGGCGAAGCCCAGCCGGGTCAGGCGCTGGTCGGCCACGCACTCCAGGTACTGCCGCATGGACTCGGTGTTCATGCCCGGCAGGCCGTCACCGCACAGGTCGCGGGCGAACTGCAGCTCCGCCTCGACGGCCTCCCGCAGCATGTCCGTCACCTCCTGCTGGAGCCGGTCGTCGAAGAGGTCGGGCTCCTCCTTGCGGACGGTGTCGACCACGTCGAACGCGAAGGACATGTGCATCGTCTCGTCGCGGAACACCCAGTTGGTGCCGGTCGCCAGGCCGTGCAGCAGGCCCCGGCTGCGGAACCAGTAGACGTAGGCGAACGCGCCGTAGAAGAACAGGCCCTCGATGCACGCGGCGAAGCAGATCAGGTTCAGCAGGAAACGGCGCCGGTCGGCCTTGGTCTCCAGCCGGTCGATCTCCTCGACCGAGTCCATCCACTTGAAGCAGAACTCGGCCTTCTCCCGGATGGACGGGATGTTCTCCACGGCCGCGAAGGCCGCCGCCCGGTCGTCCGGATCGGGCAGGTAGGTGTCCAGCAGCGTCAGATAGAACTGGACGTGGACGGCCTCCTCGAACAGCTGGCGCGACAGATACAGGCGCGCCTCGGGCGAGTTGATGTGCTTGTACAGCGTCAGCACCAGGTTGTTCGCCACGATCGAGTCGCCCGTCGCGAAGAACGCGACCAGCCGGCCGATCAGATGCTGCTCGCCCGGGGACAGCTTGGCGAGGTCGGCGACGTCCGAGTGGAGGTCGACCTCCTCCACGGTCCAGGTGTTCTTGATGGCGTCCCGGTAGCGCTCGTAGAAGTCCGGGTAGCGCATGGGGCGCAGGGTCAGCTCGAAGCCCGGGTCGAGGAGATTGGCGTTACGGGTGGTCATTACTGGCAGGCCTCGCAGGACTCGGGGTTCTCAAGGGAGCAGGCGACCGCCTCGGGGTCGGCGGTCTGCTGCACGGGGACGGTGGGCTGCTGCGCCTGGGCGGCGCGGGCGATGCGCGTCGCGGGGCGCGAACGCAGGTAGTACGTCGTCTTCAGCCCGGACTTCCAGGCGTACGCGTACATCGAGGAGAGCTTGCCGATGGTCGGCGTCTCCAGGAAGAGGTTCAGGGACTGCGCCTGGTCCAGGAACGGGGTGCGGGCCGCGGCCATGTCGATCAGGCCGCGCTGCGGGATCTCCCACGCCGTGCGGTACAGCCGCCGGACGTCCTCGGGGATCCACGCGAAGCCCTGCACCGAGCCGTTCGCGTCGCGCAGCGCCTCACGGGTGCGGGCGTCCCACACGCCGAGCTTCTTCAGGTCGGCGACCAGGTAGGAGTTGACCTGGAGGAACTCGCCGGACAGCGTCTCGCGCTTGAACAGGTTGGACACCTGCGGCTCGATGCACTCGTAGACGCCCGCGATCGAGGCGATGGTGGCGGTCGGCGCGATGGCCAGCAGCAGCGAGTTGCGCATGCCGACCGACGCGATCCGCTCCCGCAGTGCCGCCCAGCGCTCCGGCCAGGTCAGCTCCACGTCGTAGTGGTCGGGGTGCAGCACCCCGCGCGCGGTGCGGGTCTTCTCCCAGGCGGGCAGCGGGCCGTTGCGCTCGGCGAGGTCGGCGGACGCCTCGTACGCGGCGAGCATGATCCGCTCGGCGATCCGCGTGGACAGCGCCTTCGCCTCGGCCGAGTCGAAGGGCAGCCGCAGCTTGAAGAACACGTCCTGCAGACCCATCGCGCCGAGGCCCACCGGACGCCACTTGGCGTTGGAGCGGCCCGCCTGCTCGGTCGGGTAGAAGTTGATGTCCACGACGCGGTCGAGGAACGTGACGGCGGTGCGGACGGTGGCGTCCAGCCGCTCCCAGTCGATGTCCTGACGGGCCGGGTCCACGAAGGCGCCGAGGTTGACGGAGCCCAGGTTGCAGACCGCCGTCTCGCCGTCGTCGGTGACCTCCAGGATCTCCGTGCAGAGGTTGGAGGAGTGGATGACGTGGCCCGGCTCGGCGGTCTGGTTGGCGGTGCGGTTGGCGGCGTCCTTGAACGTCATCCAGCCGTTGCCGGTCTGCGCGAGGGTGCGCATCATCCGGCCGTACAGATCACGGGCGGGCATGGTCTTCTTCGCGAGGCCCTTCGCCTCGGCCGCGCGGTAGGCCGCGTCGAACTCCTCGCCGTACAGGTCGACCAGCTCCGGCACGTCGGACGGCGAGAACAGCGACCACTGCTCGTCGGCGTTCACGCGGCGCATGAACTCGTCCGGCACCCAGTGCGCGAGGTTCAGGTTGTGCGTGCGGCGGGCGTCCTCGCCCGTGTTGTCGCGCAGCTCCAGGAACTCCTCGATGTCGGCGTGCCAGGTCTCCAGGTAGACCGCGGCCGCGCCCTTGCGCCGGCCGCCCTGGTTCACCGCGGCGACCGAGGCGTCGAGGGTCTTCAGGAAGGGGACGATGCCGTTGGAGTGGCCGTTGGTGCCGCGGATCAGCGAACCGCGCGCGCGGATCCGGCTGTACGACAGGCCGATGCCGCCGGCGTGCTTCGACAGGCGGGCGACCTGGTGGTAGCGGTCGTAGATGGAGTCCAGCTCGTCCTTGGGGGAGTCCAGGAGGTAGCAGGACGACATCTGGGGGTGCCGGGTGCCGGAGTTGAACAGCGTGGGGGAGGAGGGGAGGTAGTCGAGGCGGCTCATGAGCCCGTAGAGCGCCGCGACCTCCTCCACGGAGCGGGTGGTGTCGTCCTCGGCGAGACCGGCGGCGACGCGCAGCAGGAAGTGCTGGGGCGTCTCGATCACCTTGCGGGTGATCGGGTGGCGCAGCAGATAGCGGCTGTGCAGGGTGCGCAGGCCGAAGTAGCCGAAGCGGTCGTCGGCGGCGCGGTCGACGAGGGCGTCCAGGCGTTCGGCGTGCAGCCGGACGAACGCGGCGGTGCGGTCGGCGATCAGGCCCTCGCGGTGGCCGACGGCGACGGACTCGGTGAACGACGTGACGCCCTGCGAGGCGGCCTCGGCGGTGATGCCGATCGCCAGCAGCCGGGCGGCCAGCCGGCTGTAGGCCGGGTCCTCGGAGATGAGCCCGGCGGCCGCCTCCGTGGCCAGCTCGCGCAGCTCCGTCTCGTCCGCGCGGGCGGAGCGGCCGCGCAGCGCGGCGGCGGCGACCCGGCCGGGGTCGGCGTCGGGGAGATCGGCGGTCAGCTCGGTCAGGGTCCGCAGCAGCGCGGCGCCGGGACCGTCGGCGTCCTGGGACGGCACGGCCGCGTCGTGGGACGGGACCGCTGCGGGGTGGGACGGGACCGCTGCTGAGGCCGGATCTGCGGGCGCGATGGTCACGTGGGGGCTCTCCCTCGCTCGGCACGGGGGCCTGCGAGGGCAGGGGGCAGCTCACGAGCGCACGCGGGCGTCGCGTCCACCGGCCCATTCCACGAGGCCCGGACGTCGGGCGCCCGGACCGGACGGCCGGGCGCACTGTCGGCAGGTCCTCGGACTGACTCCCATACACGCCTATACGGGTATGGGTACACCGTTGCGGGACAGTTCCGGATTCCCACCGGATTCCCCTGCGGCGACAGCGAGCATGAGCATACATGTTGTGCCGGGTGGCGGTAGCACCCCCAGATGTTGTGTCGGGCCGGTTTCAGAGGGTCAACTCATAGGTGAGCAGAGTGATGTCGTCCAACTCCGGCAGCGGCTTCCAGTCGCGCTCGGGGGTGCGCACGAAGCCCAGGCGTTCGTAGACGCGGTGGGCGGAGCGCATGGCGCGCTGGGACGACAGGACGACGCGGACACAGCCCGGGGTGGCGCGGGCCCGGTCGACGCAGGCGCGCACCAGGGCCGCGCCGACCCCGCGGCGCCGGGCCTCGTGCGCGACGGCCAGCATGCGTATCTCGGCCTCGCCGGGGCCCGCGATGTCGGCCATCGGCCCACCGGAGGGGACGAACGTCACACCGCCGACGACCCGCTCTCCCTCCTCCGCCGCCCGCTCACTCCCCTCCGTCAGCCGCTGTCCCTGCTCCGCCGCCCGCCCTTGTTCCCTCGCCACGGCGACCAGCACCTCCGCGGCGGCCGCCCGTTTCGCCACGTCTCTCAGCTCGTGCAGATACGCGTCGCTCTCCCCGAAGTCGAGCAGGCCGTCCCGGAGATAGGCCTGGGCGGTGAGCTCGGCGACGGCGTCGTACTCGGCGGGCGTGACGGGGCGGATGACGATCTCCATGGGACCGAGTGTGCCGAAGGGGTGTGACATCGTCCGGGGTTTTCCCCAGGGGCGCCGGGGCCCCGCAGCCGGGTTGCGGGCCCCCGCCGGAGTGATTCCATGGAAACAGGACTCCCGTGAAGGAGAAGCGTCATGCCGGGGGTCGCCGGACCGGGGCGGGGGCGCTCCAGGCCGAGGGGCGCGCCGTACCCAGAGGCCACATCATGCCGAAGGCCGCACCATGACCAAGGCCGCACCGTGACCAGGCCGCACCGTGACCAAGGCCGCACCCTGACGAAGGCCGCACCGTGACCGGGGCCGTCCCGTGACACGGGTCGTACGGCACCCGCCGGGCAGGCGGCGCCCGCGCGACGCGCCGATGTCGACACTCGAACTGCGGCGCGCGGCGAGCCGGGTGCGGCACCGCCTGCTCGGCTACTGGCACGCCCTGACGATCCGTCTGGAGGCCCGGCGCGGCGCCACCCGCCCCGGCAAATGGCGCCGATGGCTCTCCTACACCACCGTGACCCGGATCATCTGGCTGCTGGGCGCGCTGCTGGTCGTCGCCTGGTGCGGGGAGGCCGTCTACAACCTCGCCACCGGGAAGGACACCGCCATCGACCGCCTGGGCGGCGACACCAACGGCCTCGACGACCTCCTGCGCTTCATCGGCCCCGTCCTCACCGCCTCCGTCGCCGCCGCCCTCTTCCTGTTCTGGTGGTACAGCTGGACCAAGCGCCGCTACCTCGCCCGCGCCCGCTCCTGCCCGCGCCGGCTGGTGCTCACCGCCGGACCGGACATCGACCGGATCGTGGGCCGCGAGGAGGTCGCCCAGGTGATCGCCGAGCGGCTGCGGCAGCGCGAGACACGGCGGCCGTACCTGCTCGTCGGCGGCGTCGGCGCGGGCAATACCGCCGTCCTGGTACGGCTGACCGAGCTGCTCGCCCGGCAGCGGGCCGTACCGGTGCCCGTCCGGCTGCGCGACGCGGACCGCGGCAGCGCCCTGAACTTCGAACTGCTCGCCAAGCAGCGGTTCGCCGAGGAAGCACCGCGCGGCATCCTCGCCCGCACCAAGAACGAGCGGGTCTGGCAGCAACTGCTCGCCGACGACAAGGTGGTCGTCATCGCCGACGGCCTGGAGGAGGCCCTGCTCGACGAGAGCGCGCAGCAGAGCCGGGACAACATCATCCGCCTCGCCATCGAACGCGCCCACGCCGAGCGACTGCCCCTGGTCATCGCCTCCCGGCCGCACAGCCCGCTGGAGAGCACACCCGCCGCGATCGTGGAGCTGGAGCCGCTGAGCGAGGAGGAGGCACTGCACTTCGTCGCCTCCCGGGTCCCCGACACCGACGAGCGCCGGGTGGACTGGATCGTGGAGACGGCCGAGGTCACCGAGTCGCCGATCTACCTCCAGATCGCCCGCGACCTGCACCAGCACGGCCTGCTCGAACGGGACCGCCCGCGCGACGACCCCTACCGGCTCGACACCCGCAGCCGGGACCGCGGCACCCTGCGGCTGTGGCTGCTGGAGACCTGGGAGACCGCGCTGTGCGACGGCCTGCTGCGGGACACCGTGGCGGTCGGCCCGCGCGAGCGGCGCGAGACCCTGGAAGTGGTCTGCGCCCTCGCCTGCGTGGGCCTGCTCCAGGACAAACTCGAGGTCGGCTTCGCCGAGTTGCTCGACCAGGACATCCACGCCGGCCCCGCCCGGCGCGCCCGTACCCGCGCCGACCACCTCTGGTCCGCCCGGCGCGGCTTCGACCGGTACGGCGGACACGGCACCGTCTTCTCCGCATGGCACCGCCAGCGGATCTGGGGCGCGCTCTGCGACCGGCTCGGCGACGAGACCAGCCGGCGGCTGCGCGAGGGGAACCGGGACCAGTGCCACGCCCTGCTCGCCGCCTTCATCGGGAACGCGGACAAGCTGCAGCTCGTCGAGGGCTTCGAGAAGAAGGTCCGCTTCCCGCACAGCATCATCCAGGCCTACTTCGGTTTCCGCGTCCTCAACCACCTGGGCGAACCGGAGGCCGGCCGGCTGGTCGAACAGGCGCTGCAGCCGCCCGGACCCAGCCGTGAACTGCTCATCTCCCTCGTCCTGCTGTCCCGCCGCCGGGCGGCGGAACTCACGGCGGGCGGCGCCGGGGTGCGCGCCGAGCTCGGCAAGGAGGTCCGGGAGCGGTGGCGGCAGACCTCCGCGCGCGGACGCACCCTGGCCCGCCGGCTGTACGCCGCCGCCCAGCGCCGTACCGACGACCCCAAGGCCCTCGACCTGTACGCGGCGGCCGTCGAGGTGGAGAGTGTGGAGGCCGACCCGCGGTTCCTCGCGGACATCGTCGCCGCCGTGCACGCCCGCTGGACCCGCTTCAAGGGCGATCCGCGCAGCCTCCAGGACGCCAAGCTCAGGCTGCTCAAACAGCTCGGGGCGGCGCTGCGCCAGGTCTCCGACCGGATGGACACCACTCCCCTGTACTGGCAGCTGTTCCGGATGGGCACCGTGGAGCCCTCGTACCGGATCCGCCTGGCCGCCGCGCAGGAGTTCGGCAGCGGGGGCAACGCGGCGTTCGCCGTGATCCGGGAGCGGGTCGGGCTGACCACCGATCCGATCGAGGAGTACACCACCGCGATCCACGACCTGAAAGCCTGGAAGCGGCGGGAGTACGAGGCGTGGGCCGCGCAGATGACGCGCGCCCGCAGCGCCCGGGGCAGCGCGCGGGCGCGGACGCCGCAGCGGGTCGAGGGACTGATGCGCCGGCGACGGGCGTTGAACCAGCGCTACCGGGAACGGCGGGTCACCCTCTTCCGGGAGTTCGTGATGCGGGCCTGGATGGTGCCCATGCTGCTGGGCTCCGTCGACGACGCGCACCGCGACGAGGCCCGTGAGCGGCTGACCCGGTGGCTGCGCCACCTGGACCCGAAGTACACCGGCGGCACGCCCGATCTGCCGCTCGCCCTGGAGACGGCGCTGGCCCAGGGCTTCAAGTACGCGGCGAACCGCCGCAAACGGCATCCGGACACCTACCCGGGCAACCGCGCGGAGCTGATCCGCCAGGCGGAGACCGTGCTCCAGCGGTCCCGCTGCTGGTACAGCCAGCTCTCGCTGCTCCAGGCACTGTGCCTGTGGGAGCTGCCGGACACCGCGGGCCGGCACGAGCACGGCCGCGCCGGCAGCGGGCCGGACGAGCGCCCGGACGGGACGCGCCGCAGGGGCACCGGCATCGGCGGGGCGAGCGCCGTCCAGACCGTGGAACGGTGGCTGTCGATGGCCGGTACGGTGAACCGGGCGCCCGGTGGGTCCGTCGGGTCCAGTGGGTCAGGCGGGTCCGGTGCGTCGGGCGGGTCCGGCGGGCAGGGGCAGCGGCGGCGGCTCCACCCGTTCGTCGCCGAGGCGGGCGACCTGGTGGCCCTCGCCCTGGAGACGGGCGAGCCGGAACGCTTCCTGTGGATCGACGAGAAAGGCGTCACCGACACCATCGGCTCGCGGCCCCGCGGCAGCGGCGGGTACCGCAAGCACAACCTGTGGATTCCGCCCGCGGCCGGCTGGAGCACCCTCGACCCGCGGGCCCAGCGCCTGGTCGCCGACGTGCTGGTGATGCTCAACCTCATCGAGCGGGACGGGCATCCGGACGAGGTCGAGGAGCGGCTGGCCCGCGTGGAGCGGCCGGACGTGCTGCTGCCGCCGTGCATCAGCACCGACCGGGCTCCGCTGCGGCCCGGGCTCCGGGCCGGGACCTCGGTGCTGCCCCCGCCCGGCGAGACCTGCCTGCCGGACTGCGCGTTCCAGCTCTGCCCGTACCCGCCGCGTGGCTGCGTCCCGCGCGGCGAGATCCGCGAGCCCTTCTGCCGCCAGCAGCAGGCACTCCTTCCCGGCCGCTGGCGCCGCTGCCTGCCCCGGGGCCTGCGCCGGAAGACACCGCACTGGGTGGGCATGCGCGTCCGTGAACTGGACCGCTTCTGGGCGGAGATGGCCCAGCGCACGCGGGACGACTGACACGGGGGGCGACTGACACGGGGGGGCGACTGACAGGGGTGACGACGGACACGACGGCCCACCGGACCGGACAGGACCGGACCCCGCACGCGGCCGGCGGCGACCCGCACCACGCGGATCGCCGCCGACCGGCTGTCCGGAGCCTGCTCAGAACCGGCTCACGCCCCGCCTACCGGCTCCCACCGGGCTCACGCCCCGCCCTACGACCGGCTCACGCCCGGCCTCAGTGCGCCGAGCAGGCCGTCGCCGGGCTCAGTGCGCCGAACCGGCCGTCGCCGGCGGCAGCTCCACCTGCACACCCGGATCGCCCGCGTCCGCCGTGTAGTCCTCCGGCTTGGTCTCGTCCACGCCGTCGGGCGCCTTGGCCGCGCGCAGGACGAAGGTCAGGACGACCGTCACGATCACGTTCAGCACGAACGCGGTCAGACCGATGTAGCCGATCTCCCCGATGCCCGGGATCTCCTTCGACGAGCCGCCGAAGTGCTTCTGCGTCGGGGAGGCCACCCCGTACGCGGCGACCGTGCCGTAGATCATGCCGACCGCCCAGCCGGCGATGAGCGCCCAGCGGTGGAACCAGCGGGTGAACAGGCCACCGACGAGGGCCGGGAAGGTCTGCAGGATCCAGATGCCGCCGAGCAGCTGGAAGTTGATGGCGACGGTCTTGTCCATGGTCAGGACGAAGGCCAGCGCACCCACCTTCACCAGCAGCGACACCAGCTTGGAGACCTTGGTCTCCTGCTCGGGCGTGGCGTCGGGCCGGATGAAGTCCTTGTAGATGTTGCGGGTGAAGAGGTTGGCCGCCGCGATGGACATGATGGCCGCGGGCACCAGCGCGCCGATGCCGATCGCCGCGAACGCCACGCCCGCGAACCAGTCCGGGAACATGTCCTCGAACAGTTGCGGGATGGCCAGCTGGCCGTTCTGCACCTTGATCCCGGCGGCGATCGCCATGAAGCCCAGCAGCGCCAGCAGACCCAGCATGAGCGAGTACAGCGGCAGGATCGTGGTGTTGCGGCGGATCACCTCACGGCTCTTGGAGGAGAGCGTCGCGGTGATCGAGTGCGGGTACATGAACAGCGCCAGCGCGGAGCCGAGCGCCAGGGTGGCGTACGTCCACTGGCCCGCCTCCGGCGGGACCAGCCCGCCGGCCCCGGTGGTCTCGAACTTCTCGCCCGCCTTGGCGAAGATGTCGTCGAAGCCGCCCAGCTTGATCGGGATGTAGATGATCGCGACGGCGATCACGAGGTAGATCAGGGTGTCCTTGACGAACGCGATGAGCGCCGGCGCCCGCAGACCCGACGAGTAGGTGTACGCGGCCAGCACACCGAACGCGATCAGCAGCGGCAGGTCCTTGATGAACCAGTTGGTGTCCTCGCCGCCGCCGACGCCCATCACGTCCAGTACGGCCTGGATGCCGACGAGCTGGAGCGCGATGTACGGCATGGTGGCGAGGATGCCGGTGAGCGCCACCGCCAGCGACAGCCCCTTCGAGCCGAACCGCCCGCGCACGAAGTCCGAGGTCGTCACATAGCCGTGCTTGTGCGACACCGACCACAGCCGCGGCAGGAACGTGAAGATGAGCGGATAGACGAGGATCGTGTACGGCACGGCGAAGAAGCCGGCCGCGCCCGCCGCGTAGATCGCCGCCGGTACGGCGACGAAGGTGTACGCCGTGTAAAGGTCGCCGCCGAGCAGGAACCAGGTGATCCAGGTGCCGAACGACCGGCCGCCCAGACCCCACTCGTCGAGGCTGTGCTCGTTCTCCGCCTTGCGCCAGCGCGCGGCGAGGAAGCCCATGACCGTGACGGCCAGGAAGAAGAAGATGAAGACGGCGAGCGCGACGCCGTTCACGCCGTCCTTCATCGCTGCTCACCGCCCCGGCGGGCGCGCTGGTCACGCTGCCACAGCTTGAAAGCGATCATCGTCAGCACGGTCGAGATGACCACCCACGCCATCTGGTACCAGTAGAAGAACGGGATACCGGCGAGGGCGGGGTCGGTCTTGGCATACGAACCGACCCACAGCATGGCCACGAACGGTGCGACGAGGCAGAGGGCGATGACGACGCGCACGGGCGTCACCACCGGCCCTGCGCTCACTTCTGGCGCTTCCGACATCTTGGCGACTCCGTCCCCTCACTGATCACCTGCTTAATGGGCTGGCAATCTAGGTCACGGTGTCGCGGCAGAGGAACCCCTCGTCCGCATATCGGTATCGCCTTTACAAAGTCGGTATCGCCTTGATGCCGTGGCTACTCGGCGGGCCGCTTGAGCCTGGCCACGAACTTGTACCGGTCGCCGCGGTAGACCGACCGCACCCACTCCACCGGCTTGCCCTCCCGGTCCAGGGAGTGGCGGGAGAGCATCAGCATGGGCAGGCCGACGTCGGTGCCGAGCAGGCCCGCCTCGCGCGGGGTGGCCAGCGAGGTCTCGATGGTTTCCTCGGCCTCGGCGAGGTGGACGCCGTAGACCTCGGCGAGGGCGGTGTAGAGGGACGTGTACTTGGCCAGCGACCGCCGCAGCGCGGGGAAGCGCTTGGCCGAGAGGTGGGTGGTCTCGATGGCCATCGGCTCGCCGTTGGCCATGCGCAGGCGCTCGATGCGCAGCACCCGGCCGCCGGCGGTGATGTCGAGCAGCTCGGCGAGCCGGTCGTCGGCGGTGATGTAGCCGATGTCGAGCAGCTGGGAGGTGGGCTCCAGGCCCTGGGCGCGCATGTCCTCGGTGTAGGAGGTGAGCTGGAGCGCCTGGGAGACCTTGGGCTTGGCGACGAAGGTGCCCTTGCCCTGGATCCGCTCCAGCCGGCCCTCGACGACCAGCTCCTGGAGCGCCTGGCGGACGGTGGTGCGCGAGGTGTCGAACTCGGCGGCCAGCGTGCGCTCGGGCGGGACCGGGGTGCCCGGCGCCTGCGTCTCCGTCATGTCGAGCAGGTGCTTCTTCAGGCGGTAGTACTTGGGCACGCGCGCGGTACGGACGGTCGCCCCGGTCTCGTTCTCCGCACTGCTGACGTCGGTGCTCATGCTCCGCCTTCCCGGCTCCGTCGAGGTGTCGCCCTCCGTAGAGGTCTCCTCGGAGGTAATCGTCCGTACGCTCCGATGATCCCCTCTGTATACCGTCGCCGCCTGCCTTGGTCTAGTCCAGCCCGCTGAAGTGGTCTACCCGAGTATGACGGTCGCAGTCCCTGTTTTCGCCCGGTTCCCGCTGAAAGGCTCTCGCCTCTTCGCGACCGCATAACCGCTGGTCGGCGCAGCCCTCCTGGCTCTGGTCGCCGCCTGCTCGTCCCGTGCGGCGCTCGAATTGGACTAGGCCATTGGTCTATCACCAGCACTGATGAATGGTCGGTTCGCGGGCCGGTGACCCCACCCACGCGGGCCGGCGCCGCCGCTCCGGCCGGCCCCCGTCGCACCGGCCGGCTCTCAGATGCCCTGCCACTCCGGCTTGTTGGCGTACGTGTGCCGGAAGTAGTCGGCGAGCTTCAGCTTGGACGCGGCCGCCTCGTCCACCACGACCGTGGCGTGCGGATGCAGCTGCAGCGCGGACGCCGGACACACCGCGGCGACCGGTCCCTCCACCGTCGCGGCCACGGCGTCCGCCTTCCCCTCCCCGGTGGCCAGCAACACCAGGTGGCGCGCCTCCAGGATCGTCCCGATGCCCTGCGTGATGACGTGATGCGGCACCTGGTCGATGTCCCCGTCGAAGAACCGCGCGTTGTCCACCCGGGTCTGCTCGGTCAGCGTCTTGATCCGGGTCCGCGACGCCAGCGAGGAGCAGGGTTCGTTGAACCCGATGTGCCCGTCGGTCCCGATCCCGAGCAGCTGGAGATCCACCCCGCCCGCCTCCGCGAGCGCCCTGTCGTACGCCTCGCAGGCCGCCTGGACGTCCTCCGCCTCCCCGTCGGGGCCCATGAACGCGTCCATCGACAGCCCCAGCGGCTCCAGCACCTCCCGTCGCAGCACCGAGCGGTACGACTCCGGGTGCGAGGCGGGCAGCCCCACGTACTCGTCGAGCTGCGCGATCCGCGCCCGCGAGGCGTCCACCTCGCCGGCGCGCACCTTGGCCGCGAGGGCCTGGTAGACGGGCAGCGGAGTGGAGCCGGTGGCCACACCGAGCAGGGCGTCGGGCTTGCGCCGGAGCAGCTGGGCCATGGCCTCGGCGATCAGCTCGCCGCCGGCCTGGGCGTCCGGAACGATGACAACTTCCACGCTGGGCCTGCCGATCTGAAGAGGGGGACTCGAAGGGCACCCGAAAGGGTCATGTGGTTTAGACCAATCTAACAGAGCGGCGCCGGCCGTCCCAGGTGTCGCGGACGCGCGGCGGCCCGCCCGGCCAGCCCGCCCGTGGACCCCCGGCCCGCCCGTGAACCCCCTCCACCTCCCTCCTTCCCCGCCCTCCGGTACCCGCCATCCCCCCGGCTCAGAGCAGCGAACCGCCCGTGGCGTCCACCCAGCCCCCCGTCACCCAGCGCCCATCCTCCGAGGCCAGGAACGCCACCACGTCCGCGACGTCCGCGGGGGTGCCCACCCGGCCCAGGGCCGATATCGCCTCCGCCTGCGCCCGGCCCTCCTCCGTACCGAGGAACGCGGCCGTGTTGTCCGTCTCGATGTAGCCGGGAGCCACCGAGTTCACGGTGATGCCGCGGGGGCCCAGGATCTTGGACAGGTCCCGGGTGAGGACGTCCAGGGCGCCCTTCGTCATCGCGTACGCCGTCAGGTCCGGCAGCACGGCGTTGCGCGCGAGCCCGGTCGAGATGTTGACGATCCGGCCGCCGTCGCGGAGCCGGCCGAGGCCCTGCCGGACGATGAAGTACGGCGCCTTCACGTTCACGGCGAAGAGCCGGTCGTACTCCGCCTCGGTGATGTCCTCAAGGGGCGACGACGTGCCGATCCCCGCGTTGTTCACGATGATGTCCACGCCGTCCGCGTGCCGGTCGAACTCGGCCCACAGTGCCTCCGCGTCCCCCGGCGTTCCCAGCTCCACGCCGATCATGAAGGCCGATCCGCCCGCCGCCTCGATCGCCGTGACCGTCTCCTTCGCCGCCGTCTCGTTCGTCCCGTAGTGCACCGCGACGCGTGCCCCGTCGCGCCCCAGGCGCTCGGCGATCCCGCGCCCGATGCCCCTGCTCGCCCCCGTGACGAGTGCCGTCCTCCCGCTCAGCGCGCCCATGGAGACGCCCCCTTCGCGATTTGCTAGTGGTCGTTACAGAAAAGACCGTAGATCACGCCGCTGACATTTGTCTAGCGCCCGTTATAAAATGCACTCCATGGTGAGCACCCAGGGGAACGAGGCGCAGACCGCGACGCTGGCAGGCCGCGGGACCGCCGCCGCCGGGCCGGAGGAGCCCGCCGGGCGCGAGGCCGCACGGGAGGGACGGGAGGCGACCCCCGCCGGGCGCGAAGCGGTATCGGAGGCGCCGGAGGCAGCCCCCACCGGACAGGAGCCCACCCCCGCCGGCCGCCGCGGGCGTGGCCGCGGCCGCCCCCGCTCCTTCGACCGCGAGACCGCCCTGGAGCGGGCGATCATGGCCTTCTGGGAGCGCGGGTACGAGGCGACGTCCGTCTCCGACCTCACCCGCGCCATGGGCATCGGCGCCCCCAGCCTCTACGCCGCGTTCGGCGACAAGCGAGCGCTGTTCGACGAGGTCGTCGAGGTGTACGGCGCGCGTTACGGCTCCTTCGCGGCGCGCGCCCTCGCCGAGGAGCCGACCGCACGGGCCGCCGTGCGGCGCCTGCTGCGCGAGGCGGCCGCCGAGTACACCGCCCCCGGCCGGCCGCACGGCTGCCTCGTCGTCCACGCGGCGACGAACTGCACCAGCCCCGAGGTGGAGCAGGCCCTGCGGGAGCGCCGCAACGCCAACATCGCGGCCATCGAAAGCCGGATAAGGGCGGACATCGCCACAGGTGAGCTGCCGCCCGGCACCGACGCGGCGGCCCTGGCCCGGCACACCGGGGCGATGATCCAGGGCATGTCCCAGCAGGCGCGCGACGGCGCGAGCCGCGCGGAACTGGAGGCACTCGCCGAAATTGCCATGACGATCTGGCCCCGCGGATGACCGGAGCGGGTTAGGCTTCCAGGGGCCGGCAACGACGACGGCCCGCGCCGCACGGTCTTCGACAGCACACAGCCGGCAGCCGACAACCGGCAACGCCGGCACCAGACGGCAACAAACAGCTTCCGACGCATGGACACGCGCAGTGGTCTAGTCCACAATCGTTGCAGACCAGCCTCGCGAATACCGACTGTGCGGTCATCCCATGCGTGGGAACAAGCATCCGTCTTCCCCGCACAGGAAGACGGAGCGAGGAACCGGAGCTCTCTGCCCTGACTGCCCCGGCTCCTCATCCTTCGGCCGACCGGGACCGCACACCCCACGGCCGATATTGCTCCGGGCTGCGGTGCCGGGAGGGTTGAGGGTCCCTCCCAGGCGCCGCGGCCCGCGGGTGTCTCCAGGGGCGGTGCCGCCCCGCACCGGCACGTTTCGGCGCCGTACAGACCGCCGGGTACGCTCGCAGACGTGCCCTCCATGAACGAACTGGTCCGCCAGCACACCGCCCTCGACGACTCCGACCTCGAGTGGCTGCATCTGCTGGTCTCGGAGTGGCAGCTGCTCTCCGACCTCTCCTTCGCCGACCTGGTCCTGTGGGTTCCCACCCGCGACGGCACCCGCTATGTCTCCGTCGCCCAGATGCGGCCGAACACCGGCCCCACCTCCTACCAGGACGACATGGTCGGCCACCTGGTCCCGCGCGGCCGCCGCCCCATGCTGGACGTCGCGCTCGACGAGGGCAGGATCGTGCGCGAGGGCGACCCGGAGTGGCGCGAGGAGGTCCCCGTACGGGTCGAGTCGATCCCCGTACGGCGAGAGGGCCGCGTCCTCGGCGTCATCGCCCGCAACACCAACCTGCTCACCGTGCGCACCCCGAGCCGACTGGAGCTGACCTACCTCCAGTCCGCCTCCGACCTCGCCCAGATGATCGCGGCCGGCGCGTTCCCGTTCGCCAACCAGCAGGTCGACATGGACGCCTCGCCCCGCGTGGGCGACGGCCTGATCCGGCTCGACGCCGACGGCATCGTCCAGTACGCCTCCCCGAACGCCCTCTCCGCCTACCACCGCCTCGGCCTCGCCGCCGACCTCGTCGGCCACCACCTCGGCCGGACGACCGCCGAACTCGCCCCCTCCCGCGGCCCCGTGGACGAAGCCCTGGCCAAGGTGGCGAGCGGCTGGGCGCCGCGCGAGTTCGAGATCGAGGCCAACGACGGGGTCATCCAGTTCCGCGCGATCCCCCTCAAGCCCAAGGGCACCCGCATCGGTTCCCTGGTGCTCCTGCGGGACGTCACCGAACTGCGCCGCCGGGAACGCGAGTTGATCACCAAGGACGCCACCATCCGGGAGATCCACCACCGGGTGAAGAACAACCTCCAGACGGTGGCGGCCCTGCTGCGCCTCCAGGCCCGCCGGATCGAGTCCGAGCGGGGCCGCGCGGCGCTCGAAGAGGCCGTACGGCGCGTGGGCTCCATCGCGATCGTCCATGAGACGCTGTCCCAGAACCTGGACGAGCGAGTGGAGTTCGACGAGATCGCCGACCGGGTCCTCGCGATGGTCGCCGAGATCTCCCCGGGCAAGGTCAGAGGCCGGCGCACCGGCCGCTTCGGCATCCTCGACGCCGAGGTGGCCACCCCGCTGTCCATGGTGCTGACCGAGATCCTGCAGAACGCCCTGGAGCACGGCTTCCGCGAGGGCGACACCGGGACCGTCGAGGTCGCGGCGGTCCGTGGCGGTACGACGAAGGAGGCCCGTCTCCTGGTCACCGTTCAGGACGACGGCGTGGGCCTGCCGCCCGGCTTCGACCCGCGCACCTCGGGCAACCTCGGGCTGCAGATCGTGCGGACGCTGGTCGAGGGGGAGCTGGGCGGCACCTTCGACATGGTCCCGGCGCCGGAGCGCGGCACCCAGGTGCTGCTGGACATCCCGGTGCGGGCACAGAAGTAACGCGAGTAACGCGCGGTGCGGGCCCGCGAGGCCACCCGCCGCACCTCCGGACAAAGCAAAGAGCCCCGGACCTTGATCGGTCCGAGGCCAGTGCTCGCTGCTGCTTTCAAGCGCATCGGGGTACTGCGCGCTGCGTGCTCGGGGGCGGGAGTTGCGTACTCGCTGTACGCGCCGCCAAGCTCAGGCTGTCAGCGGGGTGGGTGATGTCAGGCGGAGGCCTGACGAGCCCGGTTGCGGGCGGCGCGGCGCTTCATCGCGCGGCGCTCGTCCTCGCTGAGACCACCCCAGACGCCGGAGTCCTGGCCGGACTCGAGCGCCCACTGCAGACACTGCTCGATCACCGGGCAGCGACGGCAGACGGCCTTGGCTTCCTCGATCTGCAGCAGCGCAGGACCGGTGTTGCCGATGGGGAAGAAGAGCTCGGGGTCTTCCTCGCGGCAAACGGCGTTGTGACGCCAGTCCATGGCTGCTACCTCTCCTTGGTATTACGTGCAGGTTGCTTGTGAATGTGAACGCTTTCACGAATCCCTCAACAAGTGAAGGGCCGACTGCCAGGTTCCCTGGCGTGGTCCTGTGGTTTGAAGAGGGGTTCCGGTGATCTCGGAGGCCGGTCCTGCGGGCCGTCCCGATCGCCACGTAGAGACTCGCAAACCTCAGCGGCGGATACAACCCCTTCCGGAAAGTTTTTTTTGATTCCTCGGTGTCGACTAGGTCACAGCCGTACTTCCATGGGGTGGATCCTGGCCTAAACGTTCGAGTGAAAGGACTTTCGCCCCTTCTGCTCACACAATCACACGCAGTGCACGGCGTACGCCTGTGAACGTCACGCTCGTGCGCAGCCCCAGGTGGTCACCGTCCATCTGGAGGGGCAGGGGCACCTTCGAATGCAAGGTGAACTCGGTCAGGTCGTGCAGGGAGACGGCGTGCTTGCCCTGGGGGCCGCGCTCGGGGGACGAAGTGAGCAACTGGGTGCCATACCGGGCAACCGAGGCCGTGGACAGGCGGCTGAGACCGAATACGTCGAGCCCGGTGTCGAACGATGCCTTAGGCGACGCATACATGGGGCGATTGCCGAGGAACGTCCACGGGGCGGTGTTCGAGACTATGGACAGCACCAGATCCGTCGCCAGTTCCTCGCCGTCCCGCTCCAGCGTGATCGTCCCGTGCCGGCGGTGCGGCTCGCCGAGCAGCTGGCGCACCACCTGGCGCACGTAGAGCGCGTGCGTCGACTTCTTGCCGCGCTCGCGCTGCTGCTCGACCCGGCCGACCACGCCCGCGTCGAAGCCGAGTCCCGCGTTGAAGGTGAACCAGCGGGACGGGACCGACTCGTCGTCGCTGCCCGGCGTACCGGACGTGAGGCCCAGCCCCACCGTGCGCTCCCTGCCCTCACGCAGAGCGTCCAGCAGCACGCCGGTCGCCTCGACGGCGTCGTTGGGCAGGCCCAGCGCGCGGGCGAAGACGTTCGTGGACCCGCCGGGCACGACGGCCAGGCGCGGCAGGTTCTCCGGATCGGGGCCGGCGTGCAGCAGTCCGTTGACGACCTCGTTGACCGTCCCGTCGCCGCCGAGGGCCACGACCAGCTCGATGTCCGCACTCTGCGCCGCGTGCCGGCCCAGGTCACGAGCGTGACCGCGGTACTCGGTGGTGACCGCCTCCAGCTTCACCTCGCTCGCGAGCGCGTGGATCAGCACATCGCGCGTACGTGCGCTTGTGGTGGTTGCCGCCGGATTGACCACGAGAAGTGCACGCATGGATGGCAGCGTACCTACTGAGGGGTACCGGGCCCAGGCCGGAGTGCGGATCACCCCGGAGTTCGGGCGTGAACCTGAACACGGGGGCGCGGATCGGCCCTCCGGGCGCGCACACCCGTCCCGCCCCACCCGGACCCGCGGCGGACCTGCCCCGTCCCACCTCGCCCGCGACCCCCACCCCCCGGCCGCTACCCTGCAAGGGTGACCTCTGCGCGTAACCCCAGTCCCGAAGCCGTCGACGCCGATGAGGCGGGCCCGCGTCCGGTGCGGCTGACCGCTGCCGCGGTGCTGACCGGGCTGGAGGGGCTGGCGCTGGTGGTCGGCGGGGTCTGGATGCTGGTGTTCGGGCTGACCGGGGAGCCGGACGGCCGCCGGCAGGCCGTCACCGGGGGCATCACGCTCGTCGTCCTGGCGCTGCTGCCGCTGCTCGCCGCCAAGGGGCTGCTGGCCCGGCGGAGCTGGAGTCGCGGCCCCGCCGTCATCACGCAGATCATGGCGCTGCCGGTGGCTTACAACCTGCTCCAGGCCGACAGCATGTCCATCCCGGCGGGGATCGCGCTGGCCGTCGTCGCCGTGGCCGCGCTGGTGCTGCTGATCAACCCCGAGACGACCCGGGCCCTCGGGATCCGCGGGCCCGGCAACGCCCGGAAGTAGCCGTCACTCCTCGACGAGGAGCTTCTCCCGCAGCTGCGCCAGGGTGCGCGCCAGCAGCCGGGAGACGTGCATCTGCGAGATGCCGACCTCCTGCGCGATCTGCGACTGGGTCATGTTCCCGAAGAACCGCAGCAGCAGGATCCGCTTCTCGCGCGGCGGCAGGTCCTCCAGCAGCGGCTTGAGCGACTCCCGGTACTCGACGCCCTCCAGCGCCTCGTCCTCCGCGCCCAGGGTGTCCGCGACCGCCGGGGACTCGTCGTCGGTGTCGGGGACGTCCAGGGACAGCGTGGAGTACGCGTTGGCGGACTCCAGGCCCTCCAGGACCTCCTCCTCCGAGATCGCCAGCTTCTCGGCCAGCTCGTGCACCGTGGGGGAGCGGCCGTGCAGCTGGGACAGCTCCGCCGTCGCCGTGGTCAGCGACAGCCGCAGCTCCTGAAGCCGCCGCGGCACCCGCACCGCCCAGCCCTTGTCCCGGAAGTGCCGCTTGAT
Organism: Streptomyces sp. JB150; assembly: GCF_011193355.1. GTDB lineage: Bacteria > Actinomycetota > Actinomycetes > Streptomycetales > Streptomycetaceae > Streptomyces. The sequence continues at coordinate 5,098,306 of NZ_CP049780.1, forward strand.
CTCACCGACGACCGTCGGCGTCGCGTACGTCGAGAACTCCACGCCGCGGTCCGGGTCGAAGCGGTCGACCGACTTGATCAGCCCGATGGTGGCGACCTGCGTGAGGTCGTCCAGCGGCTCGCCCCGGTTGCGGAAGCGGCGCGCGAGGTGCTCGACGAGCGGCAGGTGCATCCGGACCAGCCGGTTGCGCAGCTCCGCGTACTCCGGGCTGCCCTGCGGCAAGGAGCGCAGCTCGATGAACAGGGCACGCGCCCCGCTGCGGTCCTGAGGGTCGTGATGCGCGGCCGGCGTGCTGCGCGCGGCCGGCGCGTCGTCCTCGGAATGTCGCTCGTGCTCGCTCATCGTCCCGCCCGTCGCCCTTCCCCGAGCCCGCGCCTCGGCCCGGACAGGGGAGCCCCCGTTCCGCCGCTCCGAAGGCGCGCCCTGCACGGCACTGTCCTGATTCCGCTGCCCGTCGCCGGGGAAGTCCGCCCGAGGGGTGTCCTCCTCCGGGTGCGGCCGGGCCTGCTCGGGGATGCCGTCGATGCCGTCCGCCATGCGTCGGGAACCGTCCGGACCGCTCGGAGTCTCCGGGCTGCCCGAAGACGCCGGCCCGCCCATGCCCTCGGCCGGCAGCTCCCGTGTGCCGCGCTCTTCGTCCCGCACCGGCCCGTCCCCGTTCCTCACGCCGGCCCGGGTCCCGCGCCGCGCTGTTTGTAGAGGCTGATCGAAACGGTCTTGTCCTCGTCCACGGCGGAGGAGACCTTGCCGGCGAGGGCGGACAGCACGGTCCAGGCGAAGGTGTCCCGCGAGGGGGCGTGACCGTCCGTGGTCGGCGCGGAGACGGTGACCTCCAGCGAGTCGTCGACGAGCCGGAAGACACAGCTGAGCACCGAGCCGGGCACGGCCTGCTGCAGCAGGATCGCGCAGGCCTCGTCCACCGCGATGCGCAGGTCCTCGATCTCGTCGAGGGTGAAGTCCAAACGGGCCGCGAGGCCGGCCGTGGCCGTCCGCAGCACCGACAGGTAGGCACCCGCAGCCGGCAGCCGGACTTCGACGAAGTCCTGGGTCGCGGGCTCGCCTGCGATGTGGGACACCCTCACCTCCAAGGTGGTACAAGCTTTACGGGGCCGAGGGTCGCCCCCCGGGGTAACGCGATGTGTGGTTCAGCGGTGACGCTACCGCGCTCTCGATTTTCCTGTCCCGGGACCCCAACCCCCTGCTGTCACTCATAGTAAACACCTGAACACGCACAGTGGCTAGAGGGTGGGCGGACCCAATTCGGAACAGGGCGCGCCGGGTTGACGTACCCCGGCGTCAGACGCTCGAACCGTCCGGATCCCAGTGTCCGGAACCCGGGTCACGAGCGGGTCACACCAGCACGTGGTCCACGAAGCACCAACGCCAATTCTCACCCGGCTCGAACGTGCGCATCACCGGGTGCCCCGACTTCTCGTGGTGCTCGGTGGCGTGCCGCCCCGGCGAGGAGTCGCAGCAGCCGACGTGACCGCAGGTGAGGCACAGCCGCAGCTGCACCGGGTGCGTACCGGCCGCCAGGCACTCCGGGCACGTCTCGCTCAGCGCGGAGGGCTCCGGGTGCGGCAGCGCGTCGGCGTGCGTGCACTGTTTCATGAGTGCCAGATTACGACGGGTGTGCGGATCACCGCGCGGAGAACGAGAGCGGGCGAAAGCCATGGACGTGATGCCCCTGCTGTTGCTGGTGGCCGGAAGCGCGGCGGTCGCCGCGGCCGGCCGCCGCACCCCGGTGCCGGCGCCGCTGCTGCTGGTCGCGGCCGGTCTGGCGGTGTCGTACGTGCCCGGCGTGCCCGACTACACCCTCGACCCGCACATCGTCCTGCCGCTGCTGCTGCCCCCGCTGCTGCACACCGCCGCCATCGACAGCTCCTACCTCGACCTGCGCGCCCAACTGCGGCCCGTCGCCCTGCTCTCCGTCGGGTACGTGCTCTTCGCGACCGTCGTCGTCGGCTGGGCGGCCTATCTGCTCGTGCCCGGCCTGCCGCTGACCGCAGCGCTGGTGCTGGGCGCGGTGGTGGCACCGCCGGACGCGGTCGCGGCCACCGCGATCGCCCGCCGCGTGGGACTGCCCTCCCGGGTCACCACCATCCTCCAGGGCGAGTCCCTGGTGAACGACGCCACCGCGATCACCGCCTACCGCGTGGCCCTCGCCGCCGCCGTCGGCGAGGGCGCCACCTGGGCCGGAGGCATCGGCGAGTTCCTGATCGCGGCGGTCGGCGGCATCGGCATCGGGCTGCTGCTGATGGTGCCGATCCACTGGCTGCGCACCCACCTCAAGGAGGCGCTGCTGCAGAACACGCTCTCCCTGCTGATCCCGTTCGTCGCCTACGGCGTCGCGGAGCAGGTGCACGCCTCCGGCGTCCTCGCGGTCGTGGTCGTCGCCCTGTATCTCGGCCACCGCGCGTGGGAGGTCGATTTCGCCACCCGCCTCCAGGAGGACGCGGTGTGGAAGATGGTCGCCTTCGTCCTGGAGTCCTCCGTGTTCGCCCTCATCGGGCTGCAACTGCCCGTCGTCCTGCGCGGTCTGGGGGAGTACGAGGGCGCGGACGCCGCCTGGTACGCGGTCGCCCTCTTCCTCGTCGTGGTCGTCGCCCGGTTCGTGTGGGTCTACCCGGCGACGTTCCTGCCGCGAGCGCTGTCCGCGCGGATCCGCGCACGCGAGGACAACCCCACCTGGAAGGGCGCGTTCATCATCTCCTGGGCCGGTATGCGCGGCGTGGTCTCCCTCGCCATCGCCTTCTCCATCCCGGCGACGATGCACGGCGGCGAGGACTTCCCGGGCCGCAACCTCATCCTCTTCCTGACCTTCACCACCGTCATCGGCACCCTCGTCGTCCAGGGCCTCACCCTGCCGCCGCTCATCCGCCTGCTGCGCCTGCCCGGCCGCGACGCCCAGGCCGAGACGCTCGCCGAGGCCAACGCCCAGGCGCAGGCCTCCCGCGCCGCCGAACAGCGCCTCGACGAACTCCTCGCCGACGAGGCCAACGCCCTCCCCGGTCCGCTCGCCGACCGCCTGCGCACCGTCCTCGAACGCCGCCGCAACGCCGTCTGGGAACGCCTCGGCCAGCCCAACCCCGTCACCGGGGAGACCGCCGACGACACCTACCGCCGGCTCGCGCGGGAGATGATCGGCGCCGAGCGGGAGGTCTTCGTCAGGCTGCGGGACCTGCGGTACATCGACGACGAGATGCTGCGCACGCTGCTGCGCCGGCTCGACCTGGAGGAAGCGGCGGCGTACCGCGAGGCGACGTGATGTGATGCGAGGTGCGCTGTCAGTGCCCGGGGGGATGATGGATCCCGCGGGGACGAAGCGGCCGGACACACCCGGCGGACACGCAGCGCACGGCACCACACGGCAGTACACGTACGGGACTTGGTGACGCGGGGGGCTAGGTGACCGGCACCACACAGCGGTACTTCATCAGTTACGCGGGCGCCGACCGCTCCTGGGCCGAGTGGGTGGGCTATCACCTGGAGCGGCACGGCCACCGCGTCCTGCTCGACGTGTGGGACTGGCGCACCGGCGACGACTTCGTGCAGCGCATGGACGAGGGCCTGCGCCAGGCCGACGCGGTCGTCGCCCTCTTCTCCAAGTCGTACTTCGAGCCCGGCCGGTGGACGAACGAGGAGTGGACCGCCGTCGTCGCCCGCCGCGACCGCGTCATCCCGCTCGCCGTCGAACCGCTCACCAACCACGACGTCCCCGCGATGCTCGCCACCAAGGTCCGCAAGGACCTGCACGGCCTGGACGAGGACGACGCCCTGGCGGCCCTGCTCACGGCGGTCGACGGGGGCGGCCGGCCGAGCGGGCCGCCGCCGTTCCCGGGCGGCGCCGCAGCCGCGCCGCAGACCCCGGCTCAGCCGAGGGCGACGGGCACGGCAGCGGAGGCACCGCGCCTGCCGGGCAGCACCAAGCGCGCGGAGGTGTGGAACGTACGCCGCAAGAACACGGACTTCTCCGGCCGGGAGGCCGTGCTGGTCGCGCTGCGCGAGGGCCTGCTCGACGGCGACGACACCGCGGTCTACGCCCTCCACGGGCTGGGCGGCATCGGCAAGAGCCAGATCGCCCTGGAGTACGCCCACCGCTTCGCCGACCAGTACGACCTGGTGTGGTGGATCGACGCCGAGCAGGCCGACCAACTGCCCGTGCACTACACCGAACTGGCGGACCGGGTCGGGATCGCCAACCCCGAGGCCGGCGCCGAGCACAACGCCCGTGCGCTCCTCCAGCACCTGCGGGAGCGGCCGCGCTGGCTGATCATCCTGGACAACGCGGAGAACCCCGGCGCCGTGGAGAACTGGCTCCCCGAGGGGCCCGGCCACGTCCTGATCACCTCCCGCAACCCGCACTGGCGTGGCATCGCCCGCCCCCTGGCCCTCGACGTCTTCACCCGCGAGGACTCCCTCGCCTACCTCCGCAATCGCATCCCCGGCATCCCCGAGGAACAGGCCGCCGTCCTGGCCGGCGACCTCGGCGACCTGCCGCTGGCCCTCGCCCAGGCGGCGGGCGTCATCGGCAACGGCATGACCGTGGACCGCTACCGCCGCCTGCTGACCGAGAGCACCGCGCGGATCCTCCAGGAGGGCGAGGTCCCCGGCTATCCGGCATCCCTCGCCGCCACGGTCGGCATCGCCACGAAGGACCTGTCCGAGGGCCACCCGGACGCGGCGGCGCTGCTGCGCCTGGCCGCCTTCCTCGGCCCCGAGCCGATCCCGACCGCCTGGCTGGAGGAGGCGCGGCCCCGCCTGAGGACCATCCCCGGCGATCCGGCGGACCCCCTGTGGCTTCAGTCGGCGCTTCCGGCCCTGAGCGGCTTCGGACTGGCCCGCATCGATCACGAGGCCTTCCAGATCCACCGGCTGACCCAGGCGGTGCTGCGCGACCAGGTCGACGCGGCGGAGACCGGGGCGGTGCAGGACGATGCGGCGGCGGTGCTCGCCGCCGTGACGCCCGGCGAGGCGGAACGGCCGGAGAACTGGCCGACGTGGGCCGGCCTCACGTCCCACCTCACCGCGCGTCACTTCGACGTCACCGCGCGGGCCGAACTCCGGCCGGCCCTGCGGGAGGCCATCTCCTTCCTGATCCGCAGCGGACAGCCACGACAGGCACGCGAGCTGGGCGAGCCGCTGCGCGAGTCGTGGATCGCCCAGCTGGGCCCCGACCACTCCGACGTTCTGATGTGTACGCAGTACCTGGGGCACGCGACCGCGGATCTGGGCGACCTTCGGGGCGCGCGACCCATCATCGAGGACACACTGGCGCGGCGGCGACGCACCCTCGGGGACGACCACGAGGACACGCTCAGGTCCGCGAACGATCTGGCTGTCATCCTGGCTCAGCTCGGCGACGAGGAAGAAGCTCTCGCGATCAGCGGCGACACGCTCGTCCGCCGCCGTCGGATCCTCGGCGAGGACCACCCGCACACGCTTCAGTCCGCCAGCAACTACGGAGGCCACCTCACCGCGCAGGAGCGTTTCCAGGAGGCCCGTGACATCAACGAGAGGACCCTGGTGACCTGCCGCCGAGTCCTCGGGGAAGACCACCCCACCACACTGGCGACCGCGATCAACCTCGGTCACGCGCTCAGTGAGATGGGAGAGGGCAGGAAGGCCCGGAGCCTGCTCGACGGCACGCTGCACCACTGCCGGACCTCGCTGGGCGAGGACCACCCCATCACCCTTCGTGCCAGCCACAGCCTGGGGCGCATACTCTCCGTGATGGGCGCGCACGTCGAAGCCCGCGCGTTGGCGCAAGTCACCCTCGCCCGCTCCCGCCGGGTCCTCGGCGAGAACCACCCCGACACCCTCTCGCTGGCGAGCGCGCTGGCCAACGCGATGACCAACCTGGGCGAGTTCACGGAGGCGCGCCGCCTCGCCGAGGACACGCTGGAGAGGCGGCGCCGAACCCTCGGCCCCGAGCATCCGGACTGCTTCGTGTCCGCGCACAACCTCGCGTGGACCCTGCATCAGCAAGGCGACTGTCAAGCGGCCCGGCGCCTGTACGAGGACACGCTGGCCCGCCGCCGTGAGGCCCTGGGGCCCGACCACCGGGACACCCTGAGAACCGCCCACGGCCTGGGCATCACGCTGCTGAAACTGCGCGCCTACGCGGAGGCCGCGAAGCTGCTGGAGGACGCCCGGCTCCGGCTGCGCAGCCTGTACGGCGAGGACGGCAGCCCGACGCTGCGTACGACTCGGGCCCTCGCCGACGCCTACACCGGCATGGGCAAGAAGTACAAGGCTCAGAAGCTGCTCGCCGGGAACAAGAAGGCCCCCCGCACATTCGGCCGCCGCAAGAAGCGCTAACGCGTCCCGGTGATCACCGCCGCCACCACCGTCCCCGGCGGGAAGGCGCCCTCCTCGGTCAAGGCGGTCAGGCCGTACAGCATCTTGGCCACATACAGCCGTTCCACGCCCACTCCGTGCCGGTCCTCGAACTCATCGGCGAACGCGTCGAGTTCGGGGGTCGTCCGCGCGTACCCCCCGAAGTGGAAACGTTCCTCGAGCCGCCAGTCGCCGCGCGGTCCGCCGAAGGCCGCCCGCTGCAAGGTGCGTATCTCCTCGCCGAGGAAGCCGCCCTTCAGCACCGGTATGCCGAGCACGCGCTGCCCGGGCCCCGCCCCCGCCGCGAGTCCCGCCAGTGTGCCGCCGGTGCCGCAGGCCACCGCCACCACGTCCGCCTGGCCGTCCAGTTCCTCGCCGAGGGCGGTGCAGCCGCGGACGGCGAGGGCGTTGCTGCCGCCCTCGGGGACGACGTAGGCGTCCTCCGCGCGGGCCGCGCGGAGCAGCGTCGCCAGGACGGCCGGATCCGTCTTGCGGCGATACGTCGACCTGTCGACGAAGTGCAGGCGCATGCCGTCGGCCGCGCACCGCGCGAGGGAGGGGTTCAGCGGCCGGCCGGCCAGCTCGTCGCCGCGGACCACGCCGATCGTGGGGATGCCGAGCAGGCGGCCCGCGGCGGCGGTGGCGCGCAGGTGGTGGGAGTACGCGCCGCCGAAGGTGACGATCGGGCGGCCGCCCGCCGCCGCGAGGTTGGGCGCGAGTTTGCGCCACTTGTTGCCGATCAGGTCGGGGTGGATGAGGTCGTCGCGCTTCAGCAGCAGCCGCACGCCGCGGCGGGCGAACCGCTCGTCCCGCACCTCCTGCACGGGCGAGGGGAGTCTCGGTCGTAGCGCGGCGAGGGCGTCGTTGCCGGTCACGGGACCATTCTCCCTCCCCCGGCGCGGCACCGTGGCCGGCTCACTTCAGCCGGTACCGGACGCGTTCGCGCATCGGACACAAGGAGTGGCAGCCCGGATCCACCTTCCCGGGCTGCCACTCCTTGTGTCCGATGACCGAATGCTCGGACCAGCCGTGGTGGCGGCAGATCGCCGCGGCGGCGCGTTCGACGGCCTCCAGCTGGGCCGCGGGCCAGGTATCCTCGCCGTCGCCGAGGTTCTCGCACTCGAAGCCGTAGAAGTGCCGGTTCCCGTCCGTGTTCGCCTCGTTGTCGGGCGGCAGCGCCTTCTTTCGCGATCACGGCGCGCAGCACCTACGTCGCCGGGGCCGGCGTGGTTGGCGCGGCCGTAGCCGACGAGGTGGACGGTGCCGTCCTTGGTGACGACGCCGTGGCACAGCGGCCCGGGCAGCGTGTCGTAGCCCTTGCGGCACAGCTCCACGGTGTGCCGTCTGCCCCGGGTCACCGTGTGGTGGAGCATCACTCCGTGGACGGGCCCCCACACGCCCTTGTGGTTGCGGTTGTGCTGGCGCCAGTCGCCGACCTCGACGACCGTGACGCCTTCCGCCCGCACAGCGTGCGAGCCGATCCGGACAGCGCGTTTGTGCCTGTGCGCGCCCGCCCGTCTCCCACCGGTCAGGCTCTGGCAGGGGACCTATATGTGCCCAGTCCGCGGTGATCCATTCCCGCTCTTTCGGGTAATAGCACGAGCACACTCCGTGATGGAAGGCTTAGTCGGGAGATCGTGAGATCGGTGCCCGGCGCAGAACGCTGCCAGGCATGACCGGGAGGGCAATTTTCTATGTCGGTAGGCGAAGAGGTCCGCACGGAGCAGGGCAGGCCGCAGCAGAGCCTCGGCACAGCTGCCGCGCGCAACCTGGCCACCACCACCAAGTCCGTCCCCCAGATGCAGGAGATCAGCTCGCGCTGGCTGCTGCGGATGCTCCCCTGGGTGGACGTACAGGGCGGTACGTACCGGGTGAACCGGCGACTGACCTTCGCTGTGGGCGACGGACGCATCACCTTCGTGAAGACCGGCGACCGCGTCGAGGTCATCCCCGCGGAACTCGGCGAGCTGCCCGCGCTGCGGTCGTACGAGGACGAGGAGGTGCTGGCGGAGCTCGCCCGGCGCTGTGAGCAGCGGGAGTTCGCCGCCGGCGAGGTGATCGCCTCCTTCGGCAGCCAGACCGACGCGGTCTACCTCGTCGCGCACGGCCGCGTCGAGAAGCTCGGCACCGGCCCCTACGGCGACGACGAGAGCCTCGGCGTCCAGGCCGACGGCTCCTACCTGGGTGACCAGGCCCTGCTCGACGGGGACGCCATCTGGGAGTACACGGCCCGCGCGATCACCCCCTGCACCGTCCTCGTGCTGTCCCGGCAGCACTTCGAGCAGGTCGCCGAGCGCTCCGACTCGCTGCGGGCCCACCTGGAGCAGCTGCGCTCCCTGCCGCAGCAGCGCACCAACAAGTACGGCGAGAAGGCGATCGAGCTGGAGGCGGGCCACTCCGGTGAGCCGGACATCCCGCACACCTTCGTGGACTACGAGGCCCGGCCCCGCGAGTACGAGCTGAGCATCGCCCAGACCGTGCTGCGCATCCACACGCGCGTGGCGGACCTCTACAACCAGCCGATGAACCAGACCGAGCAGCAGCTGCGGCTCACGGTCGAGGCGCTGAAGGAGCGCCAGGAGCACGAGCTGATCAACAACCGCGAGTTCGGCCTGCTGCACAACTGCGAGTACGACCAGCGGATCCAGCCGCACGACGGCGTGCCGAGCCCCGACGACATGGACGAGCTGCTCAGCCGCCGGCGCGGCACCAAGATGTTCCTCGCCCACCCGCGGGCCATCGCCGCGTTCGGCCGCGAGCTGAACAAGCGGGGCCTGGTGCCGGAGACGATCGACGTCGGCGGCAACCGCATCCCCACCTGGCGCGGCGTGCCGATCTACCCGTGCAACAAGATCCCGGTCACCGAGGCCCGCACCAGCTCCATCATCGCGATGCGTCTCGGCGAGGCCGACCAGGGCGTCATCGGCCTGCGCCAGTCCGGCATCCCGGACGAGATCGAGCCCAGCCTGTCGGTGCGGTTCATGGGCATCAACGAACAGGCCATCATCAAGTACCTGGTGACGGCGTACTACTCGGCGGCCGTCCTCGTTCCGGACGCCCTCGGTGTCCTGGAGAACGTCGAGATCGGCCGCTGGCGGTGATCCGTCCCGCCCCGGGCCCGTGTCCCCGCCCGGCGGGGCGGGTAGACCCTCCGGGAACGCCGATCGGAGGGGACGGCCCGCCGTCCGTGAAGTCCGCGAGGGGGACGCCGTGACCGAGTCCATGACGCAGGCCGAGCAACGCCGCGCGGGGACACGCGGCGGTGTCGCCGGCCCGCGCCTGCCGGGCCCGCACGGCGGCGTCGACGCGCACGAGAGGCCGAGTCCCCTCGCGACCGGCCCGACCGGCCCGACCGGCCCGACCGGCACGGAGGGCGGCCCGGAGGTCGTCCCCGGCCGGTTCGCCGGGGACGAGGCGGCCTTGATCCTGGAGCGCGCCCGGGCGTCGGTCGACCCCGAACTGCGCGCGGCCGTGGAGTCGCTGCCGCGTTCGATGCGCCGGGTCGCCCGCTATCACTTCGGCTGGGAGCAGGCGGACGGTACTCCGGCGGCGGGCGGCGCGGGCAAGGCGATCCGGCCCGCGCTGGTCCTCGCGGCGGCGTCCGCGCTCGGCGGCCCGGCCGCCCAGGCGGCGGCCGCACGGGCGGCCGCGGCGGTGGAGCTGGTGCACAACTTCACGCTGCTGCACGACGACGTCATGGACCGGGACACCACCCGCCGGCACCGCCCCACCGCGTGGACGGTGTTCGGCGACGCCGACGCCATCCTCGCCGGCGACGCCCTCCAGGCGCTGGCCCTGCGGCTGCTCGCCCAGGACCCGCATCCGGTGTCCGCGGCGGCCGCGGCCCGGCTGGCGGCCTGTGTGGTGGAGCTGTGCGAGGGACAGCAGGCGGACACCGCGCTGGAGCGGCGTGCTCCCACCGAGGTCACGCTCGACGAGGTGCTGGTCATGGCCGAGGCCAAGACCGGGGCGCTGCTGGGGTGCGCGTGCGCGCTGGGCGCGTTGTACGCGGGGGCGCCCGTCGACGACGTCGAGGCGCTGGACGCGTTCGGTCGCGAGGCCGGGCTCGCCTTCCAGCTGATCGACGACGTGATCGGCATATGGGGCGATCCCGGCCGCACCGGGAAACCGGCCGGCGCGGATCTCGCCGCCCGCAAGAAGTCCCTGCCCGTGGTCGCCGCGCTGACCTCCGGCACCCCGGCGGCGGCGGACCTCGCCGAGCTGTACGCGGTGCCGTACGACGGCGGTGATCTGGAGCCCACCGTGCTCGCCGTGGAACGGGCGGGCGGCCGGGAGTGGGCCCAGGCGCAGGCGGCCGATCACATGGCCCGTGCGCTGCAGGAGCTGTCCCGCGCCATCCCGCAGCCGGAGGCGGCGGGCGGCCTGCTGGCCCTCGCCGAGTTCGTCACCCGCCGCACGACATAGGGGGCGCAACGTCGCGCCCGACGCGCGACGTTGCGGACACCCCCTGACCGCACAGACCCCGGAGTCCTGCGGCACGCGCGGCTCCTGACCCCGCGCGGGCCCGGGACTCCGGACCAGGGGTCCCGCACATCCCCACGGTGTGCGGGGCCCACCCGCCTCCGCCGCCGGCCGTCGCTCAGGCCGGGGCCAAGCCTTCCGATGCGGTCGACCTGTCGAGGCCGATCCGTCGAGGCCAATCCGCCAAGGCGCCCGCTTGGAGGGTCTGTCGGTGGTGTGGGGCAGCATCCACGGCATGACAAGTGCAGGGACGGACCGCGGACTGGATGTGTTCCGGCAGGGCGATTTCCCCATATACACGCTGACCTTCGTGCGGGATCTGTCCCCCGCGGAGTTGCTCACCCGCATGGGGGTCGATCCGGAGACCCTCGCGCTTCGCGACGCCATGGACCTGGAAGACGACTGGGGCGACGACCTCTTCGACGACGAGGAACCCGTCGTCACCACTGGCATCGACGGCTCGTGGACGTGGGCATGGGAACAGGGCGGCATGCACGGACTCCATGAGAGGATCCTGCGTCGCGTCTCCGCGGGCACGGAAGCCGTGGTGCTCCACTACAACGAGAAGCCGATGCACTGGTTCAAGTACGCGGTGGACGGCGGGATCGTTGTCGACTTCCACACGCTCCAGGCGATCGAACCGGCCGGACAGGACCCGGCGAGACTCGATGACGTCATGAGACCCCTCGGGCTCGTTCCCGGCCGGGCCGCGCCCCTGCACAGCGTCCTGGCCCTGGTGGAGAACGCCTTCGGCATCCGGCTGGGGCGGCCGGGCGGAGTGGACGACGAGCGCTGGAGCGGCAGGCTGCTTCCCCTGCCGGACTGAAACGGCGGCCCCCGGCGCAGGGACACGACCTCGTCGGGCCCGGCTCACCCACCGGCTAGGCTCAACCCCCGTATGCGCAGGGCGGGTTGAAGTCCGCACGGTGGGGCGAAGGGGCGGGGCATGGGTGTGGGGATCAGGGTGGCGGGGGCGGACGACCGGGACATGGTCGTCCGGCTGCTGGACGCGGCGTTCCGGCAGGACCCGGTCAGCCGCTGGGTCTTCCCGGGCGAGGACTACTTCCGCGCCACCCATCACCGGCTGATGGCCGCCTTCACCGACATCGTGCTCGACGCCGGGCGGATCGACGTCACCGAGGACGGCTCGGCCTGCGCGCTGTGGCTGATGGTGCCCGCGGCCGGCCCGGCCGGCGAGGGACACGACGACGGCCCCGCCCAGGTCCGCGAGGCCGTCGACCCCGCGAACGAGCGCGTGGAGCTGATCGGCCGGCTCACCGGGGAGATCCATCCCGCCGGCCGCGCCCACGCGTACCTGTGGATGATCGGGGTGGCCCCGGACCGCCAGGGCGAAGGCCTGGGCACCGCGCTCCTCACCCCGGTCCTCGACCGCTGCGACCGTGAGGGCCTGCCCGTCTATCTGGAGGCGAGCAACGCCGGCAGCCGGCGGCTCTACGAGCGGCTGGGCTTCACGGTGCCGGCCGACCGGGTGCTGGAGCTGCCCGACGGCCCCACGATGTGGCCGATGTGGCGGGAACCGCGGCCCTGAGCCACCCACCCGTGGGCCGGCAGGTGTGCAGGAGGCGGTGACGCGGCGGTGGCGCCCCCGCGAGGGCGGCGAGGCGTCCGCGGCGAGGGGCGGACGCCGGTCGGCCGTCCTACGCTGAGGACATGGACAGCGAAAAACGCGCCTGTCCCGTCTGCGGACAGCCCGTCGAAACAGTCGTCCGGCGGCACAAGACGCTGGGCGCGTGGGTGCCGACCTGGGTGGCCGGTCCGTGCCGGAACCCCACGTGCGCCGAGTACGTCCCGCAGGGCGCCGAAGCCACCGAGGAACGGCCCGGCCGCCCCGCCGAGCACGCGCGCCACGCCGGACACCTCAGGAAACCCTGAGCCGAGCACAAGCGAGGACAACCGAGGAGCGCGCCCATGAAGTACCTGGTCGTCGTGCAGGGCACACAGGCGGACTACGAGGGCCTGCGCGGCCGGGCCTCCGCGCAGGCCCCGGCCTGGACCGAGGGCGATCTCAAGGCGATGTACGCCTACATGGGCGCGATCAACGCCGAACTGGCCGGGACCGGCGAGCTGGTCGACGCCCAGGGCCTGGCCGAGCCCGGCCGCACCCGGCTGGTCACCCGCGGCCCGGACGGCCGTACGGTGATCGCGGACGATCCGTACGACGAGGCCGAGGTGGTGCCGGCCGGCTACTGGCTGCTGGACTGCCCCAGCCTGGAGCGGGTGACGGAGATCGCCGAGCGCGTCACCCGCTGCCCGGGACCGGACGGGGCCGCCGATCTGCCGGTGGTGATCCGGCCCGTCCTGGACGGCGCCGAGGAGATCCGGGCGGACCCGGCCTAGGCCGGGCGCGGCAGTCCGCCCGTCTCCGGGTCGCGGCCGGTCAGGCCCCGCCGGGTCCCGCAGCACCGACCAGTGCGCGCCCCTGGCCACCCGCACCGCGCCGAGCCGTTCGTGCTCCGCGCGGGTCGCCTCGATGTCCGCGCAGGCCAGGTCGAGGTGGGCGGAGACCGGCCGCTCGCCGCCCAGGCGCTGCACCAGCACCCGCACCGGCAGCCCGGCGGGCGGCACCACCGCGTGGAACTCCGGCCGGGACCCCGGCCGGGACGTCCAGCCGGTCAGCAGTGCGCTCCAGAAGGCGATCTCGGCGTCGTACCGCGACGGCGGGACGTCCAGGCAGACCTGGTCCAGGCGGCTGCCGCGGACCACCGGCGGCCGGACCGCCTCGCCCTGCCACGGCACGGCGCAGAACGGCTGCCCGGCCGGTGAGCGCAGCACCGCCCACCCGTCGTGCTCGGCGACGATCCCGCCGCCCAGCCGCAGCGCGTGGTCGGTGAGGTCCCGTACGTCGTCCACGGCGAGGTCGAGGTGCGCTCCGCCGTCCCCGGCGTCGACGCCCTGGACCTTCACGCAGGGGTCGGCGCCGCCGCCGGGCAGCAGGGTCGCGAACTCGCCCTTCGCGCCGCGGGGCGGGGACAGCCGGGTGTCCGTGACGGCGGTCCAGAAGTCCTGGGCCGGGCCGAGGAGGGCGGCGGGGCGGTCGACGAAGGCGTACGTCCAGCGGATGGCCATGGGCATGATCGTAGGCGGAGGAGGCGCGCGGGCCCCGCGCGCGTGGGTGCGTACGGAAGCGAGAGACCCGATGGAAGCCTGCCCGTTCTGTGCCGTCGTCGCCGATCCCGCGCGGGCGCGGGTCGTTCACGAGGACGCCCACACGGTCGCGTTCTTCCCGCTGACCCCGGCCACCCGGGGGCACACCATGGTCGTGCCCCGCGTCCACTCCGCGGACATCTGGCAGATGGGCGAGGAGGAGGTCGGGCACCTGATGGACGCCGTGCTGACGGTCGGCCGGCTGCTGCGCGCGGTGCTCGCCCCCGAAGGCGTCAACATCATCAACTCGGCCGGGCGGGCCGCCACCCAGACCGTGTTCCACACCCACGTCCACCTCGTGCCGCGGTACCGCGGCGACCCCATGGGCGACTTCTGGCCGCCGCGCGAGGCGCCCCGTGACGAGGCGGCGCTGGACGGGCTGGCGCAGCGGCTGAGAGCCGCAGGCCTCAGCTCCAGACGGCCATGAACACCAGGTCCGCGGCGAGCAGCGCGCCGTGGAACAGGGCGAGGGTGTCGGAGAGGACGGCGCGGCGCAGCGGCATCTGCGGGCGGAACGGACGTACGTCCATGGACAGCACCTCCACCGTGGAGCCGGGGCGGCGGGCGGCGTCGTACAGGCGCCGGTAGAGCCGCTCCTGGCGCAGGAAGTGCCCGTCGAGGAACCAGAAGCACAGCAGTGGCACGATCCCGGCGCCCGCGACCGCCCAGCTGCGCTGGCTGGCCGACAGCGCGAGGAAGCCCGCGGCCAGCGTGAGCGCCCAGCCCTTGACCAGGAACGAGTTGGTGCCCAGCCGGGCGATGGTCGCCTGGATGAACTCCAGGTGCTTGACCCGGTCGGCGTCGAGCGGCTCGCGGCCGGCGCCGGCGCCGGCACCGTCGTCGGCGGCTGTCACGCGTGCGGTCCCCCCGTCCCGGGCGGCCGTGCGCGCCCTGCCGTCCGATGCTAACGAACGCCAGCGGGGGCCGGCCGGTGTTCCGGCCGGCCCCCGTGGGATGCCCGGTGACCTGCGATGGTGCACCGATCGCGGATCGGGGCGGACCTGTGGGTCAGGCCTTCTTGGTTTCCCAGAAGATCTTGTCGATCTGGGCGATGTAGTCCAGGGCCTTCTGGCCGGTGGCCGGGTCGGTCGACGCCTTGGCGGCCGAGAGGGCCTTCAGGGTGTCGTTGACCAGCTGGTGCAGCTCCGGGTACTTCTCGAAGTGCGGCGGCTTGAAGTAGTCGCTCCAGAGCACCGAGACGTGGTGCTTGGCAAGCTCCGCGCGCTGCTCCTTGATGACCGTCGCACGCGCCTGGAAGTGCGGGTCGTCGTTGGCGGCCATCTTCTCCTGGACGGCCTTCACCGACTCCGCCTCGATGCGGGCCTGGGCCGGGTCGTACACACCGCAGGGGAGGTCGCAGTGTGCGCTGACCTTGACCCTGGGGGCAAACAGGCGGGAAAGCATGGAGCATTCCTTCCTCGTGATCGTCTTCTCAGGTGGGACATTACTCCCTGAGGGACGGGATTTCGCGGGTGCCCCCTTGGGCTTAGGACAAAAGTCCGGGGTGAGACTGAGACTGGTGGAGGATCGGACCGGGGAGGTGCCGGGGATGCGGGAGCTGTCGCAGGAGACCGAGCGCAGGGGAGCGGTGGCGCCCTTCGGGCTGGCGGAGGTGACCGGGCCGTCGATGGTGCCCACACTGCAGCACGGGGACCGGCTGGTGGTGCACTACGGCGCCCGGATCCGGCCCGGTGACGTGATCGTCCTGCGCCACCCGTTCCAGCAGGACCTGCTGGTGGTGAAACGGGCCGCGGAGCGCCGCGAGGGCGGCTGGTGGGTGCTCGGGGACAACGCCTACGCGGGCGGCGACAGCACCGACTACGGCACCGTCCCGCAGGAGCTGGTGCTCGGCCGGGTGCGCTTCCGCTACCGGCCGCGCAAGCCGGATCAGCGCTCGCCGCTGGCGGTGCTGCGCTGGGCGCTGTCGGCGGCCAGGCCGGTGCTGTGCGACCGGTCGGCCTCCAGGCGCTTGCGGGCCCGGTAGGCGGCCACGTTCGCGCGGGTGGCGCAGCGGTCGGAGCAGTAGCGCCGGGAGCGGTTGGTGGAGGTGTCGAGGTAGGCGTTGCGGCACGGCGCCGCCTCGCACAGGCCCAGGCGGTCCACGCCGTACTCGGTGAGGTGGAAGGCCAGGCCCATCGCCGCGATGGCCGCGTAGCCGGCGGTCGCGTTCGACGGGTGGTCGGCGAGGTGCATGTGCCACAGCGGGCGGCCGTCCTCGTCGCGGGTGTCGTGGCCGGAGATCTGCGGGCTCACCGGGAACTCCAGCAGCAGCGAGTTCAGCAGGTCCACCGCCAGCGTCTCGTCGCCGCCGTCCGCCGCCTCGAAGACCGCGCGCAGCCGGGAACGGACCGAGCGGAAGCGGGTGACGTCGGCCTCGGTGGCGCGGCGGGCGGCCGACCGGTTGTCGCCGAAGAGGCCGCGGACGGCCTCCACGGACGTCAGCGAGTCCTTGCCCCGGACCGGCTCCTCGCTGTTGACGAGACGGACGGCGTAATCCGAGTAATAGGCCAGTTCCACTTGTAGTCCTTACGCGGGCGCTCTATGGTCGTGTGTGCGGTCGAGTAACAGACGATTGTGTGTCCAGGGTATTACGCATGGGTACGTCAGGGAGGGCGACGATGACGGAGACGGGCACCGCGACGGCCGGGACCGACTGGCAGGCCTGGCAGCGCAGCTGGGACCGCCAGCAGGAGTGGTACATGCCCGACCGGGAGGACCGGTTCCGGATCATGCTCGACATGGTCGAGGCGCTCGTCGGACGCGCACCCCGCGTCCTCGACCTGGCCTGCGGCACCGGCACCATCACCGCCCGCCTGCTCGCCCGCTTCCCCGAGGCCACCAGCACCGGCGTCGACCTCGACCCGGCCCTGCTCACCATCGCCGAGGGCACCTTCGCGGGCGACGACCGCGTCACCCTGGTCACCGCCGACCTCAAGGACCCCGGCTGGCCGGCGAAGCTGCCGTACGACTCCTACGACGCCGTCCTCACCGCGACGGCCCTGCACTGGCTGCACAGCGAACCCCTCGCGGCCCTCTACGGTCAGGTCGCGGAGCTGGTCCGCGACGGCGGTGTCTTCATGAACGCGGACCACATGATCGACGACACCACGCCCCGGATCAACGCGGCCGAGCGCGCCCTGCGCCACGCCCGCATGGACGAGGCCAAGCGCGGCGGAGTGCTCGACTGGGCCGAGTGGTGGCAGCTGGCCGCCGAGGACCCGGTGCTCGCGGAACCCACCGCCCGCCGCTTCGAGATCTACGGCGAGCACGCCGACGGCGACATGCCGTCCCCCGCGTGGCACGCCCGCGTCCTGCGCGAGAAGGGCTTCGGCGAGGCCCGCCCGGTGTGGTGCTCGCCGTCGGACACGCTGCTGCTCGCGCTCAAGTGACGGGCACGTGAGGAGGGGCGGTACGGGTGTTCCGTACCGCCCCTGCGCACGCGTACCGCTACAGCACCTTGGACAGGAACGCCTGGGTCCGCTCGTGCTGGGGGTTGGTCAGGACCTCGCGCGGGTTGCCGGACTCGACCACCACACCGCCGTCCATGAAGACCAGGCTGTCGCCGACCTCACGGGCGAAGCCCATCTCGTGGGTGACGACGACCATCGTCATGCCGGACTCGGCGAGGTCGCGCATGACGTCGAGGACGTCACCGACCAGCTCCGGGTCGAGCGCCGAGGTCGGCTCGTCGAACAGCATCAGCTTCGGGTCCATGGCCAGCGCCCGGGCGATGGCCACGCGCTGCTGCTGGCCGCCGGAGAGCTGCGAGGGGTAGTTCCCGGCCTTGTCGCCGAGCCCCACGCGCTCCAGCAGCTGCATCGCGCGCTCCTTGGCCTCCGTCCTGCTCTTGCCCTTGACCTGGACCGGGGCCTCCATGACGTTCTCGACGGCCGTCATGTGCGGGAAGAGGTTGAACCGCTGGAACACCATGCCGATGTCCCGGCGCTTGAGCGCGACCTCGCTGTCCTTCAGCTCGTACAGCTTGTCGCCCTTCTGGCGGTAGCCGACCAGCTCGCCGTCGACGTACAGCCGGCCGCCGTTGATCTTCTCCAGGTGGTTGATGCACCGCAGGAAGGTCGACTTGCCGGAGCCGGAGGGGCCGATGAGGCAGAACACCTCACCCTGCTTGACCTCCAGGTCGATGCCCTTGAGGACCTCGACGTGACCGAAGGACTTGTGGACGCCCTCGGCCTTGACCATGGGGACGACGGACTTCTTCACGGGCTCGGCCGTCGTGCTGGGCTTCTCGGTCATGCCATGCCCCCCTTCGGGCGGCCGAGGGACAACATGTTCGCCTTCACCTTCTGCCACGGGGTGGGCGGCAGCTGGCGGGTGGAGCCACGGGCGTAGTAGCGCTCCAGGTAGTACTGGCCGACGCTGAAGACCGAGGTCAGCAGCAGGTACCAGGCCGCGGCGAGGAACAGCATCTCGGCCGGGGCGCCGGAGGTCTGGCCGATGTCCTGGGCGACCCGGAACAGCTCCGAGTACTGCACGACGGACACCAGCGAGGTCGTCTTCAGCATGTTGATGACCTCGTTGCCCGTCGGCGGCACGATCACCCGCATCGCCTGCGGGATCACGATCCGGCGCAGGGTCTTGGCGTGGCTCATGCCCAGGGCGTGCGCCGCCTCGGTCTGGCCCTCGTCGACCGCGAGCAGACCGGCGCGGCAGATCTCCGCCATGTACGCGGCCTCGTTCAGGCCGAGGCCGAGCAGCGCGGTCAGGAACGGGGTCATGAAGTCCGACCACTCGTCCTTGTAGACCGGCCCGAGGTTGATGTACTCGAAGACCAGGCCCAGGTTGAACCAGACCACGAGCTGCACCAGGACCGGCGTACCGCGGAAGAACCAGATGTAGAACCACGCGATGGACGAGGTCACCGGGTTGCGGGAGAGCCGCATGACGGCGAGCAGGATGCCGCCGACGATGCCGATCGCCATGGACAGGACGGTCAGCAGAAGCGTTTTGCCGACGCCGCTGAGGACGCGGTCGTCGAAGAAGTACTGAGGGATCGCGTCCCAGTTGATCCTGCCCTGGGAGAACGCGTAGACGACCGCGCCGAACAGCGCGAGGGCGACGACGGCGGAGACGTACCGGCCGTAGTGCCGCACCGGGATGGCCTTGATGGCCTCCGGTCCGGCCGGGGGCGTGTCCGCCGGTCCCGTCGTCTTGTCGATGTCAACAGTCACGGGTGTTGCCTTTCAGTGCCCGCAGTGCGGAGGTCACGCGGTCACTTGCCGCCGTTGACGACGGCTTCCTCGACGGCGCCCTCGGCGACGCCCCACTTGTCCAGGATCTTCTGGTACTCGCCGTTGGCGATGATCGCGTCCAGGGCGGCCTTCAGGGCGTCGCGCAGCTGGGTGTCGTCCTTGGCCACCGCGATGCCGTACGGCGCCGCCTCGACCTGCTCGCCGACCAGCTGGAAGTCCTTGCCGCCGCCGGAGGTCTTCACGGCGTACGCCGCGACCGGGAAGTCGGAGGAGCCGGCGTCGGCGCCGCCGCCGCGCAGGCGGGTCTGGGCCTGCTGGTCGTTGTCGAAGGCCTCGATGGTGATCTTCTTGCCCTTCGGACACTTCTTCGACTCGGCCTTGGCCAGGTCCTCGGAGACCGTGCCGCGCTGCACCACGATCTTCTTCCCGCACAGGTCGGACCAGGTCTTGATGCCCTGGTCGTCGCCCTTCTTGGTGTAGATCGAGACACCGGCGGTGAAGTAGTCGACGAAGTCGACGCCCTCGCCGACCTTCTTGCCGGTGTCGGAGTCGATGCCTTCCTGGCGGTCCTTGGTGTCGGTCATCGCCGACATGGCGATGTCGTAGCGACCCGAGCGCAGACCGGTGATCAGGGTGTCGAAGGTGCCGTTCTCGAACTGGAAGTCGACGCCGAGCTGCTTGCCCATGGCGTCGGCGATGTCCGGGTCGATGCCGACCGTCTTGCCGGAGGCGTCCTTGAACTCGACGGGCGCGTAGGCGATGTCCGAACCGACCTTGATGATGCCCTTGTCACGGATGTCCTTGGGCAGTCGGTCGGCCAGCGGCGCCTCCACGGCCTTCGTCGCGGTGTCCGTGCTGTCCGAGCCGCCGCCGTTCTCCGTCTGATCGCCGCAGCCGGTGAGCAGCAGGGCGCCTGCGACCGCGATCGAGCCGACCGCGGCGAGCCGAGCGCGCTTGGCGGTCGAACGACGGATGGTGCTTGCGGTCATGGTGGGTTCCTCCGGCGGATGGGTGGAGTTGCCGATGGGTCGACGAGAACACACACCTTCGGGTGTCGCGACCTCGTGTGATTACGGCATCTTGCCATTCGGACTGAGCCATTCAGGCGGCCAGCCATGTCAAAATCGGATAACGGGTGACCCCCGAACCCCATCACTCCGGACAACACGGCCGCACCTTCTGCGGGAATGCCTCCTTCCGGCCGGAAGATCTTCGGTGTGTCTCAGTATGTGGATGAGCGCTATCTGGCTTTTGCCGGTTCTCTAGTGCTTGTCAAGGGTTTGTCGAGCCCTTGTCCCCATATTCATCCATGAGTCATGTCACCGGCATGTGACCTTCGCGTTATGGACTCGTCGGCGACGCCCCTCGTCCGGTAAGAAGGTTCTTTACACCCCTCATCCGGGGCAGGGCGCGTGTGCGGCGCGCCCGTCGCGTATGTACCCGTACGCACCACCGACCGGGTCTTACGCGGTGCCCGCCCACTCCTCACCAGGAGCGGATCTCACCCTCAAACCATGAACACCTAAGGGGTAAAACCAAGTGGCAGCGGAGATCGTCAATCCTCGCAGCGAGACGCATACGGACCAGGAGGGCGGTGCGGAGCCCCTCGATTCCTTCGATCCGGCGTTCGCGCTGCACCGCGGCGGCAAGATGGCCGTGCAGGCCACCGTGCCGATCCGTGACAAGGACGACCTGTCCCTCGCGTACACGCCCGGCGTCGCGAAAGTGTGCACCGCGATCGCCGAGCAGCCGGACCTCGTGCACGACTACACCTGGAAGTCGTCCGTCGTGGCCGTCGTCACGGACGGCACGGCCGTGCTCGGGCTCGGTGACATCGGACCCGAGGCCTCCCTCCCCGTCATGGAGGGCAAGGCCATCCTCTTCAAGCAGTTCGGCGGCGTCGACGCCGTCCCGATCGCACTCGCCTGCACCGATGTCGACGAGATCGTCGAGACCGTGGTGCGCCTCGCCCCCTCCTTCGGCGGCGTGAACCTGGAGGACATCTCGGCACCCCGGTGCTTCGAGATCGAGCGCCGCCTCCAGGAGCGGCTCGACATCCCGATCTTCCACGACGACCAGCACGGCACGGCCGTCGTCACGCTGGCCGCGCTGCGCAACGCGGCCCGGCTCAGCGGGCGCGAGATCGGGCAGCTGCGCGCCGTCATCTCGGGTGCCGGCGCGGCCGGTGTCGCCATCGCCAGGATGCTGGTCGAGGCCGGCATCGGTGACGTCGCGGTCGCCGACCGCAAGGGCGTCGTCTCGGCGGACCGGGAGGACCTGACGGACGTCAAGCGCGAGCTGGCCGGGTTCACCAACAAGGCCGGTCTCAGCGGCTCGCTGGAGGACGCCCTCGCGGGCGCCGACGTCTTCATCGGCGTCTCCGGCGGTACGGTGCCGGAGGAGGCCGTCGCCTCCATGGCCGAGGGCGCGTTCGTGTTCGCCATGGCCAACCCGAACCCCGAGGTGCACCCGGACGTCGCGCACAAGTACGCGGCGGTCGTGGCCACGGGCCGGTCCGACTTCCCGAACCAGATCAACAACGTGCTCGCGTTTCCCGGCATCTTCGCCGGCGCGCTCCAGGTGCGGGCCTCCCGGATCACCGAGGGCATGAAGATCGCGGCGGCCGAGGCGCTGGCCTCGGTGGTCGGCGACGACCTCGCCGCCGACTACGTCATCCCCTCGCCGTTCGACGAGCGGGTCGCTCCGGCCGTGACGGCGGCGGTGGCCGCGGCGGCCCGCGCCGAGGGCGTGGCCCGGCGGTGACGCCGAGGGCGCCGAGGCGCTGAGTTCAGCCGAATGGTCCCGCCCGTCCCGGGCGGGGCCATTTTTTCGTGGGGCAGGCCGTTCGGGTGGCCGCGCTCCGCCTGTGCGGTGAGGGCCGCCGTGCCCGACCGCGGGTGGTCTGGGGCCGCTCGCGCAGTTCCCCGCACCCCTGAAGAGGCGTACGGTCGCCCGGGGTGCAAGAGGGTATGTCTCACAGGGTGGTGCGGTTCCGCCGGACCGGACGTACGCCTATCGTCGCCCCCATGTTCGCTGTCTACGCCGCCCGAATCGACCGCGACCAGCCGCTCACCGGCCTGGAGTCGGGGGACCGTCCCGCCCCCGAGGCCCGTCCCGGCTGGAGCGTCGTCAACGTCAGGGCCGCCTCCCTCAACCACCACGACCTCTGGTCCCTCCGCGGCGTCGGTCTCCCCGAGGACCGGCTGCCGATGATCCTCGGCTGCGACGCCGCCGGCGTCGACGAGGACGGCAACGAGGTCGTCCTGCACTCCGTCATCGGCCAGAGCGGCCACGGTGTCGGCCCGAAGGAGCCCCGCTCCATCCTCACCGAGCGCTACCAGGGCACCTTCGCCGAGCAGGTCGCCGTACCGACCTGGAACATCCTGCCGAAGCCGAAGGAGCTGTCCTTCGAGGAGGCCGCCTGTCTGCCGACCGCCTGGCTGACGGCGTACCGGATGCTCTTCACCAACGCCGGGGTGCGTCCCGGTGACTCGGTGCTCGTGCAGGGCGCGGGCGGGGGTGTCGCCACGGCCGCCATCGTGCTCGGCAAGGCGGCCGGGCTGCGGGTCTTCGCGACCAGCCGCGACGAGGCCAAGCGCAAGCGGGCGCTGGAGCTGGGCGCCGTGGAGGCGGTGGAGCCCGGAGCGCGGCTGCCGCAGCGAGTCGACGCGGTGATCGAGACCGTGGGTGCCGCCACCTGGTCGCACTCGGTGAAGTCGCTGCGGCCCGGTGGCACGCTGGTCATCTCCGGTGCCACCAGCGGCGACCGGCCCTCGCACGCCGAGCTGACCCGCATCTTCTTCCTGGAGCTGAAGGTGGTCGGCTCCACCATGGGCACCAAGGACGAGCTGGAGGACCTGCTGTCGTTCTGCGCGGCCACGGGCGTGCGGCCGGTGATCGACGAGGTACTGCCGCTGGACCGGGCGCGCGAGGGGTTCGAGCGGCTGGCCGCGGGCGACCAGTTCGGCAAGATCGTGCTCACTCACTCCTGAGCGGCGCGGGCGGGCGCCCGACCCCGACGGCCGGTCCGGCGATGTCCGGGCCGGCCGTTTCCGCATCCTCCATGTCAACCAGGGTTGACGCTCCTGGTTGTGTCAACGTAAGTTGACGGCATGACCGAAGCAACGGATCTCGCCGAGCGGGCCGGCGACCGCGACCCGCGGGTCGGGCTGCGGGCCGTCGCCGCCCTGCGCCGGCTGCTGGAGCAGTTGGAGGCCGTGCAGGTGCGCAGCGCGCGCCGACAGGGCTGGTCGTGGCAGGAGATCGCCGCGGAACTCGGAGTGAGCAGGCAGGCCGTGCACAAGAAGTACGGGAGGCGATGATGTTCGAGCGGTTCACCAAGGACGCCCGTGAGGTGGTGAAGGGCGCCGTCGCCCACGCCGGGCGCGAGTCGGCGCGGACCGTCGACGCCGGGCATCTGCTGCTGGCCCTGCTCGACCGGGAGGCGAGCCGGGGCTCCTTCGTCCTGGCGGCGCTCGGGGCCGCGGCGCGCCGGGAGTCGGTGACCGCGGCGCTGGCCGAGGTGCGGCGCCGGGCCGGGCTGTCGCAGGCGGAGACCGAGGCGCTGGCCGGGCTGGGCATCGACGTGGCGGAGATCGTCGCCCGGGTGGAGGAGGTGCACGGCGCCGGCGCGATGTCCGGGTCGCCGAAGGAGAAGGCGTGGTGGGGGTCCGGCCGCCCCTCCTTCGGCCGGGACGCCAAGGACGTCCTGGAGAAGTCCCTGCGCATCGCCCTCGCCCGGCGCGACAGGTCCATCGGCGACCACCACATCCTCCTCGCCCTCACCGCCCGCCCGGGCGTGACGGCGGAGGTGCTGGCCGACCACGGCGTCACCTACGAGTCGGCGGTCCGGGTGCTGGACGGCGGGGGAGAGGCGCGGGCGGGGTGAGGTGAGGGCGGCCGGGGGAGATTCGCGGGCTGGGTGAGGTGAGGGGCGGCGGGGGAGACGCGTGGGCGGGGCGAAGTGCGCGGCGGCCGCCTCTTGGGGGGATGGCACGGCGGCCGCTCCTTGGGGTGCGGCGGCCGCCCCCAGGGGCCTATGCCTTCGGGGCGCGCAGCAGGGCGCTGATGTGGGCGGCGGCCGTGGACAGGTGGTGGCGGGCCTCGCGCAGCTGGTCCGGGGTGACGCCGTGGTCGCGGGCCGCGTCGCGGATGTCGTCGCGGAAGCGGTCCAGGAGGCGCTCCAGGTCGCGGGCGGGATCGCCGGTCGGGGGTTCGTGGGTCCACGACGGCGCGTAGCCGGCCGGGAAGTCCTCGGGGGTGGCCGAGAACTCCGGCTCGGGGCCCGCCTTGGCCGACCTGGTCCCGTTGCCGAGGCCGAAGCCCAGGTCCCGGCCGAACTCCTTGCCGAAGTCCTTCCCGAACTCGCCGAACTCCTTGGCCAGCTCGGTCAGGCCCTCGCGCAGCCCCGTCGGCCAGTCCCCGCGCGCGAAGTGGTCCTGCACCTGCTCCTGCACCCGCCGGGCGATGCGCTGCACCTCCTCCTGGGCCTGCGCCCGCGCCCGCTCCTGCGCCTCCTTCGCCTGGCGCCGGGCGCGCTGGGCCTCCTCGCGGGCCCGGCGGCTCTCGTCCTTGGCGCGGCGGGCCTGTTCCTTCCACTCCTGCTTGACGCGGCGCATCTCCTCCCTGGCCGCGCGCCAGGCCTCCTTGTCCACCGGCTCCCCGGCGCCGCCCGCGCCCTGCCGGGCCTGGCTCGCCGCCGCGGCGCGCATCTCGCGCCGCAGATCACCGGCCGCGCCCCGCACGTCGGCGCGGATCTCGGCGGCCAGCTCGGCCACCGACTCCAGGATCTCCAGCTCCAGATCGGCCAGCTCGCCGCTGCGGTCGGCGAGTTCGGCCCGGCCCGCGTCCGTGATGGCGTACACCTTGCGGCCGCCCTCGGTGGTGTGGGTGACCAGGCCCTCGCTCTCCAGCTTGGCCAGGCGCGGGTACACCGTGCCCGCCGACGGCGCGTACAGCCCCTGGAAGCGTTCCTCCAGGAGGCGGATCACCTCGTAGCCGTGGCGCGGGGCTTCGTCGAGCAGCTTCAGCAGGTAGAGGCGCAGGCGGCCATGGGCGAAGACGGGAGGCATGTCAGAGCACCTTCTTGTCGGTCGTGCCGTCGGCCGGGGCGCTGGTCGGGTCGCTGGTCGCGTCACTGGTCGGATCGCTGGTCGCGCCACTGGTCGGGGACGGGTCCTCGCCCGGGCCGGCAGCGGCATTCTCCCCCGAGGCGTCCGGTGCCTTTCCCGCGGGCGCCTCGGTCGCGGGAGGCTCCGCCGCGGGCGCCTGCGGCTCCCACGGCTCCGGTTCCTGCGGCTCCGGCTCCTGCGGCGGGCGGCGCAGCAGGGCGATCGAGCCCGAGACGGTCGTCGCCCGCAGGCTGCCGTTGCCCGCGCCGAGGCGGCCGGTGATGCGCTTGGCGCCCCACGGGCCGCCGACCCGCAGGTCCTCGAAGGCGCTGGAGACGGTCCCGCCGGCGGTGTGGGCCTCCACCTCCGTGTCCGCCGGCTGCGGCAGGCGGATGGCGATCTCGCCGGACACGCTGGTGAGGCTGACGTCGGTCCGGCGGGCCGCCGGGTCCAGGTCGACGATCATCGAGCCGCTGACCGACTCGGCCCGCACGGACGAGCCCGCCTCGATGACGGTCAGGTCACCGGAGACGGAGTGGAACCGCAGATCGCCGGTGAGGGCCTGGGCCTCCAGGTTGCCCGAGACGGTGTCCGCGCGGACCGGTCCGGCGAGCCCGACCAGGGTGGTGTCCCCGCAGACGCCCCGCACGTCCACCGGGCCGCCCACACAGGAGACCACGGCCGTGGCGGTGATGGCGCCCACGTGCACCCGGGTCCCCGCCGGGACGGCGAGCGAGACCACGGTCCCGCGCTGCCGTCCCTTGAGGTCGAGCCACTTGAGGAGGTTCTTCCACGGCAGGTCCTCGTAGGCCACGGTCAGGGTGCCGTTCTCCCGGGTGATGAGCAGGGGCGGGCCCTCGACCTCGGAAATCTCCAGGCGGGCGGGGCCCTCGTCGGTGCCCACCACGTTCACCGTGCCGTTGACGATCCGTACGTGCAGTTCGTGCACCGGCTCGTCGAAGGTGAGCTTCCTCGGCTCCGCGACGGACCACTCGGACATGGTGGAGACCTCCTCGACCAGCACACCATCGACGCGCGACGCGCCATATCGCGTCTTACGTGATTCACGATATATCGCGGGCAGGGAAAGTCAACGGGGACCGGACCACCGGCCCACTTATCCTTGACCTCATGTACTTCACGGACCGTGGCATCGAGGAACTGGAGAAGCGGCGCGGCGAGGAGGAGGTCACCTTCGAGTGGCTCGCCGAGCAGCTGCGGACGTTCGTCGATCTGAACCCCGACTTCGAGGTGCCGGTGGAGCGGCTGGCGACCTGGCTGGCCCGGCTGGACGACGAGGACGACGAGTAGCAGCCCGCACAACGCAGCGACCGGGCCGCATCCCCGCGCGGGGGACGCGGCCCGGTCGTGTGCCGGGCGACTGTCCGGGGCTTACGCCTCGAACACCTCACGCACCAGCTGCTCCTGCTCGGCCTGGTGCCGCTTCGCGGAACCCACGGCCGGGGACGAGGAGTGCGGACGCGAGATCCGGCGCAGGCGCTCGCCGTGCGGGACGTCGGCGCCGACCGCCAGGTCGAGGTGGTCGATCAGGTTGAGCGCGATGAACGGCCACGCACCCTGGTTCGCCGGCTCCTCCTGGGCCCACAGGTACTTCTCGGCGTTCGGGTACTTCTTGATCTCCGCCTGGAGCTCGGCACCCGGCAGCGGGTACAGCCGCTCGATACGGATGATCGCGGTGTCCGTCACGCCGCGCTTGACCCGCTCGGCGTCCAGGTCGTAGTAGACCTTGCCCGCGCAGAAGACGACCTTCTTCACGGCCGCCGGGTCCACCGAGGTGTCGCCGATCACCGGGCGGAACTGGCCCGTGGTGAAGTCCTCCGCCTTCGACGCGGCGGCCTTCAGGCGCAGCATCGACTTCGGGGTGAAGACGACCAGCGGCTTGTGGTGCGGGTTGTGCACCTGCCACCGCAGGAGGTGGAAGTAGTTCGCCGGCGAGGTCGGCATGGCGACCGTCATGTTGTTCTGCGCGCACAGCTGGAGGAAGCGCTCCGGGCGGGCGGACGAGTGGTCCGGGCCCTGGCCCTCGTAGCCGTGCGGCAGGAGCAGGACGACGCCGGAGGTCTGGCCCCACTTCTGCTCGGCCGAGGAGATGAACTCGTCCACGACCGTCTGGGCGCCGTTGACGAAGTCGCCGAACTGGGCCTCCCACAGCACGAGCGCGTCCGGACGGGCCAGCGAGTAGCCGTACTCGAAGCCCATGGCGGCGTACTCGGACAGCAGCGAGTTGTAGACGTTCAGCCGCGCCTGGTCCTCGGAGAGGTACTGCAGCGGCGTGTACTCCTCGCCGGTGTTGCGGTCGATGATGACCGCGTGGCGCTGGCCGAAGGTGCCGCGCTGGGAGTCCTGGCCCGCCAGGCGGACCGGGACGCCCTCCAGCAGGAGGGAGCCGAAGGCGAGGGTCTCGCCCATGCCCCAGTCGATGGTGCCGTCCTCGACCATCGTCGCCCGGCGCTGCAGCTGCGGCAACAGACGCGGGTGGACGGTGATGTGGTCGGGGATGTTGACCTGGGACTCGGCGATCCGCTTGACGACCTCCGTGGTCACCGCGGTGTTCACGGCGACCGGGAACTCGGCCTGCGGGTCGGAGGTCTCCACGGCCGTCGGCTGCGAGGTGGCCTCGCGGACCTCGGTGAAGACCTTCTCCAGCTGGCCCTGGTAGTCCTGCAGCGCCTGCTCGGCCTCTTCCAGGGTGATGTCGCCGCGACCGATCAGGGACTCGGTGTACAGCTTGCGCACCGAGCGCTTCTTGTCGATCAGGTCGTACATCAGCGGCTGGGTGAAGGCCGGGTTGTCCGACTCGTTGTGACCGCGGCGGCGGTAGCAGATGAGGTCGATCACCACGTCCTTGTTGAACGCCTGGCGGAACTCGAAGGCGAGCCGCGCGACGCGGACCACGGCCTCCGGGTCGTCGCCGTTCACGTGGAAGATCGGGGCCTCGATCATGCGGGCCACGTCCGTCGCGTACATGGAGGAACGCGAGGACTCCGGGGCGGCGGTGAAGCCGACCTGGTTGTTGATGACGATGTGGACCGTGCCGCCGGTGCGGTAGCCGCGCAGCTGCGACATGTTCAGGGTCTCGGCCACCACGCCCTGGCCCGCGAAGGCCGCGTCGCCGTGGATGGCGATCGGCAGGACCGTGAAGTCCGTGCCGCCCTTGTTGATGATGTCCTGCTTGGCGCGGGCGACGCCCTCCAGGACCGGGTCGACGGCCTCCAGGTGGGAGGGGTTCGCGACCAGCGAGACCTTGATCTGCTCGCCGTCCAGGCCGGTGAAGACGCCCTCGGCACCGAGGTGGTACTTCACGTCGCCGGAGCCGTGCATCGACTTCGGGTCGAGGTTGCCCTCGAACTCGCGGAAGATCTGCGCGTACGACTTGCCGACGATGTTGGCGAGGACGTTCAGGCGGCCGCGGTGGGCCATGCCGATGACGACCTCGTCCAGGCGGGACTCGGCGGCCGAGTCCAGCACCGCGTCCAGCAGCGGGATGACGGACTCGCCGCCCTCCAGGGAGAACCGCTTCTGGCCGACGTACTTGGTCTGCAGGAAGGTCTCGAAGGCCTCCGCCGCGTTCAGCCGGCGCAGGATGCGCAGCTGCTCCTCGCGCTCCGGCTTGGCGTGCGGGCGCTCCACGCGGTCCTGGATCCACTTGCGCTGCTTGGGGTCCTGGATGTGCATGAACTCGATGCCGGTGGTGCGGCAGTACGAGTCGCGCAGCACGCCGAGGATGTCGCGCAGCTTCATCATCGACTTGCCGGCGAAGCCGCCGACGGCGAACTCGCGCTCCAGGTCCCACAGCGTCAGCCCGTGCTCGACGATGTCGAGGTCGGGGTGCTTGCGCTGGCGGTACTCCAGCGGGTCGGTGTCGGCCATGACGTGGCCGCGGACCCGGTAGGAGTGGATCAGCTCGAAGACGCGGGCGGCCTTGGTGACGTCGTCGTCGTGGCTGGCGTCGATGTCCTTGAGCCAGCGGACCGGCTCGTACGGGATGCGCAGCGCCTCGAAGATGTCGTCGTAGAAGCCGTTCTCGCCGAGCAGCAGGTTGGCGACGGTACGCAGGAACTCGCCGGAGGCGGCGCCCTGGATGACCCGGTGGTCGTAGGTCGACGTGAGCGTCATGACCTTCGAGATGCCGAGCTTGTTCAGGGTGTCCTGGGAGGTGCCCTGGAACTCCGCCGGGTAGTCCATGGAACCGACGCCCATGATCACCGACTGGCCGGGCATCAGGCGCGGCACGGAGTGGACGGTGCCGAGGCCGCCGGGGTTGGTCAGGGAGACCGTGACGCCGGTGAAGTCGTCCATCGTCAGCTTGTTGTCGCGGGCGCGACGGACGATGTCCTCGTAGGCCTGCCAGAACTCGAAGAAGTTCAGCGTCTCGGCCTTCTTGATCGCCGCGACGACCAGCTGGCGGTCGCCGTTCGGCTTCACCAGGTCGATCGCCAGGCCGAGGTTGACGTGCTCCGGCTTGACCAGCGTGGGCTTGCCGTCCTTGACCTGGTACGACCAGTTCATCGACGGCATGGCCTTGATGGCCTGCACCATCGCGTACCCGATGATGTGCGTGAAGGAGATCTTCCCGCCGCGGGCGCGCTTGAGGTGGTTGTTGATGACGATGCGGTTGTCGAACAGCAGCTTCACCGGGACGGCGCGGACCGAGGTGGCGGTCGGCATCTCCAGCGAGGCGTCCATGTTCTTCGCGACGGCGGCGGACGGACCGCGCAGCGTCACCAGCTCGGGTCCGGCCGACTCCGCGGCGGGCTCGGCCTTCGCCTGCGGCTTCGCGGCCGGCTTGGCGGGCGCCGGGGCCTTGGCGGCGGGAGCCGCCGCGGCGGGCGCGGCCTGGGCCGGCGCGGCCGCGGCGGGCTTCGGGGCCGCCGGGGCCGGGGCCTGGGCGGCCGGGGCGGGAGCGGCGGCGGCCGCGGGCGCGGCCGGCGTCTGAGCGGTGGGGGTGGTTTCCGCGGCCCCCGCGGCCGCGGTACCCGCCGGAGCCGGGGCGCCAGCGGCCCCCGGCTTGTAATCGGCGAAGAAGTCCCACCAGGCGCGGTCTACGGAATTCGGGTCCTGGAGGTACTGCTGATAGATCTCGTCGACGAGCCACTCGTTGGCACCGAACGCGGCAGCGGGGTTCTTGCCCGCTTGGTCGGCGTCGGTGGAGATGCTCGATGCGTTACTGGGGGACTGTGGCGACACGGCGGCAACCGCCCTCTTCCGCTTCACAAGGTGATGGACAGCGGGAATAAAGGCTACGCCTCCATGACGGCGAAGGTCAGGCCAGGCCCGTTCATCGTCGCGTAAGTCACATCGGGAAGCGTGTTTCGCGGTTGATAATGGCGGGAAACAAGCGTGGTTCCCGTCTGTGACCAGCCGCAACGGGTACGACGAGCCGGACCCGGCGCGGCAGGAGGCGCGGGCCCTTGCCTGATCACACGTGTCCGGCAGCGCGAACGTCCGTGGATCTTGTGGCTCCGCTTCGAACTTTACGTCAACTCGGCACGGATGGCAGTCCCGGAAGAGTGACAAGAATCCGGCAACCCCGCTCGGATTCGGCCACTCCGATCCGCCCGCCGTGCAGATCCACCGCCCAGCGCGCGATCGCCAGACCCAGCCCCGTGCCACCGTCGCTGCCCGGGCCGTGCGGCCGGCTCACCGCACCCCGGTTGAACCGCTCGAACACCCGGTGCCACTCCGAACGCGGGATGCCCGGACCCTCGTCCAGCACCTCCAGCTCCAGCGACTCCGGCTGCGCCCCGCGCCGCGCCTTCACCGTCACCCGGCCGTGCGGCGGGCTGTGCTTGACCGCGTTGTCGATGAGGTTGGCGACGACCTGGTGGATGCGCTCGGGGTCCGCGTGCGCGGTCAGCTCCGGCGGGGAGACGTCGAGGTGCAGATGGACGTCCGTCCGCGTGTGGCTGCCCGAGCCGGAGGCGATGCCCGCGCGGGCGGAGGCCACCATGTTGGCCTCCTTCAGCACGCCCGAGAGATACGGCCACACCTCGAACCGCCGCTTCTTCAGCGGGACCACGCCGTTGTCGAGGCGGGACAGGTCCAGCAGCGTCTCCACCAGCCGCCCCAGCCGCTCGGTCTGCTTCAGCGCCGTCCGCATGGTCTCCGGGTCGGCCTCGGTGACGCCGTCGACGATGTTCTCCAGCACCCCGCGCAGCCCCGCGATGGGGGTGCGCAGCTCGTGGGAGACGTTGGCGACCAGCTCCTTGCGCTGGCGGTCCTGGGCCTCCAGCTCGTCGGCCATGACGTTGATCGTCTGGGCCAGGTCGCCGAGTTCGTCGCGCCGGTTCTCGCTCACCCGGCGGCTGTAGTCGCCGTGCGAGATGGAGCGGGCCACCGCGTTCATCTCGTCCAGCGGAGAGGTGAGCGAGTGCGCCACGAACTGCGTGATCAGCAGGGTGGCGATCATCGAGAAGACGGTGATGAAGCGCAGCTCGGTCTCGGTGCGCATGGCCACCATCATCAACCCGGTGGTGATCAGCACCGAGATGACGACCAGCGCCCCCAGCTTGGTCTTGATCGAGAACGGGCGCACGCCGCCCCAGGGCTCGCCGGGGCTCCTCCGTGCGGCTCGCCGCCCGTCGCTCATGGCGTCGGCGTCTCCAGGGCGTAGCCCACGCCGTGCACCGTGCGGATCCGCTCGGCGCCGATCTTCCGGCGCAGCGCCTTGATGTGGCTGTCGACCGTGCGGGTGCCGGAGGCGTCCGCCCAGTCCCAGACCTCGGCGAGCAGCTGCTCACGGGAGAGCACCGCGCGCGGGGTGTTCGCCAGGCACACCAGCAGGTCGAACTCGGTGGGCGTGAGGTGCACGTCCTCGGACTTCACCCGGACCCGGCGCTGGGCGTGGTCGATCTCCAGTTCGCCCAGGCGCAGGATGCCGCTGCGCGGGGTGGAGGCGGCCAGCGCGGCCCGCTCCACCCGGCGCAGCAGGACGTGCACCCGGGCCGCCAGCTCCCGCATGGAGAACGGCTTGGTCATGTAGTCGTCGGCGCCCACCCCGAGCCCGACCAGCATGTCGGTCTCGTCGTCTCGCGCGGTGAGCATCAGGACCGGGACGGGCCGCTGGGCCTGGACCCGGCGGCACACCTCCAGGCCGTCGAAGCCCGGCAGCATGATGTCGAGGATCAGAAGGTCGGGCTGCCAGGCCTCCGCCGTGTCGACCGCCGCCGGACCGTCACCGGCCGTTTGCACCAGGAATCCCTCGGCGCGCAGGCGGGCCGCGATGGCGTCGACGATCGTCGCGTCGTCCTCGACCACCAGGACCCGGCGCTGTGCGCCCGGGGTGGTCGTCGCCGTGCCGTTGTGGGAGGTGTGTGTCTGCTCCATCGCCCGCCCCAAAAGTGTGCTTTCCGGAATCAGTGGGGTGATCCCTTGTCTGCGCATGACTGCGATTGACGCTTGAATGATCCGCGTCAGGCATGCAGCGTACGGGGAGTCACCGCGCCTTTGCTATCCAGGTCGGACGCCGAGGTGCACGACGTCCGGAACGCCCCGGGCAACGGGGATCTCTTCGGTACGCACATGCTGGAATCCGGCATTCCGCAAGGTTTCTTCGAATTCCGGGGAGGGCTCGGCGGACCACACCGCGAGGACACCGCCGGGGCTCAACACCCTTGCGCAGCTTGCCAGTCCGGCCGGTGCGTACAGCCCCTCGTTGCCGTCCGTGACGGTCCATCCTGGCCCGTTGTCGATGTCCAGGCACAGCGCGTCGTACGTGGCGGATGTCTCATTGACGAAGGTGACCAGATCGGCTTCCACGATCTCCGTGCGCGGATCGGCCAGCGCCGCCCGGGACAGTCCGGCGAGCGGGCCGCCGCGGTGCCAGTCGATGACGGCGGGCTCGCGCTCCACCACCGTGATCCGTCCCCAGCGGTCGTTCGCGGCGGCGTGTGCGAGCGAGAAGCCGACCCCCAGCCCGCCGATCAGCACCCGCGGCGCGGGCCGCGCGTCGAGCGCGCCCAGGGCGGCGTCGATCAGCCGCCGCTCCGAACGGCCGTCGGAGGTGTCCATCAGGAAGCAGCCGTTCGCGATGATCTGCAGCAGGTCACCGTGCCGGCGCAGCACGACCTCCCCGTAGGGGCCCTCGCGGCGGTCCAGCACCTCAGGAATCTCGTAAGCGGTGGACATCCGTCCATCCTGGCACTTCGCTGACGGGCCGTCGGCAGAATAACGGCCGGGGCTACGAACAGCCCAGGACCGGGGCCGCGACCGGAGCTGCGACCGGGGCCACGACCGGAGCTGCGACCGGGCCTACTTCTCCATGCCCTGGTTCAGCTGCCGCAGCAGCCGGGCCAGCTCCGCCACCTCGCGGCGGTCCCAGTGGGCGAGCTGGCTGACGTAGCGGGCGCGGCGGGCCTCGCGCACCCGCTGGACCCGGCGGCTGCCCTCCTCGGTGAGATGGACCAGCCAGGCGCGGCCGTCGGCGGGGTCCGGCTCGCGGGCCACCAGGCCGAGGTCCTCCAGGGCGCGCAACTGGCGGGACATGGTGGCCTTGCCGACGCCGATGTAGGCCGCCAGCTCGGTGGCGCGCTGCCGGCCGCACTCGTCCAGCCGGACCAGCAGGCCGTACGCCGCGGACTCCAGGTCGGGATGGACCGCGCGGGCCATCTCGCCCTGCTTGGCGCGGGCCCGGCGCATCAGCACCGTCAGCTCCCGCTCCAGGGCCAGGTACTCCTGGTCCACACCACTCGGCGACGTCCCGGGTTCGCCCGCGTGTCCGCCGCCGTTCGCGTCCTCGTGCACGTCAGCACCCCTGATCCGGTTTCCCGATCCTGAAAGTTCCTGTCAAAGGCCACCATCGCCGCAGCTCCGTCAGTATTTCGCAGGCGTAGACCAACGGCGGCAACCGGGCCCTCTTCCCTCCCGCACGTCTACGTGCGTAGCTTCTTCAGCGCGCGACTACTGGCATGTGCACGCCAGCCGCATCTCCCTGCACCGAGCACCCCTCGACGAGTTCCCCAGTCCTCGGAGGCACGTCATGCCCGTGCACAGATCCGGAACGACCCGCCGCCGGCGCCGCCTCGCCCTCGCCGGCGCCCTGCTCGCCGCCCTCCTTCCGCTCCTCTCCGTCCCCGCGTCCGCCGCCGACGCCCCCGCCCGCGGCACGGCGTACATGGGCATGGGCGTCCCCGCCCACGACGGCGTCCACGGCACGCCCACCCCCCGCGGCGCCGTCCAGACCGAAGGCGTCGACGTCAGCAGCCACCAGGGCAACGTCGCCTGGACGACCCTGTGGAACAGCGGCGTGAAGTGGGCCTACGTGAAGGCCACGGAGGGCACGTACTACAAGAACCCGTACTTCGCGCAGCAGTACAACGGCTCGTACGCCGTGGGCATGATCCGCGGCGCCTACCACTTCGCCACGCCCGACACCACCACCGGCGCCGCCCAGGCCCACTACTTCGTGGACAACGGCGGCGGCTGGTCCCGCGACGGCAGGACCCTCCCCGGCGCCCTCGACATCGAGTGGAACCCCTACGGCGCCGCCTGCTACGGCAAGTCCCAGACGGCGATGGTCTCCTGGATCCGCGACTTCCTGAACACCTACAAGGCCCGCACCGGCCGCGACGCCGTCATCTACACCGCCACCAGCTGGTGGAAGCAGTGCACCGGCAACTACGCGGGCTTCGCCCAGTACAACCCCCTGTGGATCGCGCGGTACGCGTCGACGGTGGGGGAGCTGCCGGCCGGCTGGGCGTACCACACGATGTGGCAGTACACCTCGACCGGGCCGACCGTGGGCGACCACGACTGGTTCAACGGCGCGCTGGACCGCGTGCAGGCGCTCGCGTACGGCTGACGCGCGGCGGAAGGCCCGGACCTCCCTCACGGGGGCCGGGCCTTCCTGGTCCGGTGGCGTCCGTCACGCCGCCACCGGCACCTCGGAACCGGCGGCACCGGCGGCACCGGCTGCATCGGCGGTGCTGGTCGCCGGGGCCAGGGCCAGCTCCAGGACCTGGCGGACGTCCGTGACGGTGTGGACGTCCAGCTTCTCCAGGACCTCGGCCGGGACGTCGTCCAGGTCGGGCTCGTTGCGCTTGGGGATGATCACCGTGGTGACGCCCGCGCGGTGGGCGGCGAGCAGCTTCTGCTTGACGCCGCCGATCGGCAGCACACGCCCGGTCAGGGAGACCTCGCCGGTCATCGCCACGTCGGTGCGGACCAGGCGGCCCGACAGCAGGGACGCCAGGGCCGTCGTCATCGTGATGCCCGCGCTCGGCCCGTCCTTGGGGACCGCGCCCGCCGGGAAGTGGATGTGCACGCCCCGGTCCTTGAGGTCGGCCACCGGCAGTTCCAGCTCGGCGCCGTGGGAGCGCAGGAAGGACAGGGCGATCTGCGCGCTCTCCTTCATCACGTCGCCCAGCTGGCCGGTCAGGGTCAGGCCCGCCGCGCCGGTCTCCGGGTCGGCCAGCGACGCCTCCACGTAGAGGACGTCACCGCCCGCGCCGGTCACCGCGAGGCCGGTCGCGACGCCCGGGACGGACGTACGGCGCTCGGCCGGGTCCTGCGCCGACTCCGGCACGTGGTGCGGCCGGCCGATCAGGTCGCGCAGATGGGCGTCGGTGACGGTGAACGGCAGCTCCCGCTCACCCAGTTCGTGCTGGGCGGCGACCTTGCGCAGCAGCCGGGCGATCGACCGCTCCAGGTTCCGCACGCCCGCCTCGCGGGTGTACTCGCCGGCCAGCTTGCGCAGCGCGCTCTCGTCGATGGTCACCTCGTCCGCGTCGAGCCCGGCGCGCTCCCGCTGCCGCGGCACCAGGTGGTCGCGGGCGATGACGATCTTCTCGTCCTCGGTGTAGCCGTCCAGGCGGACCAGCTCCATGCGGTCGAGCAGGGCCTCCGGGATGGACTCCAGGACGTTGGCCGTCGCCAGGAACACGACGTCCGACAGATCGAGTTCGACCTCCAGGTAGTGGTCGCGGAAGGTGTGGTTCTGGGCGGGGTCGAGGACTTCGAGGAGCGCCGCGGCCGGGTCGCCGCGGAAGTCGGAGCCCACCTTGTCGATCTCGTCCAGCAGGACGACCGGGTTCATGGAACCGGCCTCCTTGATGGCGCGGACGATCCGGCCGGGCAGCGCGCCGACGTACGTACGGCGGTGGCCGCGGATCTCCGCCTCGTCGCGGACGCCGCCGAGGGCGACCCGGACGAACTTGCGGCCCATGGCGTGCGCCACGGACTCGCCGAGGCTGGTCTTTCCCACGCCGGGCGGCCCGACCAGGGCGAGCACGGCACCGCCGCGCCGGCCGCCGACGACACCCAGGCCGCGCTCGGCGCGGCGCTTGCGCACCGCCAAGTACTCGGTGATGCGCTCCTTGACGTCCTCCAGACCGGCGTGTTCGGCGTCCAGGACGGCCTTGGCGCCCTGGATGTCGTACGCGTCCTCGGTCCGCTCGTTCCACGGCAGTTCCAGGACGGTGTCCAGCCAGGTGCGGATCCAGGAGCCCTCGGGGGACTGGTCGGAGGCCCGCTCCAGCTTGTCGACCTCCTTGAGGGCGGCCTCGCGGACCTTCTCGGGCAGGTCGGCGGCCTCGACGCGGGCGCGGTAGTCGTCGGACTCCTCGCCCTCCTTCTCGCCGTTCAGCTCCCGCAGCTCCTTGCGGACCGCCTCCAGCTGGCGGCGCAGCAGGAACTCGCGCTGCTGCTTGTCGACGCCTTCCTGGACGTCCTTGGCGATGGTCTCGGCGACCTCCTGCTCGGCGAGGTGGTCGCGCAGCTGCTGGGTGGCGAGCTTGAGGCGGGCGACCGGGTCGGCGGTCTCCAGCAGCTCGACCTTCTGCTCGGTGGTGAGGAACGGGGAGTAGCCGGAGTTGTCGGCGAGCGCCGAGACGTCGTCGATGGCCTGCACCCGGTCGACCACCTGCCAGGCGCCGCGCTTCTTCAGCCAGGCGGTGGCGAGGGCCTTGTACTCCTTGACCAGCTCGGTCACGTGCCCCGGCAGCGGGTCCGGCACGCTCTCGTCGATCTGCGTGCCCTCCACCCACAGGGCGGCGCCCGGCCCGGTCGTCCCGGCGCCGATCTTCACCCGGCTCCGGCCGCGGATGAGGGCGCCCGGGTCACCGTCGGCGAGCCGGCCGACCTGTTCCACGGTGCCGAGGACGCCGGTGTTCGCGTAGGTGCCGTCGACGCGGGGGACGAGGAGCACCTTCGGCTTGCCCGGCTCCGACCGCGCGGCCGCCTGAGCGGCCTCCACCGCGGCCCGTACATCCGCGTCGTTGAGGTCCAGCGGAACCACCATCCCGGGCAGCACGACCTCGTCGTCGAGCGGCAGCACAGGCAGGGTGAGCGGCGTGAACGCCGTGGACTCAGCAGCCATGATCTCCCCTTCGGCAGTCAAGTTGAGTTATGCCGACTCAATGCTCGGGGGAGCGCGAATGTTCCCCGGCGGTTGTTCGCTGTCAGCGATCACCGGGCGGGGGTGCGGTTCCCGCTGATCAGGGCCGGTGTGGGGCGCCCGGTCCCGCTTCCCGTGGACAACAACACCGCGGCGCAATCTGTCATCTCGTGGACGACGACGCCGCACCGCGGGAGCGGGCGGGCCTGGTGGGCGCCGCGCTCGGCCAGGCGGCGGCGGTGACCGGGCTGCCTCGACCCCGGCCCGGCGGCCGAGGCCGTCGCGGCGGCGGCCCGGACGGCCGCTGAGTGCCCCGGCGACCCCGCCGTCGGCTCGCCCACGTCCGGGAAGAGCTGCCCGGCCCCCTGGGGCGGACGCTGGAGTCGCCGCCGGCGGTGCCTCCGGGAAGGTGGGGCCGGGCCGGTCGCGGAGGCGGGCGTGGTTCACAGCTCCACGAACGCCACCGTCGCATCGTCGTGACGCTTGCCGCGGATCAGCGGGGCGGGCTGTCCACGGTCCGCGTGCTCCAGCGCCCGCACCCGGTCGACCAGCCACTGGGCGCCGTTCTTGCGGACGGTGGTGTGGAGGTCGGTCCAGTCGCCCTCGTGGAACGCCTCCGTCCAGCGGGCCGCGCCGTCGGTGAGGGCGGTCAGGGCGGTGACCGAGGCGCGCGGGGTCGTGCCGGTGACCGCGCGGTCGGCGACGGCCGGGTCCGCCGCGGCGGTGAAGAAGCCGCCCTCCCGGTTGCGCAAGGTGGCGTCGATCACGGTGTCGGAGGCGAGGGCCGCGCGGGGAAGGCGGGCGAGACGGTCGTCGAGGACCGCGGTGACCGCCCCGTCCGGCGATTCCAGCAGCAGAACGGAGTCGCAGAGCACCAGATAGTCGACGGCCGTCTCCGTCCAGCGGGCCAGAACCACCGTTGCCTGCGGGGTGCGCGGGTGAGAAAGGTCACAGGTTGAGCCGTGGGCCCGGGAGGTACGGGCGATCGCGCGGGCCAGCACCCCGGACAGCGGAACATCCGGGAGCGAAACGGTCAGTTCGGTCAGCGCCCCGCCGAGGCGCGCGGTGTACCAGGGGACGGAATGCAGACAGCCGGTGCCTCCTCGGGGCGGCGTCACGCCGTCCAGGACGACCAGGCAACCGCCCTGTCCGGACGCGGGAAGGCAGACACCGGCGAAGTCCTCGTTGGGACGCGCCGGATCGCCGGGCACCGTGACAAGTTCCGTACGCATCCCGTCAGTTTGCACGAGCCCTTCACAAGGACCACGAGAACGTGGCACCGGTCGCCGGATACCCGAACCGTCGCAGGTCAGGAGCCGGGTTTGGGAGGGAATGGCGCACTCCGGGAAGACGTGGCGGCGAATACTGCCAAAGCCTGCGGCCGACGTCCAACCGGCCCACCGCGCAGGGCCGTCGCACACGCCAGAGGAACTTGCCCGCCAACTCCCGTCCGATGTTCACTCCTTCGGGTGGCGGGTCAGGCGATGCACGCCCCCTGCCCACCGGCACTGGGAGGGTCGGGAACTGTACCGGGAGTACGCGCCAGTTGACGGCGCGTCACCCGGGTCCACGGGTACACGAGTCAGGAATGCGAGCACCGGTGCAGAAGAAGCGGCCTCGGCGCACAGGCAAGCAGACGGCCCCGCAGGGGGCAGCGGAGCACACCCCCGTCGGGAAGGGTCGCCCCACCCACGTACGCAACCGCCTCATCGTGGCCGTCGCCGTCGTGGCCGCCGCCATCGCCGGCGCGGGCGCCCCGTCGGTGCTCGCGGCGGCCGGACAGGCGAGCGACACCCAGGAGTTGGTGGCGCTCTCGGAGCAGACCCGCGACGCCCTCGCGCTCGCCCACGCGCTCGCCGACGAGCGCGACGAGGTCATCGCGTACGTCGCGGCCGGGCGCCCCAAGTCCAAGGCGCCCTCCGAGCAGCGCAGCGCAAGGGTCGACCGGCAGGTCGAGGAGTTGCGCGGCGACACCGACACCCCGGCGCGGCTGCTGAAGGACCTCGACGGCATCGCCGCCGTGCGCAGAGCGGCGCTCACCGGCAAGAGCACCGCTCTCGAAGCGCACCAGGCGTACTCCGACGCGATCGCCGAACTCCACCGGCTCGCCGAGGACCTGGCCCAGCAGCTCCCGCCCCGCGCGGGCGCCGGAGCGTACGCCCTCGCCGAGCTCGACACCGCCGTCCAGCAGGCCGCCGCCACCCGCGGCCTGCTGCTCGCCGCGCTCAGCGTGCCCCGCTCCACCCAGACGGTCATCGACCCCGTCACCGGCCTGCCCGCCACGGCCGGCACCTCCTCCGAGGCGGACACCAAGGCGCGCACCGCCCTCACCGCCGCCGCCCAGCAGGCCCGGCTGCGCTCCGACGCGGCCCTCGCCGATTTCCGCGAGACCGCCCCGAAGCCCGCCCGCGCCTCCTACGACTCCACGGTCACCGGCCCCGAGGTCAACTCCGCCGAGAAGTACCTCGCGAGCCTCACCGACCAGCCGTCCCTCTCCGACCGCGAGCTGGCCACCGACGCCGCGAAGCTGAACGCCGCGCTCTCCGCCCGCGTCGACGCGATGCGCGGCGTCGAGGCCGCGCTCTACGACCGCCGCGTCAAGGACCTGGAGGCGCTGCGCGACGACGACGTCACCGCGCTGGAGATCCGGATCGGCATCCTCGGCGCGCTGCTGCTGCTCGCCGTCGGCGTCGCCACCGCCATGGCCCGCTCCCTCACCCGCCCGCTCGCCGTGCTGCGCATCGGCTCCGCCCGGCTCGCCGAGGCCGCCGACCCGGCCGCCGAGGAACCCGTGAAGTTCACCGGGCGCAACGACGAGTTCGCCCGCGTCGTCCGCTCCGTCAACGCCCTGCACGCACAGGCCGTCACCCTGCACGAGCGGGTCGCCACGCTGGAGGCGGACCGCAAGCACCTGGTCGGCCAGCGCCAGAAGATGGCCGACGCCCGCGAGGAACTGCGCGCGGAACTGGAGCAGTCGACGGCCCAGCTGGAGCGGCTGCGCACCAGCATCGGCTCCACCTTCGTCAATCTGGCGCTGCGCACGCTCGGCCTGGTCGAGCGTCAGCTCGCGGTCATCGAGCAGCTGGAGGAGCGCGAACAGGACCCGGACCGGCTCTCCACTCTGTTCAAGCTCGACCACTTCGCCACCGTGATGCGCCGGCACAGCGAGAACCTGCTCGTCCTGGCCGGCACCGAGCACATCCAGCACCACCCCGGCCCGGTCCCGCTGGTCGACGTCGTCCGCGCCGCCGTCAGCGAGATCGAGCGGTACGAGCGGGTGCGGATCTCCGCGCTGCCGCCGCACGCGCACATCGCCGGGTTCGCCGCCGACGACCTCTCCCACCTGCTGGCCGAGCTGATGGAGAACGCCACCTCGTTCTCCCCGCCCGACGTGCCCGTCGAGGTCTCCGGCTGGCTGCTGGAGAACGGCGAGGTCATGATCTCCGTCCAGGACGGCGGCATCGGCATGACCGAGGACCGCATGTCCCGGCTCAACGCCCGGCTCGCCGACTTCGACCCCGAGGCCGCGTACGACCAGGAGGGCGAGGACGGGCTCGGACTCGGGCTGTACGTCGTGGCCCGGCTCGCCCACCGCCTCGGGGTGCGGGTCCAGCTGCGGGAGCAGAAGCAGGGCGGGGTCGCGGCGGTCGTGGTGCTGCCGCAGCCGCTGCTCGCCGAGGGCGGCCCGGCCGCCGTGCCCAGCGCGTCCCCCTCCATGGACGGCACCGCCTCCTTCTCCCTGCCCGGCGCCGACGCCGAGGCCAACTCCAACGTCCTGCCCGGCCGCACCCACCAGGGCGACCCGCTGGTCGCCCTCGCCGAGAAGGCCGTACGGCAGAGGGCCGCGGCGCAGGAGTCGGCCGACGCCGGGGCCGACGGCACGACCGACGGCACGGCCCGGAAGACCGCCCAGGACTCCGCCGCCGACCTTGCCGAGCACTCCGCCGCCGAGGCGTCCCGGCCCGAACCGGCCGAGCGGACGCACCCCGAGGCGGACACGGGCGTACGGCCGGAGGACCCGGCCGGGACCGCCGTACCCGCACAGGAGCAGGGACAGGAGCCGGAGGACAAGCCGCAGTCGCAGCCGGAGGCAGGGCGCGCGCCCGCCGGCGCCGGTACGGCGACGGGTGACCACCCCGCCCCGCAGACCACGTCCGAGACCACCATGGAGCTACTGCTCCCGGAGACCGCGCCCACGAAGCCCGGCTCCACAAAGCCCGGTTCCGCGGAGCCCGGCCCCGCGGCCGGGGAGCCGCCGGCCGCGCGCCCGGAGCCGGCCGCCCCCGCCGACCCGTACGCCATCGGCCCCGACACGCACGACCGCACCCCCGACGAGGGCGAGGAACAGCTCACCGACAAGGGGCTGCCCAAGCGCACGCCGAGGATCAGCGCGCCCGCGTCGGTGCCCCGGCCGCGGACCGGCGGCGTGGACGCCGAGGCACTGCGCCGCAGGCTGGGCGGCTTCCGTCGGGGGGCGGAAGCCGGTCGCCGCGACGTCGAGGCGGAGATCGCCGAGCAGACGACCGAGACCCGGTCGCCGGACGCTCCCGCACCGCACCGCACCAGCTCCACTGGACCCGCACACGCACACGCTGAAGAAGCCACGGGGGGCACAGTCGAGGAGGCAAGCAGTTGACCGCGCCCAGTACCTTCGGACTGAGCAGTGAAGCCCGCAATCTGCACTGGCTGCTGACCAACCTCGTCGAGGAGGTGCCCGGCATCCTCTCCGTCGCGGTGGTCTCCTCCGACGGACTGCTCCTGCTCTCCTCCGACCCGGGCCGCAACGAGGCCGCCCGGGCCGCGCGGGAGGGACGCCCCGCGGGTCCCCGCGGTTCCTCCGCCGACCTGGCCACCATCGTCTCCGGCATCGGCAGCCTGACCGTCGGCGCCGCCCGGCTGATGGACTTCGGCGGGGTGAAGCACACCATGGTCGCGATGGACGAGGGCAGCCTGTTCGTGATGTCGATCAGCGACGGCTCGCTGCTCGGTGTGCACGGCTCGGCGGACTGCGACATGAGCGTCGTGGCGTACCACATGGCGCTCTTCGTCGGCCGCGCCGGCCATGTCCTCACCCCCGAACTCCGTAGCGAACTGCGGAAATCCCTGGAGTCCGAGTCGACGGGGAGTGCCCGATGAGCGCCACACCCAAGCCGCATCTCCCGGTGCGCGGCGGCGACCGCAAACCCGCCCGCGTCCGCCCCTACTCGCTCACCGGCG
Organism: Streptomyces sp. JB150; assembly: GCF_011193355.1. GTDB lineage: Bacteria > Actinomycetota > Actinomycetes > Streptomycetales > Streptomycetaceae > Streptomyces. The sequence continues at coordinate 5,141,181 of NZ_CP049780.1, forward strand.
GCCGGACCCGCTTCGGGCACGTCCTGCTGGTCGAGACCTTCGTGGCCACCACGACCGCGCTGGACGCCGCCGAGGAGCGCAGAGAACTGACGAACGGTTCCCTCACCACCCGCGTGATGCCGGAGATGAGGGCCATCGTCGAACTGTGCCGCCGCATGCGTACGGTGGCCGAGATCGCCGCGCTGCTGAAGATGCCGCTCGGCGTGGTCCGCGTGCTCCTGAGCGACCTCGCGGACCAGGGAAAGATCCGGGTGTACGGAACCGGTACCGGGCACGGCACGGGCCGCCCGAACCGAGCGCTGCTGGAAAGGGTGCTGAGTGGACTCCGCCGTCTCTGACGCCGCTCACGGTGTCTCCCCGCTCCTCGAACCCGAGGGGCCCGAACAGCCCTGGCAGACGGATCGCACTCGCGCCCCGATCGCCACGAAGATCGTGGTCGCGGGCGGTTTCGGCGTCGGCAAGACCACGCTGGTCACCTCCGTCTCGGAGATCACCCCGCTGCAGACCGAGGCCCTGATGACCGAGGCGAGCGAGGAGACCGACGACCTCTCCGCCACGCCCGGCAAGATGACCACCACCGTGGCCATGGACTTCGGCCGCATCACGCTCGACGACGACCTGGTGCTGTACCTGTTCGGCACGCCGGGCCAGCAGCGGTTCTGGTTCATGTGGGACGACATCGTGCGCGGCGCGATCGGTGCCGTCGTGATGGCCGACACCCGCCGGCTGAAGGACTGCTTCCCGGTTCTGGACTACTTCGAGAGCTCCGGGCTGCCGTACGTCGTCGCCGTCAACCACTTCGACGGCAGCGAGCTGTACGACCCGGAGGACGTTCGCGAGGCCCTCACGATTCCCGCGCACATACCTGTCATGATCATGGATGCGCGCCGCCGGATCTCGGTCATCGAGACCCTTCTGTCCCTCGTGGGCCACGCGCTCGACGAAACCCCCGAGTAGTCCCGAGTAGGAGACGTAACCCCGCATGCGGAAGATACTCGTCGTCGGAGCCGGCCAGTCCGGACTCCAGCTCGCCCTCGGCCTCCAGTCGCACGGGTACGAGGTCACCCTGATGTCCAACCGGACGGCGGACGAGATCCGCTCCGGCCGGGTCATGTCGACGCAGTGCATGTTCCACACGGCACTCCAGCACGAGCGCGACCTCCAGCTGAACTTCTGGGAGTCCCAGGCCCCGAAGATCGAAGGACTCGGCGTCTCGGTGGCCGCCCCCGGCTCGCACGACCCGGGCCCGACCCAGCGGGCGATCGACTGGGTCGGCAAGCTGGACGGCTACGCCCAGTCGGTCGACCAGCGGGTGAAGATGGCCGGCTGGATGGAGACCTTCGCGCAGCGCGGCGGCCAGCTCGTCATCCACGGCGCGGCCGTCGGCGACCTCGACTACTTCTCCCGCGCCTACGACCTGGTGCTCGTCGCGGCCGGCAAGGGCGAGCTGGTGCAGATGTTCGCCCGCGACCCCGAGCGCTCCCCGTACAGCGAGCCGCAGCGCGCCCTCGCGGTGGCCTACGTGCACGGCCTCGGCCCGCGTCCCGAGCACCCGGAGTACGACGCGGTCCGCTGCAATCTGGTGCCCGGCGTCGGCGAGCTGTTCGTCATGCCGACGCTCACCACCTCCGGCCGCGCCGACATCCTGTTCTGGGAAGGCATACCCGGCGGCCCGCTGGACGTCTTCCAGGGCGTCAAGGACCCGGCGGAGCACCTCTCCCTGACCCTGGAACTCATGGAGAGGTTCACGCCCTGGGAGTACGCGCGGGCCACCAAGGTCGAACTGACCGACGCGGGCGGCACCCTGGCCGGCCGCTACGCGCCGACCGTGCGCAACCCCATCGGCCGCCTGCCGGGCGGCGGTCTGGTCCTCGGCGTCGCGGACGTGGTCGTCGCCAACGACCCGATCACCGGGCAGGGTTCCAACTCGGCGTCCAAGTGCGCGGCGGCATACCTGGCGTCCATCCTGGAGCACGGTGACAAGCCGTTCGACGAGGAGTGGATGCGGGCCACGTTCGACCGCTACTGGGCCACCGCCCAGCACGTCACCAAGTGGACCAACACGATGCTCGCCCCGCCGCCGGAGCACGTCCTGAACCTCATCGGCGCCGCGGGTCAGCTCCAGCCGGTGGCCGACCGCTTCGCCAACGGCTTCAACAACCCGGCCGACTTCGAGAACTTCTTCTACGAGCCGGAGAAGACCGCCGCCTACCTCGCGGAGGTCACCGGGGCCGGAGCCTGACGGGCCCCCGCGCGCCGTCCGGTCCGCCCGCGCCCCGACAGGCGGCGGGGGCGGACCGGAACTAGGCTGGTGGAGTCGGGGCGGGGACTGCGGCCCGTACGGCGGGGCCCACCAGGGGGCGATCCAGCATAGGAACTTGCCGCGGCCGCGCCGCGCCTCGGGCGCGCGGGCGTCCGGCGCAGGGGCTCGTGCACGGCGGCAGGCGGTTCCGCTCACCGGGAGGACGGTGGGAACCATGAACGTGCCCGCGTTTCGCCGAGCGGCGACCGCGGCGGCGTCCGCGTGTGTCGTCGCGATCGGGATCATGACGGCGCCCGAGGCCGCTGCCGCACCGGACACGGCCCCCGCGCAGGGGTGCTACCACCGCGACGGCTACCCGCCCGGCGGCGGCCGCAACATCGGCGGCTCACCGCCCAAGTACAAGTGGGACCACACCCCCTACGTCGGGGCGCGGTACGTCTCCTGCGGCCGGACGGTGACGCTCTACTACGGCGGCTACACCACCCACACCACGCACTACAACGTCCGCTGGACCCAGCCGGGCAGCCACGGCTGGAAGCAGGGTGAACTGCGGGCCGGCGCGCGGATGAAGTGGGAGATGCCCGCCGGGTACGGGGACTACAACTTCATGGTGCAGGCGTGCAACCGCGGTGGCTTCGGCCAGCGTTCGAACTGCACCAACTGGTCCCCGCAGCTGTACCTCAACGCGCGGTGAGGCCCCGCGCTCACCGTCCGGCCTCCGGACGCACCGCTCCCAGGATCGGGTTGTTCGCGATCGGTGACAGCTTGATCCGCTCGCCGGGGCGCGGCGCGTGGACGACCTGCCCGTCGCCCGCGTACAGCGCCACGTGCGTGGCGTCCGGGTGGTAGATCACCAGGTCGCCGGGGCGCAGCTCGGTGAGCGGGACCCTGGGCAGGCGGGCCCACTGTTCCTGGCTGGTGCGCGGTACGGGGACGCCCGCGGCGGCCCAGGCCTCGGAGGTGAGGCCCGAGCAGTCGTACGTACGCGGCCCCTCCGCGCCCCACTCGTAGGGCTTGCCGAGCTGGCGCAGGGCGTAGTCGAGGGCGCGGTCGCCCCGGCCGGACGGCTTGGCGTCGTCAGCGGGGCCGTCACTGGAACCGTCACCGAGGCCGTCACCGGAACCCTCACCGAGGCCGTCACCGAGGGCGCCGGAGGCGACCAGCTCCCGCTGGGCCTTCTCGACGCTCCGCTCCTCGAACTCGGCCAGCGCCGCGAGCCGGCCGGGGGTGAGGGAGGCCAGCAACGCCTCGACGGCGTCGAGGCGGCGGCGGACGTCGTCGCGCTGCCGCCGGTGGCGTTCGGCGAGCGTGAGCCGGGTGTCGAGGGCCGCGCGGGCCTTGCGGGCCAGTTCGTCCGCCTTGCGTTCGGTCCCGGTGAGGCGGCCCACCGTCTCGGCGCGCTCCCGGGCCAGCCGGCCGATCACATGCCCCTGGTCGACGGCGTGCTGCGGATCGCCGGCCAGGAGCAGGCGCAGGTACGGGGAGATGCCGGTGCTCTGGTACTGCTGGCGGGCGAGCCGGCCGGCGGCGCGCCGGCTGTCGTGCAGGGACAGGCGGACGCGGCTGAGCGCGCGGTCGAGCCGCTCGACCTCGGCGCGCTGCGCGCGCAGCTTCTCCTCGGTGGCGTTGTACGACTCGGTCGCCCGCTCGGCCTCCCGGTACAGCCGCTGAAGGTCCGTCAGCAGTGCGGCCACGCCGCGGTCCCGGTCCGGACCGGGCTCGGGCGCGGCGGCCGCCGGTGCGGGCACGAGGGCGGCGTGGGCGGCCACGGCCGCCGTACAGACCAGACGCAGAAGCCTTCCTGACACGTCATCACCTCCGGTGCGGGGCGGTGTCTCCGCGCCGCACCGTGAGCATCCGGCGCCTTCGCGCGGGCCGCGCGCCGGGCGTGCTCGGGATGGCGTAACCGCGTCACCCGTCGGCGTCGTCCCGGTTGCCGTCCGGCGTGGCACCGGGACCGGGGCGGCGGGCCGGCTTCGTCCACGGCCACTTCGGCCGGTCGCGCTCCCGCTCGCCGCCGGGGTCGTGGACGTACTTCCAGCGGTGGGTCAGCCGGCCCTGGCCGAGGGACACCCGGCGGTAGACCAGCACGGCCGGCGGCCCGCCCGCCGGATCGGGGACGGGGATGCGGTACGTCTTGGGCGGATGCCCGGTGATCCCCAGCAGCACGGGCAGCGTGCGGCCGTCCATCGGCCCGCCCTCGAAGGGGGTGTCTTCGCTCTTCACGGCACCAGTGTCAGCCATTAGCCGAGGTGAGCGCGTGCACGATCGCCGCCGTCTGCTCGTCCCGGGCGGCGGTCACCGACAGCACCGCGAGGAACTGGTCGACCAGCCAGTCCCGCAGCTCCCCGGCGGGCGGCTGCTTGTCCTCGTCCAGCCACATCAGGGACGCCGCCTCGACCGCGGTGATCCACATCCGGACGGTCATCCGCAGCCGCCTGCCGGGCGCGGCGACGTCCAGGTGGCGGTAGATGTGCTCGGCCGCGGCCCGCCGTACGCCGTCCACTATCGCGTTGGTGCGGGAGGTCTCCACCACGCTGCCGCCCTGCAGGAGGGCGGCGAAACCCGCGTCGTGCTCGTCGACGAAGGCCAGATAGCGGTCGAGGGCCCGGGACAGCCGGGGCAGCAGGGGCCCCTGGCGCGGCTCGTCGAAGCAGCCCCGCAGCGCCTCGGCGGCGGAGCGCAGCGCGGCCTCGTACAGCTGCTGCTTGCCGCCGGGGAAGTAGCGGTACACCAGCGGCCGGGAGACCCCGGCGGCCTCCGCCACGTCGTCCAGCGAGACGTCCTCGGGGGCCCGGTGCGCGAACAGGGAGAGCGCGGCGTCGAGCAACTGGCTGCGGCGTTCCTCGACGCTGAGCCGGCGGTAGGTGCGGGCGGGGGCCTGAGGGGTCATGACCGGCAGCGTAACCGGCGGCCCCCGCCGGGGTCCGGGCAGCGTGCGGCGTTCAGGCCAGCAGGCCCGAGGACTTCCACAGGCGGCGGCCCACGCCCCGCAGGACGCCGATGTCGTCCAGGAAGTCGGTCAGCCGCTTCGCGCCGGTCTGCATGATCTCCCTGCGGTGGCCGCTGGCCTTGACCTGGGCCATCGCCTCGCGCTTGTCGAGCCCGACGTTGGTGTACACCTCGGGGTTGACGAAGGCGACGGAGAAGACGCGGGCGAACTCGCCGGAGGTGACCCGGGTGAACTCCTGGGACCACTTCGGCGCGGTCACCATCTGGCGCCGCAGCTCCTCACGGGCGTACCGCACATGGCGGGCCTCCTCGACGACGTGGATGCGCGTGACGCCCCGGATCAGGGGCTGCACCCGCTCGTCGGGGAAGGTGAGGCGCTGCATCCAGTCCAGGACCTCCTCGCCGAGCAGGGTCGCGGTGAACGAGCCGGGCGTGGTGGAGATGGTCTTGAACAGGCGGCCGAGGTGCTGGTGGGTGCGGCTGACCGGGTACCAGGGCGTCCCGCCCCGGGCGATCAGCCGGGCGAACATCTTCGAGTGCCGGCACTCGTCCTCGATCTCGGTCAGCGCGTAGCGCACGTGCGCGCTCGTCGCCGCCTTGTCGTAGATGTGCCGCACGAGCAGCTGCATCAGGATGATCTCGAACCAGATGCCCAGTGAGGCGAGCGCCGCCGACTCGTGCCGGGACAGCAGGATCCGCTGCTCCTCGCTCATCCGCTTCCACAGCGGGGTGTCGTACAGCGACACCAGCTCCGGCGGCCAGAACCACTTGCCCTCCTCGAAGGGCGCGTCCCAGTCGAGTTCCTCGTCCGGGTCGAAGGAGTGCTTGGCGGAAGAGTCGAGCAGCCGCTCGGCCACCTGCTCCCGGTCCTTGAGCAGGCCGAGCGCGTCGCGCAGCCCCTCGACCGCGTCGGCTTCCGTCAGGGTCGTCATGGCAGTCCCAGTCCCATCTCGTCGTACGGAGCGGTGTTGGCGGTTACCCGTGGGTCACTGCTTATGAGACTGCCTGTCAGCAAGCCCGTCAATCCCCTGCGCGCGACTTGTTGACCGCGCGTCTACCACGCGGGAACCTGCGGGACATGCCGACCTCCGACCAGTACGTCATACCGCCGGACGACCCCCGCTGGGCCGTCCCCGCCACCGGCGCCGCCCGCTTCACCTGGGAATACGACGACGGACGGGACCGCCTCCTCGCCCTCTACCAGAAGGGCAAGGACAAGCAGTGGGACGGAACGAAACGCATCGACTGGGACTTACCGGTCGACCCTTACGACCCCCTCGGCCCCCCGACGAGGCCCTGGCCCTGTACGGCACCCCCTACTGGGCCAAACTCACCGGCAAGGACCGCGCCGAACTGCGCCGGCACTACGCCTCCTGGCAGTTCAGCCAGTTCCTGCACGGCGAACAGGGCGCGATGATCTGCGCCGCGCGGATCGTGGAGTCCGTCCCCGACCTCGACGCCAAGTTCTACTCGGCCACCCAGACCATGGACGAGGCCCGCCACGCCGAGATCTACGGCCGCTTCCTGCACGAGAAGATCGGCCTCCTCTACCCCGTCGACGACAGCCTCAAGTCCCTCCTCGGCGACACCCTGAACGACAGCCGCTGGGACATGCCCTACCTGGGCATGCAGGTGCTCATCGAAGGCCTCGCCCTCGCCGCCTTCGGCATGATCCGCGACACCACCACCAAGGAACTCCCGAAGCAGATCCTCGCCTACGTCATGCAGGACGAGGCCCGCCACGTCGCCTTCGGCCGCATGGCCCTGCGTGACTACTACCGGCAGCTCACCGACGCCGAACTGCGCGAACGCGAGGAGTTCGTCATCGAGGGCTGCTACGCCATGCGCGACCGGCTGCGCGGCGAGGAGGTTCTGGAGAACTTCGGCATCCCCCGGGCGGAGGCGGAACGCTACAGCGAGCAGTCCGAGTTCCTCGCCCTCTTCCGCAAGCTCCTCTTCAGCCGCATCGTCCCCTGCGTCAAGGACATCGGCCTGTGGGGCAGGCGCCTCCAGCAGGCCTACGTCGACATGGGCGTCCTCGAACTGGGCGACGCGAGCCTGGACCTGCTCATGACCCAGGACGAGGAGATCGCCGAACACCTGGACGCACAGCGCTTCGCGGCGGAGGAGCGGGAGCGGGTGGCGGAGGTGACGGAGACGATCGAGCAGGGTCAACGCCCGGCCGATTGATCACACGATCGACGGGCGAATCGGCATATGCGCCTGGGTACGCTGATCCTGCCAGGCAGACTCCGTCGCATGGGAGCAATCATGAGCGCCGCGCGTGACTACGGGCCGGACGACGACTACCAGTGGCCGCGCCCGCCGCAGGGCGGCTGGACGGCGGACGACCTCGACAAGCTTCCCAACCTTCCTCCGCACACGGAGCTGATCGACGGGAGCCTGGTTTTCGTGAGCCCGCAGACGTTCTTCCACTCGCGCGCTATGCGTCTGCTGGACAATGCCCTCCTGACGCAGGTCCCGGACGGCCTCGATGTCATGCGCGAAGTGACCATCAAGCTCGACGAGCGCAACCGGCCCGAACCAGACGTGTTGGTGTACCGCGCGGAGGCGGAGACCGGGCCGCGGCAGACCTGGCTCCGTCCCGAGGACGTCGTCCTCGCGGTCGAGGTCGTCTCGGACGACTCCGAGGAGCGCGACCGCGAGGCGAAGCCTCTGAAGTACGCCAAGGCCGGGATCCGTCATTTCTGGCGTGTGGAGGAGAACAAGGGACTTCCAGTGGTGTACGTCTACGAGCTCGACCCCGCCACCACCACCTACGCCCTGACCGGCATCTTCCACGACAAGCTCGAACTCACCGTCCCGTTCCCCATCGAGGTCGACCTCACCGCCATCGACCGCCGCCGCTGAAGCGGGGACCGCCCTCTCCGGTGGCGAGCACCGCCTCCATCACCGCCCTCGCGATCGGTGCCGCCATCCCGCCGCCGGTGATGTCGCCCCGGTCGGCCGACGCGTCCTCCACCACCACGGCCACCGCCACCTTCGGCTCCAGGTCCCGCGCGCCCTGCGCCCAGGAGACGAACCACGCGTACGGCGTACCGGAGTTGCCGATGCCGTGCTGCGCGGTGCCCGTCTTGCCGCCCACGATGGCCCCGGGGATCGCCGCGTTCCTGCCCGTGCCCTCCTCGACCACCCCCCGCATCAGCGCGCGCAACCGGACCGCGGTCGACGGGTGCATCGCCTGCCGGACCGGGCGGGGCCCGGCGGACTGCACGGTCGCCCCGTGCGCCGTCGTCGTCCGCTCCACCAGATACGGCTCGCGCACCTGCCCGCCGTTGGCCACCGCCGCCGCCACCACCGCCATCTGCAACGGCGTCGCCCGGGTGTTGTACTGCCCGATCGAGGACAGCGCGAGCTGCGCCGTGTCGACCGTGGTGTCGAAGGTGCTCGGCGCGACCGAGTACGGGATGCGCAGATCCGCGTCGTTGAAGCCGAACGCCTCCGCCGTGGCCGCCATGTCCGCCACCCCGACGTCCGCGCCGAGCTTGGCGAACACCGTGTTGCACGACCGCACGAAGGCCACCCGCAGCGGCGCGTCCTCGCACCCCTCGCCTTCGTCGGTCAGGCTCGTCGTCGTACCGGGCAGGGTGTACGGGTCCGGTGAGCCGGTCGGCCGGTCCAGGTCCCGCACCACCCCCGCGTCCAGCGCCGCCGCCGCCGTCACCACCTTGAAGGTCGAGCCCGGCGGATACGTCTGCCGCACCGCCCGGTTCAGCATCGGCTTGTTCGGGTCCTCGTTCAACTGCGCCCAGGACCGGCCCACCGTCACACCGTTGCCCGACAGCGACTCCGGGTCGTAGGAGGGCGTCGACACCAGGGCGAGGATCCGCCCGGTCGCCGGCTCCAGCGCCGCCACCGCGCCCTTGCGCGCCCCGAGCCCGGCGTACGCCGCCCGCTGGGCCGCCGCGTGGAGGGTGGTCGCCACGTCGCCGCCCGGGGTGCGGGCCCGGGTGAGGTCACTGATCACGGCCAGCGGCGACAGCACCGGATCGGTGCCGGAGAGAATGCCGTCCTCGGCGTGCTCCAGCAGCGAGGAGCCGTACACCTGGGAGGCGAAGCCGGTGACCGGGGCGTACAGCGGGCCGTCGGTGTACGTCCGCTCGTAGCGCAGCCTGCCCCCGGTGTCCTTGGAGCCGGTGACCGGGCGCCCGCCGACGAGGATGTCGCCGCGCGGCTGCGCGTACCGCGCGATGGCCTGGCGGCGGTTGGCGGGGTTGTCGTCGAGGGCGGGGGCCTGGAACACCTGGACGCGGGCCGCGTTGACCAGCAGGGCCACCAGGAGCAGGGCGCAGAAGGCGGCGGCGTGCCGGATGTGCCGGGTCACGGGCCCACCTGCCCGTCGTACTGCTTGCGCGCCGCGTGGCTCACCCGGATCAGCAGCGCCACGATCGCCCAGTTGGTGACGACCGAGGAGCCGCCCTGGGCGAGGAACGGCATCGCCATGCCGGTCAGCGGGATCAGCCCGGTCACCCCGCCCGCGATCACGAACACCTGGAGCGCCACGATGGAGGCGAGACCGACGGCGAGCAGCCGGCCGAACGGGTCGCGCAGCGCGAGACCGGCGCGGTAGCCGCGTTCCACCAGCAGCGCGTAGAGCAGGAAGATCGCGGTGAGTCCGGCGAGGCCCAGCTCCTCGCCCGCCGTGGCCAGGATGAAGTCCGACTTCACGGCGAAGCCGATCAGGACCGAGTGGCCGAGGCCCAGACCGGTGCCCAGCACACCGCCCGCGGCGAAGGCGAACAGCGACTGCGCGACCTGGTTGGGGCCCTGACCTGCGTCGATGGTGGCGAACGGGTGCAGCCAGTCCTCGATCCGGCCGTGCACGTGCGGCTCCAGCCGGGCCACGGCGACCGCGCCCAGCACCGCCAGCAGCAGCCCCACCGCGATCCAGCCGGTGCGGCCGGTGGCGACGTACAGCATGACGACGAACAGGCCGAAGAACAGCAGCGAGGTGCCGAGGTCGCGTTCCAGGACCAGCACGCCCACGCTGAGCAGCCAGATCGCGAGGACCGGTCCGAGGACCCGGCCGGTGGGCAGCTGCAGCAGCCAGATCCGGCGGCCGGTGTACGCCAGCGCGTTGCGGTTGGCGGCCAGGTACGCGGCGAAGAACACCGCCAGCAGCACCTTCGCGAACTCGCCCGGCTGGATGGAGAACCCGGCGATCCGGATCCAGATGCGGGCCCCGTTCACCGCCGGGAAGAAGATCGGCAGGGTGAGCAGGGCGAGCGCGGCGGCCACGCACACGTACGCGTAGCGCTGGAGGAAGCGGTGGTCGCGCAGGAAGAAGACCACGCCGATGAACAGGGCCACCCCGAGTGTGGACCAGACGAGCTGGGCGGGCGCCGCCCGGTCCGCCGGGGTCTCCAGGTCGAGGCGGTAGATCAGCACCAGGCCGAGGCCGTTGAGCAGCACCCCGATGGGCAGCAGCAGCGGATCGGCGTAAGGGGCGCGCAGCCGTACCGCCAGATGGGCGAGGAGGGCGAGCACCCCGAGCCCGGCCCCGTAGCCGGCGGCGCCCGGCGGGAGGGCGCCGTGCCGGGCCAGGCCGACCGCGCAGTAGCCGCACACCGGGAGCAGGACGGCCACGACGATGAGCGAGAGTTCGATGCCACGGCGCCGGGGGAGGCGTAGCGCGGGAGCGGGCACGTCCGCGGCCACGGCGGTTCCGGTCCCGGTGGCGGTTCCTGCCTTCGTCATGCCCGGAACCTACCCAGACAGCCAGACTCGTCGGGCTTCATCCCGATATGCCCCGCGCCAGGAGGGACCACAGGGGACATCGGGGACCTCCATACGGGCGTACGGGGCGGCGGGACGACGGGGCCGCGGGACGGGGCGGCGGGACTGCGGGACGGCGAGCTTCCGGGCGGGGCCGGGGGCGGGCGCGGGGGGTGACTCACCGCCACCCTAGGAGCGGGGCGGGCCCGCCGCGCGCCGCGTTGCGCCAGGCGGGGTCACGCCCCGCCGCGCGGCCCCGCGGCGGTCCGGCGCGGCGGCGTGGCGGGCAGCGTCAGGGTGGCCACCGCGCCGCCGCCGGGCGCGTTGGCGAACCTCAGGCGGGCGCCCAGCACCTCCGCCTGGCCGAGCGCGATGGTCAGCCCGAGACCGTGCCCGCGGGCACCGCCCTCGGTGCGGAACCGCTGGGGGCCGTGCGCCACCAGGTACTCGGGATAGCCGTCCCCGTGGTCCCGTACCGTCACCACCGGCCCGTCCACGGTCAGCACCACCGGCGCCCGCCCGTGCCGGTGCCCGTTCGCCACCAGGTTGCCCAGCACCCGCTCCAGCCGCCGCCGGTCGGTCTCCACCCGCGCGTCCCGCACCAGCCGCACCTCGGTCTCGGTGCCGGACGCCCGCACCACCCGCCGGGCCAGCGCCCCCAGCTCCTCGCTGTCCAGCTCCAGCCGCTCCCGACCGGTGTCCAGCCGGGAGATCTCCAGCAGGTCCTCGGTGAGTGTGCGCAGCGCCGCCACCCGGTCGCGCACCAGCTCCGTCGGCCGCCCCGGCGGCAGCAGCTCGGCCGCCGCGTGCAGCCCGGTCAGCGGGGTGCGCAGCTCGTGCGCCACATCCGCGGTGAACCGCTGCTCGGCCAGCAGCTTGCCCTGCAGCGACGCCGCCATGGAGTCCAGCGCGGCGGCCACCGCCGCCACCTCGTCCTGCGGGCGGCCCGGATCGCCGGCGCGCCGGTCGTGCACCCGCGCGTCGAGATCGCCCGCGCTGATCCGCCGCGCGACCCGCGCCGTCGCGTGCAGCCGCCGCGTCACCCGGGTCACCGCGAACGCGCCGACCAGCAGCGTCGCCCCGATCGCCAGCGCCGAGGACCCCACGATGGCCCGGTCGAGGCCGTCGATGGTGCGGGCCTGCTGCGCGTAGTCGACGGCCACGGCGAGCGCGTGCCCGCCCTCGGCAGGGCCCGCCGCCCACATCGTGGGCCGGCCCCGGTGGTCGGCGACCATCGTGCCGCGCTGCCCGTCGGCCGCCAGCTCGCGCAGCGGCTCCGGCAGCTCCCCGGGATCGATCCCCGCGCCCGCCGACAGCGGATCGCCCGCCTCGTACGCTTCCGTGGCGTCCGCCAGCCGGGCCAGCGCCAGGTCACGGGCCTCGCCGACGGTCTGGTTGGTCACCGACACATGTACCAGCGCGCCGAGCAGCGCGGCGAGGGCGCAGCACATCACCGTGATGAACAGCGCCGCCTTCACGGCCAGCGCACCGGCCCACTGCGGAAGCCTCATCAGCGGCTCTCCGCGGGGGAGGGCGGCCGGCTGTCCGTCGCGGACGGCCCCCGCCCGCCGGTGCGCAGCATCTCGTCATGGGTGAGCAGCATCGCCCGCTGCTCCGGGTCCCAGCTCCACTGGAGCCGGTACTCGTACCCCTTCACCTCCGACGGCGACCGGATGATCACCGACCGCCCGGCCAGCTCGACCCCGCTGACGGCGTCGTCCCACAGCATGACCCGCACCAGGCGGCCGTGCTCCACGGTGTAGACCCGCACGGCGGTCAGCTCGCCCGGCAGCTGCCGGAAGCCCAGCGTCAGCTCGTCGCGTCCGTCGCCGGTCAGATCCCGGTAGTACGGCGCGAGCACCGGACAACCGCCCCGCCCCGGCCCCGCGGCGCACTCGGCCATCCGCGCGCCCGTCTCACGGAAGCGCGCGCCGGAACCCTCGTAGTCCCTCGGATGCGCGTCGATCTCGGCCCGTACGACGGCCACCGGGTCCACCGTGTGCACGTTCCCGCCGGGCACCCGCACCCCCTTGACCACCTCACGCTCCACCTCGCCGATCTCGTAGGCGGGACGGGACGCGGGCGGCAGCGTCGGCCAGAGCAGCGCCGGGCCCTCGGCGGTCGGCGTGGGCCCCGCGCTCCGCAGCCCGCCGGCGTCCCCGCAGGCCGTGGCGGTGCCGCCGGTGGCCAGCAGCAGGGCGGCGACGGCCAAGGCGCGGGCACGGACGCGGACGGGCACGGCTCTCCGGTGATCAGGCTGACCAGGGACGCGTACACCTTATTCGTACGGACGTCCTTTTTGCGCGACGCGAGCGGTCCGCGACGGCCGGTGAGCGGCGGACCCCCCGCGACAGCCGGGCGCTTGCCCCCGCAACACCCGGCCTGTTCCCATGGTCGAGGGGTGATGGTGCATGAGCGGAACCGGCGCACTGCGCGTCATACCGACCCGGCGCCACGGCCGGGAACGCCTCTACGTCTGCCTCCCGGACGGCGCGAACATCGCCTGGTACGACCGTGAGACGGCACGCGTCAACCTGCTGAGCGAGGACCGCAGAGAGGCCGTCCTGGCCGCCCTGCGCCCCTTCGTCACCGGCCCGGTCACGGTCGGCCCGCCCCCGGTCCCCACCCCCGCCGAACTGGCCCGGCTCACCCTCCACCCCGATGACGACCTCGCCCCCAACCGCCCCGGCGAGGCCCTGCTCGTCTCCGTCGACCGCGACCCGCCCCACCCCCTGCGCCCCGACCCGAGACGCCGCGCCCTGGAGGCCGAGCAGACCATCGGCGCCGCGCTGGACGCCCTGGAGGGGGCCGGCTGGCACACGCTGCACTCCGTGCCCCTGCCCGGCGGCGACCGCGTCCACCACCTGCTGATCGGGCCCGGCGGCCTGTTCGCCGTCCACGCCCTCCACGCCCGCAGGCAGCGCGTCCACGTCGCCGACCCCATGGTCACCGTCGGCCGCCGCGAGCCCGTCCCCCTCCTGCGCCTGCTGCGCGCCGAGGCCTCCCGCGCCTCCCACGCCCTCACCGCCGAGGTCCGCCCCGTCCTCGCGCTCCTCGCCCCCACCCGCCTGAACGTCCCCGGCCCGGTCCGCGGCGTCCGCGTCCTCACCGACACGGACATCGACGCCCTGGGCCGCCTGGGAGGCGTACTGAAACCGGCGGACGTGGAGGCCCTGCACGCGATGGCCCGGGACCGCCGGACGTGGACACGGGTGTGAGCGACGGGGGAGACGACTCGCACACCGACCGGGAGGATGCCCCGTACGGCGACGGCCTCGCGACCACTCGCTCTCGGCGACGGCGCCGCGACCGCCCTCTCAGGGCGGCGGAGCCGCGACCGCCCTGACACGGCGACGGAGTCACACGAGCCGGGTCACGGCAGCGGAGCCGCGTGGTCCGGATCGAGGAGCGGGGCGAGCAGATCGCCGTAGTCCTGCACCCGCGGGGGGATGTCCGGCGCGCGGAAGGCCAGCTGGGCGGGGTCCCCGCAGGCCTCGACCTCCTCCCAGGTGACCGGCGCGGAGACCCACGGTTCGGCGCGCGCCCGCAGGGTGTACGGGGTCGCCGTCGTCTTGCGGGCGGCGTTCTGGCTCCAGTCGACGAACACCTTGCCCGGCCGCAGGCTCCGCGTCATGCGGTGGACGACCAGCCGCGGCATGGCGCGCTCCGCCTCCACGGCGAGCGCCTTGGCGTACTCGGACGTCTGCTCGGAGGACGCCCCGCGCACCGCCGCGAGCAGGTGCAGCCCTTTGGACCCGGAGGTCTTCGCGTACGCCGTGATGCCGTCCTCGGCCAGCCGCTCCCGCAGCCACAGGGCGACCTCGCAGCAGTGCACGACGGTCGCGGGCGCCCCCGGATCCAGATCGAAGACGACCCGGTCGGCCTCGTCGGGAGTCCCGGCCAGCCACTGATGGGTGTGGAACTCGGCGACCAGGTTCGCCGCCCACATCAGGCTCGCCAGATCCTGCACCAGCACCATCCGCGCCGGCCCCTCCGACCGGTGCACCTCGGCGGTCATGACCCAGTCGGGGGTACCGGGCGGCACGTTCTTGGTGAAGAAGAGCTGCCCGTCCGGGCCGTCGGGGTAGCGCAGGAAGGACACCGGCCGGTCCCGCAGATGGGGGAGGAGGACGCCGGCGGTGGTGGCGTAGTAGTGCAGCACCTCGCCCTTGGTGAAGCCGGACGCCGGGTACAGCACCTTCTCCAGGTTGCTCAGCGCGAGCCTCCGGCCCTCCACCTCTGTGATCGGCGTCATACCATGAGAATCACACGAAACCGGGACATATCGCCCGGTAAGGCCGCCTGACGGTGCCGCTTACCGGTTGGGAAAGGTGGGACGCGTGCGATCCATTTGGAACGGAGCCATCTCCTTCGGCCTGGTCAGCATCCCCATCAAGCTGGTGAACGCCACCGAGAGCCACTCGATCTCCTTCCGCCAGATCCACACGGAGGACGGCGGCCGCATCCGCTACCGCAAGGTCTGCGAACTGGAGGACCGCGAGGTCACCCAGTCGGAGATCGGCAAGGGGTACGAGGACGCCGACGGCACGATCATCCCGATCACCGACGAGGACCTGGCCCAGCTTCCGCTGCCCACCGCCAAGACGATCGAGATCGTGGCCTTCGTCCCGGCCGAGCGGATCGACCCGCTCCAGATGGACGCGGCGTACTACCTCGCCGCGAGCGGCGCCCCCGCCGCCAAGCCGTACACCCTCCTGCGCGAGGCGCTCAAGCGCAGCAACAAGGTGGCCATCGCCAAGTTCGCGCTGCGCGGCCGCGAACGCCTCGGCATGCTGCGCGTCGTCGACGACGTGATCGTCATGCACGGCCTGCTCTGGCCCGACGAGGTCCGCGCACCCGAGGGCGTCGCCCCCGACACCGACGTCACCGTCCGCGACAAGGAACTCGACCTCGCGGACGCCCTCATGGACACCCTCGGCGAGGTCGACCTCGCCGACCTCCACGACGAGTACCGCGAGGCCGTCGAGGAGGTCATCGCCGCCAAGGCCGCCGGCGAGGCACCCCCCGAGGCCCCCGAGCCCGCCCGCAGCGGCAAGGTCCTCGACCTGATGGCCGCCCTGGAGAAGAGCGTCCGCGCCGCCCAGGAGTCCCGGGGCGAGGGCGCCGAGGTCAGACCCCTCACCTCCCGCCCGGCCCCGAAGCAGACGGACGCCAAGAAGTCCACATCGACGGCCAAGAAGCCGGCGAAGAAGACCGCCACGAAGAAGACGACGACCAAGTCGACGACGGCCCAGACCTCGAAGAAGACGGCGGCCACGAAAAGCACGACGACGAAGGGCACGGCCAAGAAGACACCGGCGAAGAAGACGACATCCCGCAAGCGCTCCGCATGAGCGCCCGCCACGAACCGACCCACCACACGCCAAAGAGCGAGACCCAGCAACAACTGGATCCCGCTCTCCTGTGTCGGCTCTCGCCCTGATCACATCTTTACACTCACATGTGACCCGACAAGTGCCCCCGGCAGGATTCGAACCTGCGCACACGGCTCCGGAGGCCGTTGCTCTATCCCCTGAGCTACGGGGGCGTGTCGGTCGCGGTGTCTCGCGGCGACGGGTAGAACACTACCAGCTTCGAGGGGGTGTTCATGAACGGCTTTCCCCGCGGTGGCGTGGGCCGGGTCGCCCGCAGGGGGTGGAAGTAGGGAAAACCGGGACGCGGTGGCTGGTCCGCACCTACTCTCGAGTTGTGCCAGGCGCGTCCGGCCGGATCCTTGTCGTGGACGACAACAAGGTCATCCGGCAGCTGATCAGGGTCAATCTCGAGCTGGAGGGCCTCGAGGTCGTGACCGCGGCCGATGGTGCCGAGTGTCTGGAAGTCGTGCACCAGGTCCGGCCCGATGTCGTGACGCTCGACGTCGTGATGCCGAGACTCGACGGACTGCGGACCGCCGCCCTGCTGCGCGCCGACCCGCGCACCCGTGACCTTCCGCTCGCGATCGTCAGCGCCTGTACGCAGTACGAGGTCGACAGCGGTCTCGACATCGGCGTCGACGCCTTCCTCGCCAAGCCCTTCGAGCCGTCCCAGCTGGTGGGGATCGTGCGCCGGCTGATGGAGGGGAAGAAGGGCGGCGAGGGTGCGGCGGAGAGCCCGGGCGACGGGACGGCGAGCGGACAGAGCGGCAGCGGCAGCGGCGGCGGTGGGCTGGTCACCGCTGAGGGAGGGGAGACCGCCGGGCGGCCCGGTAGCTGAGGCGAGGGGACCGGCCGGCCTCGCCGTCCGCATGCCGGACCGGCGTAAACCGGCTCGCCCGTCCACCCCCCTCCTCCCCTACGCTTGTCCCGTGACCCCCGTCGAGCTCTCGCGCACCGTGCTGCACGCGGTGCGTCGTGCTGTCGACGCGGGGGAGCTGAGCGTGACCGTTCCCGCGCGGGCCGTGGTGGCGCCGCCGGGGGCGGGGGGCTGGGGGGACTACGCGACGAACATCGCGCTGCAGCTGGCCCGGCCCGCCGGGCAGCCCCCGCTGCGGGTGGCCGAGGTGATCCGGCCGTATCTCGTGGACGCGGACGGCGTCGGAGCGGTGCGGATCACGGGGCCGGGGTTCCTGAACATCCGGCTGCGGGACTCGGTCGCCGTACGGCTCGTGCGGCGGATCCTCGCCGAGGGGACGCGGTACGGGCACGGGGACGCCCTCGCCGGGCAGGTCGTGCGGCTTCGCATCCCCTACGACGTGCGCGCCGAAGTCCTCGCCGACGCGCTCGGCCGCATCGTCGCGTCGCAGGGCGGGCGGGCCGAGACCGGGCACGGCGAACCGGTGACGCTGCGGCCGGTGCCCGCGCCCGAGGACCCCGCGCCGCTCGGCGCCGACGCCGCCCGCTGGGCGCTGCTGCATCCCGCGCCGCACGACCGGCCCCGGATCACCGCCGACCACCTCGTCCAGCGGGAGAACAACCCCCTCTTCCGCGTGCGCTACGCCCATGCCCGCACCCGGGCCCTCGGGCGCAACGCCGCCGACCTCGGATTCAGCGCCGAGCCGGGCCCCGTCGACGACGTGGACGGCTCCGGCGCACTCGTCGGGCTCCTCGCCGATCACCCCCGCGTCCTGTCCGCGGCCGCCACCCACCGTGCCCCGGACCGCCTCGCCCGGCATCTCGTCAGCGTCGCCGACGCCGTCCTGCCCGTCCTGCCCGCGGTGCTGCCGCGCGGTGCGGAGAAACCCTCGGCCGCCCACCGGGCCCGGCTCGCGCTCGCCGAAGCCGCCGGGACGGTGCTGGCCGGCGGCCTGTTCCTGCTCGGCATCGACGCACCCGAACACCTCTGAGAGAGCCACGACACGCCATGAGCCGTTCCGCACACCCCGCCGGGCCCCGTCACGCCGACGTCCTCCCCGAGGGTCACTACTCCGCCCCGCCGGCCGACCTCAACGCCCTGGACCCGAAGGTGTGGGCACAGACCGTCACCCGCACCGAGGACGGCGTCGCCGCCGTCGGCGGGATCGATGTGAAGACCCTCGCCGAGGAGTTCGGCACCCCCGCCTACATCCTCGACGAGACCGACTTCCGGGCCCGCGCGCGGGCCTGGCGCAGCGCCTTCGGCCAGGACGCCGACGTGTTCTACGCGGGCAAGGCGTTCCTGTCCCGCGCCGTGGTGCGCTGGCTGTACGAGGAGGGGCTGAACCTGGACGTCTGCTCCGGCGGCGAGCTGGCGACCGCGCTGTCCGCCGGGATGCCCGCCGACCGGATCGCCTTCCACGGCAACAACAAGTCCCCGGCCGAGATCCGCCGGGCGATCGAGGCCGGGGTCGGGCGGATCGTGCTCGACTCCTTCCAGGAGATCGTCCGGGTCGCGCACATCGCGCAGGAACTGGGCAAGCGGCAGCGGGTGCAGATCCGTATCACCGTCGGCGTCGAGGCGCACACGCACGAGTTCATCGCGACCGCGCACGAGGACCAGAAGTTCGGCATCCCGCTCGCGGGCGGGCAGGCCGCCGAGGCCGTGCGGCGGGCGCTCCGGCTCGACGGGCTGGAGCTGATCGGCATCCACAGCCACATCGGCTCGCAGATCTTCGACATGTCCGGCTTCGAGGTCGCCGCCCACCGCGTGGTCGGACTGCTGAAGGACATCCGCGACGAGCACGGCGTCGAGCTGCCCGAGATCGACCTCGGCGGCGGACTCGGCATCGCGTACACCAGTGACGACGACCCCCGCGAGCCGCACGAGATCGCGAAGGCGCTCACCGAGATCGTGACGCGGGAGTGCGAGGCCGCCCGGCTGCGCACGCCGCGGATCTCCGTCGAGCCCGGGCGCGCCATCGTCGGCCCGACCGCCTTCACGCTTTACGAGGTCGGTACCGTCAAGCCGCTCGACGGGCTGCGGACGTACGTCTCCGTCGACGGCGGCATGTCCGACAACATCCGTACGGCGCTGTACGACGCCGAGTACAGCGTCGCCCTGGTCTCCCGCGCCTCCGACGCCGAGCCGATGCTCGCCCGGGTCGTCGGCAAGCACTGCGAGAGCGGGGACATCGTCGTCCGGGACGCGTTCCTGCCGGCCGACCTCGCGCCCGGCGACCTGATCGCCGTGCCGGCCACCGGGGCGTACTGCCGCTCCATGGCCAGCAACTACAACCACGTACCGCGTCCCCCGGTCGTCGCCGTGCGGGACGGCGAGGCGCGGGTGATCGTCCGCAGGGAGACCGAGGACGACCTGCTCCGGCTCGACGTGGGCTGATCCCCGCGGGGGAGTCGCCGACGGAAGATCTCCTGTCCGGCACCCCCGTGAAAATGAAATAGACGTCTCACGATCCGGACCGGTGGCAGAAACTGCGGTCCGGTGAGTGAGACTGGTGCAACCGAAGACGGTATGAGGAAACGAGGTCGGATGATGCGTACGCGTCCGCTGAAGGTGGCGCTGCTGGGCTGTGGAGTGGTCGGCTCAGAGGTGGCGCGCATCATGACGACGCACGCCGACGACCTCGCCGCCAGGATCGGCGCACCGGTCGAGCTGGCCGGCGTGGCCGTGCGCCGGCCCGACCGGGTCCGGGAGGGCATCGACCCCACCCTCGTCACCACCGACGCGACCGCCCTGGTCAAACGCGGGGACATCGACGTCGTGGTCGAGGTCATCGGCGGTATCGAGCCCGCCCGCACCCTCATCGGCACCGCCTTCGAGCACGGCGCGTCCGTCGTCTCCGCCAACAAGGCCCTGCTCGCCCAGGACGGCGCAGCCCTGCACGCCGCCGCCGAGGAGCACGGCCGGGACCTCTACTACGAGGCCGCCGTGGCCGGCGCCATCCCGCTGATCCGGCCGCTGCGCGAGTCGCTCGCCGGCGACAAGATCAACCGGGTGATGGGCATCGTCAACGGCACGACGAACTTCATCCTCGACAAGATGGACTCCACCGGCGCCGGCTACCAGGAGGCGCTCGACGAGGCCACCGCGCTCGGGTACGCCGAGGCCGACCCGACCGCCGACGTCGAGGGCTTCGACGCCGCAGCCAAGGCCGCGATCCTCGCCGGCATCGCCTTCCACACCCGGGTCCGCCTCGACGACGTCTACCGCGAGGGCATGACCGAGGTGACCGCGGCGGACTTCGCCTCCGCCAAGGAGATGGGCTGCACCATCAAGCTGCTCGCCATCTGCGAGCGGGCCGCCGACGGGGAGTCCGTCACCGCGCGCGTGCACCCGGCGATGATTCCGCTGACCCACCCGCTCGCCTCCGTGCGCGGCGCGTACAACGCCGTGTTCGTCGAGTCCGACGCCGCCGGGCAGCTCATGTTCTACGGCCCCGGCGCGGGCGGCGCGCCCACCGCCTCCGCCGTCCTCGGCGACCTCGTCGCGGTCTGCCGCAACCGGCTCAGCGGCACCACCGGCCCCGGCGAGTCCGCGTACGCGGCGCTGCCCGTCTCGCCCATGGGCGAGGTCGTCACCCGGTACCACATCAGCCTCGACGTGGCCGACAAACCGGGCGTGCTCGCCCAGGTCGCGACGGTCTTCGCCGAGCACGGTGTCTCGATCGACACCGTCCGCCAGCAGGGCAAGGACGGAGAGGCCTCCCTCGTCGTCGTCACCCACCGCGCGTCCGACGCCGCCCTCACCGGGACCGTCGAGGCGCTGCGCAAGCTCGACACCGTGCGCGGTGTCGCCAGCATCATGCGGGTTGAAGGAGAGTAACCAGCAATGACCCACCAGTGGCGCGGAATCATCGAGGAGTACCGGGACCGGCTGCCGGTATCCGACACCACGCCGGTCGTGACGCTCCGCGAGGGCGGCACGCCCCTCGTGCCCGCGCAGGTGCTCTCCGAGCGCACGGGCTGCGAGGTCCACCTCAAGGTGGAGGGCGCGAACCCGACCGGGTCCTTCAAGGACCGCGGCATGACCATGGCCATCTCCAAGGCCAAGGAGGAGGGCGCGAAGGCCGTCATCTGCGCCTCCACCGGCAACACCTCCGCGAGCGCCGCCGCGTACGGCGTGCGCGCCGGCATGGTGTCGGCCGTGCTCGTCCCGCAGGGCAAGATCGCGCTCGGCAAGATGGGCCAGGCCCTCGTGCACGGCGCGAAGATCCTCCAGGTCGACGGCAACTTCGACGACTGCCTGACGCTGGCCCGCGCGCTCAGCGACAACTACCCGGTCGCGCTGGTCAATTCGGTCAACCCGGTGCGTATCGAGGGTCAGAAGACCGCCGCCTTCGAGATCGTGGACATGCTCGGCGACGCGCCCGACATCCACGTCCTGCCGGTCGGCAACGCGGGGAACATCACGGCCTACTGGAAGGGCTACAAGGAGTACGCCGCCGACGGCGTGTCGTCCCGTACGCCCCGGATGTGGGGGTTCCAGGCCTCCGGCTCCGCGCCCATCGTGCGCGGCGAGGTCGTCAAGGACCCGTCGACCATCGCCACCGCCATCCGAATCGGCAACCCCGCCTCGTGGCAGCACGCGCTGGCCGCCCGCGACGAGTCCGGCGGCCTCATCGACGAGGTGACGGACCGTGAGATCCTGCGCGCCTACCGCCTGTTGGCCGCGCAGGAGGGCGTCTTCGTGGAGCCCGCCTCCGCCGCCTCGGTGGCCGGTCTGCTCAAGGCCGCCGAGCAGGGCAAGGTCGACCCGGGCCAGCGGATCGTCTGCACCGTCACCGGCAACGGCCTGAAGGACCCCGACTGGGCCGTCGCCGGCGCCCCGCAGCCGGTCACCGTCCCGGTCGACGCGGCGACGGCGGCGGAGCGGCTCGGCCTGGTCTGACCGCCGAGCGGCTCGGCCTGGTGTGACCGCCGGGATGCCCGGATGTGCTGTGGCCGGATCTGGTGGGGCCGGATCGGTCGCCGTCGGGTCTGTTGCGGCCGGGGCCGACGCGTCCTGATCGGTCGCGCCGAGGCCGGGTGCGGCCCGGTCCCGCGCGCCTGGACCGGGTGCGTGCGGCCCGGTCCGGCCACCCGGACCTGGTGGGCGGGGCCGGACCTGAAGGGTTCGGGTGCGGTGCGCCCGGACCCAGCGCGGCCGTACCCCGTCCGCCCGACGCCGCCGCGTCCCACGCCGGCCCGCCCGGCGCCCGGGCGGCCGGCCCCGTGCCGGTGTCAGCAGCGCCACGTCAGGCGTAAGACGGCGCTCGGCCGGGAAACGTCCCTGACGGAGGGTGCACAGGGGGCTTGCGACACGCATCGTGCGCCTCCCGTGCGCCCTATGTCGCCACAGAACCTTCCTTCGATAGGCTGTACCGAACCCGCCCGCCGCATATGCCGCGGTGCCGCGCCGTCTTCGTGATCAGCGGCCCCGCCGGTGGCCCCCAGCGGCCCCTGGGTTTTCGTACGTCATCGAGTGTCTTCGACCATCACGCAGCTCAAGGAGAGTCAACGAGCGATGGCCGGTCCAGCGTTCCGCGCCGCCGCCGTCCGGGTGCGCGTCCCCGCCACCAGCGCCAATCTCGGCCCGGGCTTCGACGCCCTCGGCCTCGCGCTGGGGCTGTACGACGACGTGGTCGTCCGGGTGGCCGACTCCGGGCTGCACATCGACATCGCGGGCGAGGGAAGCGAGACACTTCCCCGCGACGAGCGGCACCTGCTCGTCCGCTCCCTGCGCGCCGCCTTCGACGTCCTCGGCGGACAGCCGCGCGGCCTGGAGATCGTCTGCGCGAACCGCATCCCGCACGGCCGCGGCCTCGGCTCCTCCTCCGCCGCCATCTGCGCCGGCATCGTCGCGGCGCGCGCCGTGACCATAGGCGGCGAGGCCCGTCTCGACGACGCGGCGCTGCTGGAACTGGCCACCGAGATCGAGGGCCACCCCGACAACGTCGCGGCCTGCCTGTTCGGCGGCTTCACCCTCTCCTGGATGGAGAACGGCGCCGCCCGGGCCATCAGGACGGACCCTGCGGATTCCATCGTTCCGGTGGTTTTCGTGCCCGGGAAGCCGGTGCTGACCGAGACCGCGCGCGGCCTGCTCCCGCGCACCGTGCCGCACGTCGACGCCGCCGCCAACGCCGGCCGCGCCGCGCTGCTCGTCGAGGCCCTGACCAGGCGTCCCGAGCTGCTGCTGCCCGCCACCGAGGACCGGCTGCACCAGGAGTACCGCGCCCCCGCCATGCCGGAGAGCGCCGCGCTGGTGGACCGGCTGCGGGCCGACGGCATCCCCGCCGTGATCTCCGGAGCCGGACCGACCGTGATGGCCCTGGCCGACGCCGAGACGGCCGACAAGGTGGAAGCGCTGGCCGGCGCGGACTGGGCGGCGAACCGGCTGGCCCTCGACCTGGACGGAGCCAGCGTGCTGCCGCTCGCCACGGGCGGCGCGCACGGCGGCACCACCGGCGGCGCGGACGGCGGCGGCGCGCACGGCGGCACCACCGGCGGCGCGAACGGCGCCGGCGGCGCGGACTGACAGCGGATCGAAATGAGCGGGCGATTGCCGGATGTGGAGAGGGGGAATGTTTGTTGGATCCGGTAGTGTTAACCTCAAGTCTGCACCCGACCCCACCATGGCGAGGTGCCTCGTGTCCCCGTCCGGGACAGACATTCTTCCGGGAGCCCCCCAAGTCGCACTGTGTCTCGTACCTCGTATGCGGGCAGTACGTCGTACGTCGACACTGAGCGGCCCGCCGGGCACGCTCCGGAACCGGTGCGACCACGCCACGTGACACCAGGTGCCACGGCTCGAGGAAGCGCCATCACCAGATATCTCTTCCGCCGCTTAGCAGGCGGACCACCGCCCCGGCACGGTTCACACAGCAAGGACCGAAGCCGGACAGCACAACCGGTCGCCGAGCCAGACAGGCCGACGTCCGCTCCAGGGAAGGACCCTTCGTGAGCGACACCACCGATCTGATGGGCGCACGTGTCGAGGAGACCGCTGCCGCGCCCGCCACGGACGCCTCCGCGCCTGCCACCGGTGCCGGCTCCCGGCGGCGCCGCGGTACCGGCCTCGAGGGCATGGTGCTGGCCGAGCTGCAGCAGGTCGCATCCGGCCTCGGCATCAGGGGCACCGCGCGGATGCGCAAGAGCCAGCTGATCGAGGTCATCAAGGAGGCGCAGGCCGCCGGGGGAGCCCCCGCCAAGGCCGAGACCGCCACCGAGACCAAGCCGAAGCGCCGCGCCACCTCCAAGGCCCGTACGGGTGAGGAATCCGCCGCGCCGAAGAAGGCGGAGAAGTCCGAGGCCCCGGCCGAGAAGGCCGTGGCCCAGCAGCAGATCGAGATCCCCGGCCAGCCGTCCCCCAAGGTCTCGGCTTCGCTCGACCAGGGCGGCGTCCCCACCGAGGACGCGCCGGCCGAGCGCCGTCGCCGTCGCGCCACCGCCGAGGCCGGCGCCCCCGCGGCCGCCCCCGAGACGATCGCCGCCGAGGCGAAGAGCGAGCCGAAGGCCGAGACGCCCGCGCAGCAGCAGTCGCAGCCGCAGCAGGGCGAGGCCCGGGGCGACGCCGGTGAGGGCGGCGAGGGCCGCCGTCGCGACCGCCGCGAGCGCGGCCGGGACCGTGACCGCGACCGCCGCAAGGGCGACGACCAGCAGGGTCAGGGCGGGCAGCGCCAGCAGCAGAACCAGCAGCAGGGCGGCGGCGGTCGCCAGGACCGCGACCGCCAGCAGCGGGCCGATGAGGACGGGGACGACTTCGAGGGCGGCCGCCGCGGCCGTCGCGGCCGCTACCGCGACCGCCGGGGCCGTCGCGGGCGCGACGAGATCGCCTCCGAGCCGCAGATCGCCGAGGACGACGTCCTGATCCCCGTCGCGGGCATCCTGGACATCCTCGACAACTACGCCTTCATCCGTACGTCGGGCTACCTGCCGGGCCCGAACGACGTGTACGTCTCCCTGGCCCAGGTCCGCAAGAACGGCCTGCGCAAGGGTGACCACGTCACCGGTGCGGTCCGCCAGCCGAAGGAAGGCGAGCGGCGCGAGAAGTTCAACGCGCTGGTCCGCCTGGATTCGGTCAACGGCATGGCGCCCGAACACGGCCGCGGGCGGCCGGAGTTCAACAAGCTCACGCCGCTGTACCCGCAGGACCGGCTCCGTCTGGAGACCGACCCGGGCGTGCTCACCACCCGCATCATCGACCTCGTGTCGCCGATCGGTAAGGGCCAGCGCGGCCTGATCGTGGCCCCGCCGAAGACCGGCAAGACCATGATCATGCAGGCGATCGCCAACGCGATCACGCACAACAACCCCGAGTGCCACCTGATGGTCGTCCTCGTCGACGAGCGTCCGGAAGAGGTCACCGACATGCAGCGGTCGGTCAAGGGCGAGGTCATCTCCTCGACCTTCGACCGTCCGGCCGAGGACCACACCACGGTCGCCGAGTTGGCCATCGAGCGCGCCAAGCGCCTGGTGGAGCTGGGTCACGACGTGGTCGTGCTGCTCGACTCGATCACCCGTCTGGGCCGCGCCTACAACCTGGCCGCGCCCGCCTCCGGCCGCATCCTGTCCGGTGGTGTCGACTCGACCGCGCTGTACCCGCCGAAGCGGTTCTTCGGTGCGGCGCGCAACATCGAGGACGGCGGCTCGCTGACCATCCTCGCCACCGCCCTGGTGGACACCGGGTCCCGCATGGACGAGGTGATCTTCGAGGAGTTCAAGGGCACCGGCAACATGGAGCTCAAGCTCGACCGGAAGCTCGCCGACAAGCGCATCTTCCCGGCGGTGGACGTCGACGCGTCCGGCACCCGCAAGGAGGAGATCCTGCTCGGTGCCGAGGAGCTGGGCATCGTCTGGAAGCTGCGCCGGGTGCTGCACGCGCTCGACCAGCAGCAGGCGATCGAGCTGCTGCTCGACAAGATGAAGCAGACCAAGTCGAACGTCGAGTTCCTGATGCAGATCCAGAAGACGACGCCGGCGCCGGGCAACGGCGACTAGTCGCTCCCGGACGGTCCACTCCAGGCCGGTCCCCGTCACCTCGGTGACGGGGACCGGCCTTTCGGCGCTGAGAGGAGGGGGCGCACCAGCGCATCAGCCCGCCCCTTCTCACTCATGCACCCCTGGGGGGACCTTCTTGTCCACGACCACATCCGGCCGTGGCCGGCACCGACGCCGGATACGCATCGCCCTGCCCGTCACCGCGGCCGGTGCCGCCGCCGCTGTCGCCGCCGCCCTGCTGACCGGCTCCGCGGACGCGTCGGGCGAGCCGCCGCTGCCCGCCGTCCAGCCCGTCACCAGCGCCCCGCCGGCCGCCGAGCTGGAGCGCCGGGTCGCCACCGCCATCACCGCCGACGGCACCGCGGGCGAGCGCCCGGGCACGTCCGCGGACGGCTCCGCGACCGCGGGGCCGACCGCCGAGGCGATGATCATCGGCGGGACGACCACCACCCTCACCTCCGCGCCGTGGATGGCGCAGCTCTGGTACGGCGACGACCGGGACACCCAGGACCCCTCGGACGACGTCGGCTTCTTCTGCGGCGGCGCGGTGGTCCCCCCGACGAAGATCCTCACCGCCGCGCACTGTGTCGCCGGGTACGACTGGAAGAACCACGGCTCGGTCATCACCGGCACCGCGCAGCTGCCGTCCGTCGACGACCAGGGCAACATCACCGACCTGCACGGCGGCAGCCGCAGCGGCGTCCGGCGGCAGTGGCACCACCCGTCGTACAGCCCGGTGACCATCGACGGTGACATCGCGGTCCTCACCCTGCCGTACGCGGTCGACGCGACGCCGATCCGGATGACGACGTCCGGCGACACCGCCTCCTACGCCGCCGGGACCAGCGCCAAGGTCTACGGCTGGGGCCGGATCAGCTCCACGCACGACGAGATGGCGCCGACGCTGAAGACGGCCACGCTGCCCGTGCAGTCCGACACCACCTGCGCGGCCGCCTACGGCTCCGGCTTCGTCAAGGGCCACATGGTGTGCGCGGGCAAGCCCGCCACCGGCGGCGACAGCGGCACCACCACCGCCTGCAACGGCGACTCCGGCGGCCCGCTGGTGGTCGGCGGCCGGATCATCGGCATCGTCTCCTGGGGCGTGCAGGACTGTGTCGAGAAGGGCGCCTACAGCGTCTTCACCAAGGTCAGCGCCTATGTCGGCGCCGCCTACCCCCGCCTGGACGACACGAACATCAGCGGCGACCACAGGGCCGACCTGTGGGTACGCGAAGCCGCCACCGGGACCGGTTACTCCAGGAACTCCACCGGCACGGCGTTCGCGGCCCGCGAGAGCTGGGGCGACCGGTCCGCGGCCGACCTGGTCCTCCAGACGGACCTCGACCGCGACGGCTACCAGGACCTCGTCCACCGCCGCCGCGGCGACGGCGACGTCTTCTGGTCCCACTACGTGCGGTCGGCCAACTCCTGGACCACCCAGCGGCTCGCCGACAACTGGGCCACCCGCACCCGCATTCTCACCCCGGGCGACGTCACCGGCGACTACCTGCCCGACCTGCTTTCCGTCGACGCGGCCGGTGTCCTGTGGATCTACCCGGGCAAGGGCAACGGCTCCTTCGCCGCCCGCATCCAGGCCGGCACCGGCTGGAACCAGTACAACTCCGTGCGCGGCCACGGCGACTTCACCGGCGACGGCAGGGCCGACCTGATCGCCCGCGCCAGGAGCAGCGGCGACGTGTACCTGTACAAGGGCACCGGCAAGGCGGGCACCGCGGCCTTCTCCGGCCGGATCAAGGTGCGCACCTGGAGCAGCACGACGTACAACGCCTTCGACGCGGTCGGCGACGTCACCGGCGACGGCCGGGCCGACTTCCTGGCCCGCACACCCGGCGGCACGCTCTACCTCTACAAGGGCACCGGCAAGGCCACCAGCGAGATCTTCGCCACACGGATCTCGGTCGGCACCGGCTTCGGGCAGTACGACATCTTCGGCTGAACCCGCAGGTGAGCGGCGAAACCGACCGCTCGGTCCGGCTACGCACCGTGCCCACCCGCCCGCCGGGTGGGCACAGTGCGTCATGCAACCCTGTGCCCGGTTTCCCCGTCTGACCCGACGGGGTGACGATGGAGCGGTACGGGTTCGTACGGTTTCGTACGCCGCACGACCGGGTCCGGCCGCCGCAGCAGGGGGTAACCGCACGACGAGAGCCGAGGGAGCACATGTCCGCCGCAAGCACGCCGGAGCCCGGCATACCGGGCGGTGCCGGCACCAGTGGCCCGCGCCGCCGGGCCGGGGGCCGTCGCCGCAAGCCCCGCGAGAAGCGCCACAAGGCGCTGCTGATCACGGCCTGGACCGCGGCGGGCATCGTCGTCCTCGGCGGCACCGGCCTCGGGTACGTGTACTTCACGCTCAACGGCAACCTCGACAGCGTCGACATCGACCAGGCACTCGGCACCGACCGCCCCGCCAAGGCCGACAACGGCTCGCAGAACATCCTGGTCCTCGGCTCGGACACCCGCTCCGGCGGCAACCGGAAGCTCGGCGGCGGCACCGACGACGGCAGCGCCCGCTCCGACACCGCGATGATCGTCCACGTCTACGAGGGCCACGAGAAGGCCGCCGTGGTCTCCCTCCCGCGCGACACCCTCATCGACCGGCCCGCCTGCGCCGACACCGACGGCAACACCTATCCGCCGGCGTCCCAGGTGATGTTCAACTCGGCGTACTCCACCGGCGGCGCGGCCTGCGCCGTCAGGACCGTCGAGTCGCTGACCGGCCTGCGCATGGACCACTACCTGGAGGTCGACTTCAGCGGCTTCCGAAAGCTCATCGACGAGCTGGGCGGCGTCGACATCACCACCACCCGGGACATCGAGGACCCCGACAGCCACCTGACCCTGAAGGCCGGCCCGCACCGGCTCGACGGCGAGCAGGCCCTCGGCCTGGTCCGCACCCGGCACGGCGTCGGCGACGGCTCCGACCTCGGCCGCATCCAGCTCCAGCAGGCGTTCCTCAAAGCCCTCCTCGACCAGGTCAAGGACATCGACCTGTTCGGCGACCCGAAGCGGCTGTACGACCTCGCCGACGCCGCCACGAAGACCGTGACGACCGACTCCGGCCTCGGCTCGGTGAACGCCCTGATGTCCTTCGCGAGTGGCCTCAGGGGCATCGGCGCCTCCGACATGACGATGGTCACCATGCCGGTCGTCTACGACCCGGCGGACCCCAACCGCGTCCTGCTGGAGAAGACCAAGGCCCAGCAGGTCTGGACGGCCCTGCGAAACGACCGGCCGATCCCGCGGTCGGCCACGAAGGGAACGGCCACCGGCGAAGCCGCGGGCGTGGTGCGGGACTGAGGGGCGCGGGGCTGTGCCGCTGTGCGGCTCCGCCGCGTGGCGCGGGAAACCCGCCACGACCGGCGGGGAACAAACGACGGCCACCCCCGGTTTTGGGTGATGGCCCCAGTCCTGGCAGACTGGTACGTCGGCCCCGGTTCACGCTTCCGCAGCCCGCGGCAGCGACCCGGCGCCCTCCCGAAACTAGGAGACACCTTGAAGCGCGACATCCACCCCGAGTACGTCGAGACGCAGGTCAGCTGCACCTGCGGCGCGTCGTTCACCACCCGCAGCACCATCGCGTCCGGCACCATCCGGGCCGAAGTCTGCTCCGAGTGCCACCCGTTCTACACGGGCAAGCAGAAGATCCTCGACACCGGTGGCCGTGTGGCCCGCTTCGAGGCCCGCTTCGGCAAGGCTGCCGCCGGCTCCAAGAAGTAGCGAGCCCCTCTTCGCCGGTCCACGGTCACGCCCCCTCCCACGGGCGTGCCGGGACCGGCGTTTTTGGTCACCGCCCACTTCACCCCCGTACGACACAGGAGCCACAGATGTTCGAGGCCGTCGAGGAGCTCGTCGCCGAGCACGCCGACCTGGAGAAGAAGCTCGCGGACCCGTCGGTCCACGCCGACCAGGCCAACGCGCGCAAGCTCAACAAGCGCTACGCCGAGCTGACCCCGATCGTCGCCACGTACCGCTCCTGGAAGCAGACCGGCGACGACGTCGACACCGCCCGTGAGTTCGCCGCCGACGACCCCGACTTCGCCGCCGAGGTCAAGGAGCTGGAGAAGCAGCGCGAGGAGCTGACCGAGAAGCTGCGGCTGCTGCTCGTCCCGCGCGACCCCAGCGACGACAAGGACGTCATCCTGGAGATCAAGGCCGGCGCGGGCGGCGACGAGTCCGCGCTGTTCGCCGGCGACCTGCTGCGCATGTACCTGCGCTACGCCGAGCGCGTCGGCTGGAAGACCGAGATCATCGACGCCACCGAGTCCGAGCTGGGCGGCTACAAGGACGTCCAGGTCGCCATCAAGGCCCGCGGACAGATCGAGCCCGGCCAGGGCGTGTGGGCGCGGATGAAGTACGAGGGCGGCGTGCACCGGGTGCAGCGCGTGCCCGCGACCGAGTCCCAGGGCCGTATCCACACCTCCGCGGCCGGTGTCCTCGTGACCCCGGAGGCCGAGGAGGTCGACGTCGAGATCAACCCGAACGACCTGCGCATCGACGTCTACCGCTCCTCCGGACCGGGCGGCCAGTCGGTCAACACCACCGACTCCGCCGTGCGCATCACGCACATCCCGACCGGGGTCGTCGCCTCCTGCCAGAACGAGAAGAGCCAGCTCCAGAACAAGGAGCAGGCACTGCGTATCCTGCGCTCCAGGCTGCTCGCCATGGCACAGGAGGAGGCGGAGCGGGAGGCCGCGGACGCCCGCCGCAGCCAGGTCCGCACCGTCGACCGCTCCGAGAAGATCCGCACCTACAACTTCCCGGAGAACCGCATCTCGGACCACCGCGTCGGCTTCAAGGCGTACAACCTCGACCAGGTCCTGGACGGCGACCTCGACGCGGTGATCCAGGCCTGTGTCGACGCGGACTCGGCCGCCAAGCTCGCAGCCGCGTAAGGCACGTACGAGCAAGTACCCACACGGAGGACGAGCGTGAACCTGCTGCTCGCGGAGGTGGCCCAGGCCACCCAGCGGCTGGCCGACGCCGGCGTGCCCTCGCCGCGCACCGACGCGGAGGAGCTCGCCGCGTTCGTGCACGGCGTGAAGCGGGGCGAGTTGCACTCCGTGAAGGACGCCGACTTCGACGCCCGCTACTGGGAGGTCGTCGCGCGCCGGGAACAGCGCGAGCCGCTCCAGCACATCACCGGCCGCGCCTTCTTCCGCTACCTGGAACTCCAGGTCGGCCCCGGCGTGTTCGTGCCGCGGCCCGAGACGGAGTCGGTCGTCGGCTGGGCCATAGACGCCGTGCGCGCCATGGACGTCGTCGAGCCGTGCATCGTCGACCTGTGCACCGGCTCCGGCGCCATCGCGCTCGCCCTCGCCCAGGAGGTGCCGCGCTCGCGGGTGCACGCCGTGGAGCTGAGCGAGGACGCGCTGGTGTGGACCCGCAAGAACATGGAGGGCTCCCGCGTCGACCTGCGCCAGGGCGACGCGCTCACCGCCTTCCCCGACCTCGACGGACAGGTCGACCTGGTCATCTCCAACCCGCCGTACATCCCGCTCACCGAGTGGGAGTACGTCGCCCCGGAGGCGCGGGACTACGACCCCGAGATGGCCCTGTTCTCCGGCGAGGACGGCCTCGACCTGATCCGCGGCCTGGAACGCACCGCGCACCGGCTGCTGCGCCCCGGCGGCGTCGTGGTGATCGAGCACGCCGACACCCAGGGCGGCCAGGTGCCGTGGATCTTCACCGAGGAACGAGGGTGGGCCGACGCGGCCGACCACCCCGACCTCAACAACCGCCCCCGCTTCGCCACCGCCCGCAAGGCACTGCCGTGAGCACCACCCCGAAACTCTCCCTGAAGCACGTGTACGAGGAGGCCCGCTGATATGGCACGGCGATACGACACCAACGACGCGACCGACCGCGTGACCGGTCTGCGTGAGGCCGCGTCCGCCGTCCGCCGTGGCGAACTGGTGGTCCTCCCGACCGACACGGTGTACGGCATCGGCGCCGACGCGTTCTCCAAGGAGGCCGTCGGCGACCTGCTGGAGGCCAAGGGCCGGGGCCGCACCATGCCCACCCCCGTCCTCATCGGCTCCCCGAACACCCTGCACGGCCTCGTCACGGACTTCTCCGAGCAGGCCTGGGAGCTGGTCGACGCGTTCTGGCCGGGCGCGCTCACGCTGGTCGCCAGGCACCAGCCGTCGCTCCAGTGGGACCTCGGCGACACCCGCGGCACGGTCGCCGTGCGGATGCCGCTGCACCCGGTCGCCATCGAGCTGCTGACCGAGGTCGGCCCCATGGCGGTCTCCTCCGCCAACCTCACCGGGCACCCGGCGCCGGAGGACTGCGACGCGGCCCAGGCGATGCTCGGCGACTCCGTCTCCGTCTACCTCGACGGCGGCCCCACCCCCGCCAACGTGCCGTCCTCCATCGTCGACGTCACCCGCGAGGTACCGGTGCTGCTGCGCGAGGGCGCGCTGTCGGCGGACGAGCTGCGGAAGGTCGTACCCGACCTCGAGGTGGCGAATTGACAGCCCCTGAAGCGGGGCGTGGCATAGGCAGCGGGGAAGAGACGACGACCTTCGGCTTCCCGAGGGACACCTTCCGCATCCTCCACGTCAGCACCGGCAATGTGTGCCGCTCGCCGATCACCGAGCGGCTGACCCGGCACTTCGTGTCGCAGCGGCTCGGGGTGCTGGGCGGCGGGCTGATCGTGGAGAGCGCCGGCACCTGGGGCCACGAGGGCGCGCCCATGGAGGCCAACGCGGAGACCGTGCTGGCCGAGTTCGGCGCGGACGCCTCCGGGTTCGTCGGCCGCGAGCTGCTCGACGAGCACGTCATCATGGCCGACCTCGTCCTCACCGCCACCCGCGACCACCGTGCCCAGGTCATCTCCATGGGCCACTCCGCGGGCCTGCGCACCTTCACCCTGAAGGAGTTCACCCGCCTGGTGAAGGCCATCGACCCGGCCACCCTGCCGCCGCTGGAGGACGGCGTGGTCATGCGCGCCCGCGCGCTGGTGCGCGCCGCCGCGGCCCTGCGCGGCTGGCTGCTGGCCCCGACGGCCGAGGCGGACGAGGTGTACGACCCCTACGGCGCACCCCTGACGTTCTTCCGCTCGGTGGGCGACGAGATACACCAGGCGCTGGACCCGGTGGTGACGGCGCTGACCGGAGTACCCGCGCGGACCTGACCGCGGGGCGGGACGGGCGCGGTGGGCCTACATTGGTCCTACGTCAGCGTCGACGACCGGAGCCCACCATGACGGTCATCCCTGCCCCACAGACCGACGTCCTGCGCGCACAGGACCCCGAGCTGGCCGAGGTGCTGCTCGGGGAGCTGGACCGGCAGTCGACGACGCTCCAGCTGATCGCCGCGGAGAACTTCTCCTCGCCCGCCGTGCTGGCGGCGCTCGGCTCGCCGCTGGCCAACAAGTACGCGGAAGGGTATCCGGGCACCCGGTACCACGGGGGCTGCGAGTTCGCCGACGTGGCCGAGCGGATCGCCGTCGACCGGGCGAAGGCGCTGTTCGGCGCCGAGCACGCCAATGTGCAGGCCCACTCCGGGTCCTCCGCCGTGCTCGCCGCGTACGCCGCGCTGCTGCGCCCCGGCGACACCGTGCTCGCCCTCGGACTGCCGTACGGCGGACACCTCACGCACGGTTCGCCCGCCAACTTCTCCGGCCGCTGGTTCGACTTCGTCGGCTACGGCGTCGACGGCGAGACGGGGCTCGTCGACTACGAGCAGGTGCGCGCCCTGGCCCGCTCCCACCGGCCCAAGGCGATCGTGTGCGGGTCCATCGCCTATCCCCGGCACCTCGACTACGCCCTCTTCCGTGAGATCGCCGACGAGGTCGGGGCGTATCTCATCGCCGACGCCGCGCACCCCATGGGCCTGGTCGCCGGGGGAGCGGCGCCGAATCCGGTGCCGTACGCCGACATCGTGTGCGCCACCACCCACAAGGTGCTGCGCGGCCCGCGCGGCGGGATGATCCTGTGCGGCGGCGACCTGGCCGAGCGCGTCGACCGGGCGGTCTTCCCGTTCACCCAGGGCGGCGCCCAGATGCACACCATCGCCGCGAAGGCGGTCGCGTTCGGCGAGGCGGCGACACCGGCGTTCACCGCGTACACCCATCAGGTGGTCGTCAACGCGAGGGTTCTCGCCCACGCGCTGGCCGGCCAGGGCCTGGTGATCACCACCGGCGGCACGGACACCCACCTGATCACCGCCGACCCCGCCCCGCTCGGCGTGGACGGCCGCACCGCCCGCGGCCTGCTCGCCGCGGCGGGGGTGAACCTGGACTGCTGCGCCCTGCCGCACGGCGACGTCCGCGGCCTGCGCCTGGGCACGGCCGCCGTCACCACCCAGGGCATGCGCGAGGCGGAGATGGACCGGATCGCCGCCCTGATGGGCACCGCGCTGCGCACGCCCGCGCGGGCCGCGGCGGTGCGTGAGGAAGTGCGGGAGCTGACGGGCGGATTTCCGCCGTATCCGCGCTGAGCGGGGGCCGGCGCTCTTCGTCGCACAGCCTGTCGTGCAACCATCGTCGCTACCCGTAAGTCCCCACACATATGCGTGCCTCGCTAGGGTGTGGGGCTGAGATGGCCAGCGAGACCTGTGGGGAAGCCCGTGCGTGAATACCTGCTGACGCTCTGCATCACGGCCGCGGTGACGTACCTGCTGACAGGGCCGGTGCGGAAGTTCGCGATCGTGGCCGGAGCGATGCCGGAGATCCGGGCCCGGGACGTGCACCGGGAACCGACTCCGCGGCTCGGCGGTATCGCCATGTTCTTCGGACTGTGCGCCGGCCTGCTGGTCGCCGACCACCTGACCAATCTCAACCAGGTCTTCGAGAAGTCCAACGAACCCCGCGCGCTGCTCTCCGGTGCCGCCCTGATCTGGCTGATCGGCGTCCTGGACGACAAGTTCGAGATCGACGCCCTGATCAAGCTGGGCGGCCAGATGATCGCCGCGGGCGTGATGGTCGTGCAGGGTCTGACGATCCTGTGGCTGCCGGTGCCGGGCGTCGGCACGGTCGCGCTCACCCAGTGGCAGGGCACGCTCCTGACCGTCGCCCTGGTCGTCATCACCATCAACGCGGTCAACTTCGTCGACGGACTCGACGGCCTCGCGGCCGGCATGGTCTGCATCGCGTCCGCCGCGTTCTTCATGTACGCCTACCGCATCTGGTACTCGTACGGCATCGAGGCCGCCGCCCCCGCCACCCTGTTCGCGGCCATCCTGATGGGCATGTGCCTGGGCTTCCTGCCGCACAACATGCACCCCGCCCGGATCTTCATGGGCGACTCGGGCTCCATGCTGATCGGCCTGGTGCTGGCGGCCGGCGCGATCTCCGTCACCGGGCAGGTCGACCCCGACGTCATGAACCTGTTCTCCGGTTCCGAGCGCAACACCGTGCACCAGACGGTCCCCGTCTACATCCCGCTGCTGCTGCCGCTGACCATCATCGCCATCCCGGCCGCCGACCTGATCCTGGCGATCGTGCGCCGCACCTGGCGCGGCCAGTCGCCTTTCGCCGCGGACCGCGGGCACCTGCACCACCGGCTGCTGGAGATCGGCCACTCGCACAGCCGCGCGGTCCTGATCATGTACTTCTGGTCGGCGCTGATCGCCTTCGGCGCCCTGGCGTACTCCGTCAACAGTGCGTCCATGTGGATTGTGCTGGGCGTCGTGGTACTGAGCGCGATCGGTCTCGTCCTGCTGCTCCTGCCGCGCTTCACCCCGCGCGCCCCCGTCTGGGCCGAGCGCTTCGTGCCGCCGCGCTACCGGCGCCGCAAGACGGTCGTCGCCGCCTCACAGCCGCCGCTCGCCGACGGTCCGGCCGAGCAGGAGCCGCGCACGCCCGTGGCTGCCGGGGTCTCAGGGGTCAACGGCGCGACGGCCGTCGGCCCCCGATCGCGGCTGTCAAGGTAAGAATCTGACTAGAGCATTGCCAACTTATGGGGGAACGAACCGCCCCAATACCAGACAAGTGGGCGCGCTTTTTGCACAGACGCGCAGGGTCACTCTCATGTGTGACAGCCAGCACACCCAGCAGGTAAAGACCTCATCAAATAGTTTGTGATACCGTTCACGAGAACCCCGGACAGAGCCGAAGGACCGTAGTGCGACGGTCTCTTCGCGTGAGGTTCTCACTCACCCCGGGACTACGCTCGTCCATGACGACACCCCTGCCCCCTGTGAAAGCGGAGTTGCCGCCATGCCGTCCAACGACGTCCGGAACCTGGTCCGGGTCGCTGTGCCCACAGCCGCCGTCGGCGCCGTAGCCGCCGTGATCAGCGGCGTGGTGGCCGGTGGCAAGGGAGCCGTGGGATCCGTCGTGGCAGCCGTGGTGACGATCCTTTTCATGGGCCTCGGCCTGCTCGTGCTCCAGCGCACTGCCAAGTCGCTTCCGCACCTGTTCCAGGCGATGGGCCTGATGCTCTACGCGGCGCAGATCCTGCTGCTGTTCATCTTCCTCGCCGCCTTCAGGCACACATCGCTGTTCCACCCGCGGGCCTTCGCATTCACGCTCATCGCGACCACTCTCGTGTGGATCGGCTCGCAGACGATCGCGCACATGAAGTCCAAGATCCTTTACGTCGAACCGGACTCCGCCGAAGGCAACAGGTCCGAGAAGACGGGCCCGACGTCGTGAGGGGTAGGGCCGGGATAAAGACGCGTTCGACAAGCTGCTATCGTCCGGTGCCAACTGCGGCACTGCGGGCGCGGGCATCCGAGCTGACGCCTGTTCCATCGCGAGGCTCGACGCCGAACCGCCGCCCCCATATCCGAAACACCAGTCCGGTGCCGAACCGCGGCTGCGCGCCGCGCCGACACAACGAGGTTGCCGTACCTATGCGCCACGCTGAAGGAGCCCGCGGTGAGTGCTGACCCGACGCAGGTGCTCGCCTTCGAGACCGACTGCCACATCTTCGACGGCTGTGGCTTCGCCGAGGTTTCCCCCGGCCTGCATTCGTTCCTGTTCCAGCCTCTCTGGGGCGATGGCGACAGCAATCTGTACTTCAACAAGACGATGCTGCTCGCCCTGCTGGGCTCGGTCATCATCATCGGCTTCTTCTGGGCCGCCTTCCGCCGGCCGCAGGTCGTTCCCAACAAGCTGCAGATGGTCGCCGAGGCGGGTTACGACTTCATCCGGCGCGGGGTCGTCTACGAGACGATCGGCAAGAAGGAAGGCGAGAAGTACGTTCCGTTCGTCGTCTCGCTGTTCTTCTTCATCTGGATGATGAACCTCTGGTCGATCATCCCGGTCGCCCAGTTCCCGGTCACGTCGATCATCGCGTACCCGGCCGTGCTCGCACTGCTCGTCTACATCACGTGGATTTCGCTGACCTTCAAGCGGCACGGCTTCGTCGGCTTCTTCAAGAACGTCACCGGTTACGACAAGTCGCTCGGCCCGGTCCTGCCGCTGTCGATGCTGATCGAGTTCTTCTCGAACATCCTGATCCGGCCGTTCACCCACGCGGTGCGACTCTTCGCGAACATGTTCGCGGGTCACACCCTGCTGCTGCTCTTCACGATCGCCAGCTGGTACCTGCTGAACGGCATCGGCATCGCCTACGCGGGTGTGTCGTTCGTGATGGTCATCGTCATGACCGCCTTCGAGCTGTTCGTCCAGGCCCTGCAGGCGTACGTCTTCGTCCTGCTGACCTGCACCTACATTCAGGGCGC
This sequence comes from Streptomyces sp. JB150, assembly GCF_011193355.1. Taxonomy (GTDB): domain Bacteria; phylum Actinomycetota; class Actinomycetes; order Streptomycetales; family Streptomycetaceae; genus Streptomyces. Next base: position 5,179,074 of record NZ_CP049780.1, read on the forward strand.
TCTCGCCGAGCACCACTGATCAGGCGCATTCCCGACCCCCATTCGTCCGGTGGCCAACCCCCACCGGTCCGTAAAGAAAAGGAAGAACTGGCATGTCCCAGACCCTTGCTGCTGTCGAAGGCTCCCTCGGCTCCATCGGTTACGGCCTCGCCGCGATCGGCCCGGGCGTCGGCGTCGGCATCATCTTCGGTAACGGCACGCAGGCTCTCGCCCGTCAGCCCGAGGCTGCCGGCCTGATCCGCGCCAACCAGATCCTCGGCTTCGCCTTCTGTGAGGCGCTCGCCCTGATCGGTCTGGTCATGCCGTTCGTCTACGGCTACTGATCAGCGACACCAGTCCAGCCGACTAGACGAAAGGCACTCACATGAGCCAGCTGCTCATCGCGGCGAGCGAGGGAGAGAACCCCCTCGTCCCGCCGATCCCTGAGCTTGTCATCGGCCTGCTCGCCTTCGTCATCGTCTTCGGCTTCCTCGCCAAGAAGCTCCTCCCGAACATCAACAAGGTTCTGGAAGAGCGCCGCGAGGCCATCGAGGGCGGTATCGAGAAGGCCGAGGCCGCGCAGACCGAGGCCCAGAGCGTCCTCGAGCAGTACAAGGCCCAGCTCGCCGAGGCCCGGCACGAGGCCGCGCGTCTGCGCCAGGAGGCGCAGGAGCAGGGTGCCGTGCTCATCGCCGAGATGCGTGCGGAAGGCCAGCGGCAGCGCGAGGAGATCGTCGCCGCCGGTCACGCCCAGATCGAGGCCGACCGCAAGGCCGCCGCGTCCGCGCTGCGCCAGGACGTCGGCAAGCTGGCCACCGAGCTGGCCGGCAAGCTCGTCGGTGAGTCCCTCGAGGACCACGCCCGGCAGAGCCGCGTCATCGACCGCTTCCTCGACGAACTCGAGGAGAAGGCCGAGGCGTCGCGATGAACGGAGCGAGCCGCGAGGCCCTGGCAGCCGCACGTGAGCGTCTCGACGCGCTGACGGACGCCACGTCCGTGAACGCCGCGCAGCTCGCCGACGAGCTGGCCGCGGTGACCGCGCTGCTCGACCGCGAGGTGTCGCTGCGCCGGGTCTTCACCGACCCGGCACAGGCCGGCGAGGCCAAGGCCCAGCTGGTCCAGCGGCTGCTCGGTGGCCAGGTCGGCGGCGAGACCGCGGACCTGCTGGCCGGCATGGTGCGCTCGCGCTGGTCGCAGTCCCGCGACCTGGTGGACGCGCTGGAGGAGCTGGCGAACACCGCCGACCTCACCGCCGCCCAGCAGGCGGGCACGCTCGACGACGTCGAGGACGAGCTGTTCCGGTTCGGCCGGATCGTCTCCGGCTCGACCGAGCTGCGCGCCGCGCTGACCGACCGCAAGGCCACCACGGCGGCCAAGAGCGAGCTGCTGCGCAGCCTGCTCGGCGGCAGGGCCAAGGCCACCACCGAGCGTCTGGTGACGCGCCTCGTGACCGCGCCCCGGGGACGTAGCCTGGAAGCGGGACTGGAGTCCCTGTCCAAGCTCGCCGCCGAGCGCCGGGACCGCATGGTCGCCGTCGTCACCTCGGCGGTGCCGCTGAGCGACCCGCAGAAGCAGCGCCTGGGCGCCGCCCTCGCGAAGCTCTACGGCCGCCGGATGCACCTGAACCTCGACGTGGACCCGGCGGTCCTCGGCGGGATCCGGGTGCAGGTCGGTGACGAGGTCATCAACGGCTCTGTCGCGGACCGCATCGAGGACGCGCAGCGCCGGCTCGCCGGCTGACGCCACGCGGCAGCGGCGGCAACTGAACACGCAGTACTTACTTACGGCCCTGGTTGGGCCGTGCAGAGGATTCACCTCCTGTTGGGGGGAGTCCCCATCCCCCCAAAGTGAAACTTCGGGCCCAACAAGGAGAGCAGGGAACCCAGATGGCGGAGCTCACGATCCGGCCGGAGGAGATCCGGGACGCGCTGGAGAACTTTGTCCAGTCGTACAAGCCGGACGCGGCCTCGCGCGAGGAGGTCGGTACGGTCACCCTTGCCGGCGACGGCATCGCGAAGGTCGAGGGTCTCCCCTCGGCCATGGCCAACGAACTGCTGAAGTTCGAGGACGGCACCCTCGGCCTCGCGCTCAACCTGGAAGAGCGCGAGATCGGCGCCATCGTCCTCGGTGAGTTCAGCGGCATCGAGGAGGGTCAGCCGGTCACGCGCACCGGCGAGGTCCTCTCCGTCGCGGTGGGCGAGGGCTACCTCGGCCGCGTCGTCGACCCGCTCGGCAACCCGATCGACGGCCTCGGCGAGATCGAGACGTCCGGCCGCCGCGCCCTCGAGCTGCAGGCCCCCACGGTCATGCAGCGCAAGTCGGTGCACGAGCCGATGGAGACCGGCTACAAGGCCGTCGACGCGATGACCCCGATCGGCCGTGGTCAGCGTCAGCTGATCATCGGTGACCGCCAGACCGGCAAGACCGCCCTGGCCGTCGACACGATCATCAACCAGCGTGACAACTGGCGCTCCGGCGACCCGAAGAAGCAGGTCCGCTGCATCTACGTCGCCATCGGCCAGAAGGGCTCCACCATCGCGTCGGTCCGCCGCGCGCTGGAGGAGAACGGCGCGCTGGAGTACACGACCATCGTCGCCGCCCCGGCGTCCGACCCGGCCGGCTTCAAGTACCTCGCCCCCTACACCGGCTCGGCCATCGGCCAGCAGTGGATGTACGAGGGCAAGCACGTCCTGATCATCTTCGACGACCTGTCGAAGCAGGCCGACGCCTACCGCGCCGTGTCCCTGCTGCTGCGCCGTCCGCCGGGCCGTGAGGCCTACCCGGGCGACGTCTTCTACCTGCACTCCCGCCTGCTGGAGCGCTGCGCCAAGCTCTCCGACGAGATGGGTGCCGGCTCGATGACCGGTCTGCCGATCGTCGAGACGAAGGCCAACGACGTCTCGGCGTTCATCCCGACCAACGTCATCTCCATCACCGACGGCCAGTGCTTCCTGGAGTCGGACCTGTTCAACGCCGGTCAGCGCCCCGCGCTGAACGTCGGTATCTCCGTCTCCCGAGTCGGTGGTTCCGCGCAGCACAAGGCGATGAAGCAGGTCTCCGGCCGACTGCGCGTGGACCTCGCCCAGTTCCGTGAGCTGGAGGCGTTCGCCGCCTTCGGTTCCGACCTGGACGCGGCCTCCAAGGCCCAGCTGGAGCGCGGTCAGCGCATGGTCGAGCTGCTGAAGCAGGACCAGTACCAGCCGATGTCCACCGAGGACCAGGTCGTCTCCGTGTGGGCCGGTACCACCGGCAAGATGGACGACGTGCCGGTCGCGGACATCCGCCGCTTCGAGAAGGAGCTGCTGGAGTACCTGCACCGCCAGGAGCAGCCCCTCATGACCTCCATCAAGGAGGGCGGCAAGATGTCGGACGACACGCTCCAGGCCATCGCCGACGCCATCGCGGAGTTCAAGAAGCAGTTCGAGACCTCGGACGGCAAGCTGCTCGGCGAGGACGCTCCGGCGGCCCCGAAGGCGACCAGCGCCTCCAAGTGACGTAAGGAAGGGACCTGACTCATGGGAGCCCAGCTCCGGGTCTACAAGCGTCGCATCCGATCCGTCACCGCGACCAAGAAGATCACCAAGGCGATGGAGATGATCGCCGCCTCGCGCGTCGTCAAGGCGCAGCGCAAGGTGGCGGCCTCCACGCCGTACGCGGAGGAACTGACCCGCGCGGTCACCGCCGTGGGCACCGGGAGCAACACCAAGCACCCGCTGACCACGGCGGCCGAGACGGTCACCCGGTCCGCGGTGCTGCTGCTGACCAGCGACCGCGGTCTCGCCGGCGCGTTCAACTCCAACGCCATCAAGGCGGCGGAGCAGCTGACGGAACGGCTGGAGCGCGAGGGCAAGCAGGTCGACACGTACATCGTCGGCCGGCGCGGTGTGGCCCACTACAACTTCCGCGAGCGCACGATCGCCCAGTCGTGGACCGGGTTCACCGACGAGCCGTCGTACTCGGACGCCAAGAAGGTCGCGGCTCCGCTGATCGAGGCCATCCAGAAGGACACGGCGGACGGCGGCGTGGACGAGCTCCACATCGTCTACACCGAGTTCGTCTCGATGATGACGCAGCAGGCGCTCGACAAGCGCATGCTGCCGCTCAGCCTCGACGAGGTCGCGCAGGAGTCGTCCGCCAAGGGCGAGATCCTGCCGCTGTACGACTTCGAGCCGTCGGCCGAGGACGTCCTCGACGCCCTGCTGCCGCGGTACGTCGAGAGCCGGATCTACAACGCGCTGCTCCAGTCGGCCGCTTCGAAGCACGCCGCCACGCGGCGCGCGATGAAGTCGGCTACCGACAACGCGGGCGAGCTGATCAACACGCTCTCCCGTCTTGCCAACGCGGCCCGCCAGGCCGAAATCACCCAGGAAATCAGCGAGATCGTCGGTGGCGCGAGCGCCCTGGCCGACGCGACCGCGGGGAGTGACAAGTAATGACCACCACTGCTCAGACGGCCACGGCGACGGGCCGCGTCGCGCGGGTCATCGGCCCGGTCGTCGACGTGGAGTTCCCCGTCGACGCGATGCCGGAGATCTACAACGCCCTGCACGTCGAGGTGGCCGACCCGGCCAACGCGGGCGAGAAGAAGACGCTGACCCTCGAGGTGGCCCAGCACCTGGGCGACGGCCTGGTCCGCGCCATCTCGATGCAGCCGACCGACGGTCTGGTCCGCCAGGCCCCGGTCGTCGACACCGGCGACGGCATCACCGTCCCGGTCGGCGACTTCACCAAGGGCAAGGTGTTCAACACCCTCGGTGAGGTGCTGAACGTCGACGAGAAGTACGAGGGCGAGCGCTGGTCCATCCACCGCAAGGCCCCGAACTTCGACGAGCTCGAGTCGAAGACCGAGATGTTCGAGACCGGCGTCAAGGTCATCGACCTGCTGACCCCGTACGTCAAGGGCGGCAAGATCGGTCTGTTCGGCGGCGCCGGCGTCGGCAAGACGGTGCTCATCCAGGAGATGATCTACCGCGTCGCCAACAACCACGACGGTGTGTCGGTGTTCGCCGGTGTCGGTGAGCGCACCCGTGAGGGCAACGACCTCATCGACGAGATGAGCGAGTCGGGCGTCATCGACAAGACCGCGCTGGTCTTCGGTCAGATGGACGAGCCCCCGGGCACCCGTCTGCGCGTGGCCCTGGCCGGTCTGACCATGGCGGAGTACTTCCGCGATGTGCAGAAGCAGGACGTGCTGTTCTTCATCGACAACATCTTCCGCTTCACCCAGGCCGGTTCCGAGGTGTCGACCCTGCTCGGCCGCATGCCCTCCGCGGTGGGCTACCAGCCGAACCTGGCCGACGAGATGGGTCTCCTCCAGGAGCGCATCACCTCGACCCGTGGTCACTCGATCACCTCGATGCAGGCGATCTACGTCCCCGCGGACGACCTGACCGACCCGGCCCCGGCCACCACCTTCGCCCACCTCGACGCGACGACGGTGCTGTCCCGTCCGATCTCCGAGAAGGGCATCTACCCGGCCGTGGACCCGCTGGACTCCACGTCCCGGATCCTGGACCCGCGCTACATCTCGCAGGACCACTACAACGCGGCCATGCGCGTGAAGAACATCCTGCAGAAGTACAAGGACCTCCAGGACATCATCGCGATCCTCGGTATCGACGAGCTGGGCGAGGAGGACAAGCTCGTCGTCCACCGTGCCCGTCGCGTGGAGCGCTTCCTGTCCCAGAACACCCACGTCGCCAAGCAGTTCACCGGCGTGGACGGTTCGGACGTGCCGCTGGACGAGTCGATCGCCGCGTTCAACGCGATCTGCGACGGCGAGTACGACCACTTCCCGGAGCAGGCGTTCTTCATGTGCGGTGGTCTCGAGGACCTGAAGAAGAACGCGAAGGAGCTGGGCGTCTCCTGACCCCAGTGCTTGTGTGACGCGTGAGGGGGCGGGCTCGTCCCGCCCCCTCTGTCACGCCCATTAGACTTGTACCTAACACCCGGCAGGAGAGCCGGGTGGTGACCCGAGGAGCCAACCTTGGCTGCTGAGCTGCACGTCGCGCTGGTCGCGGCCGACCGAGAGGTCTGGTCCGGCGAGGCCACCCTGGTCGTCGCGCGCACCACGTCCGGCGACATCGGCGTCATGCCCGGTCACCAGCCGCTGCTCGGTGTGCTGGAGTCGGGCCCGGTGACCATCCGTACGAGTGATGGTGGAACGGTCGTCGCCGCGGTGCACGGCGGTTTCATCTCGTTCGCGGACAACAAGCTGTCCCTGCTGGCCGAGGTCGCCGAGCTGTCGGACGAGATCGATGTCCAGCGTGCCCAGCAGGAGCTGGAGCGCGCGAAGGCGGAGGGCGACGAAGCCGCCCAGCGCCGCGCGGACGTCCGACTCCGTGCGGCGGCGGCGCGCTGACCCCGAGGGTCGCTCCCGGGCCGTCTAGGCTCTGGGGGAGCGCCGAGTAGTGACGTCACTCAGCCGCGGTCGGCACCGGAGCAATCCGGAGCCGGCCGCGGCTGAGGCAGATATAGAGGTTTTTTCCGTTCCGTTACCTAGGAGACGAGGAGGTCGGTGCCGATGGTCCTCGCTCTGACTGTGTGCGGAATCGTCGTCGCCGTGGTGGTGCTGGGGCTGTTCGTCTTCGGACTGCGCCGCAGGCTCATCCAGCGATCCGGCGGTACCTTCGACTGTTCCCTGCGCTGGGACGCCCCCGAGCAGGGTGACGCCGGCGGCAAGGGCTGGGCCTACGGTGTGGCCCGCTACAACGGCGACCGCGTCGAGTGGTTCCGGGTCTTCTCCTACGCCGTCCGGCCGCGCCGGGTGCTGGAGCGCTCGGCGATCGAGGTGCTGGGCCGCCGGCTGCCCGAGGGCGAGGAGGAGCTGGCGCTGCTGTCCGACGCGGTGGTGCTGGCGTGTACGCACCGGGGAACGCGGCTGGAGCTGGCCATGAGCGAAGACGCGCTGACCGGATTCCTCGCGTGGCTTGAGGCAGCCCCGCCCGGTCAGCGCGTCAATGTCGCGTAGGTTTGCTTACGGCCTTCTGGTCACGGCCTGCTGATCACTTCAGGCCGTTGCTGATCGCGGAGACCAGCTCACCGTTGCTGGTGTCGCCGCTGAACTCCCAGAAGAAGGCGCCGCCGAGGCCCTGGTTCTTGGCCCAGGTCATCTTGGTGCCGATGGTGGCGGGGGTGTCGTAGGACCACCAGTTGGTGCCGCAGTGCGCGTAGGCGGTGCCGGCGATGGTGCCGGTGGCCGGGCAGGCGGTCTTGAGCACCTTGTAGTCCTCGATGCCCGCCTCGTAGGTGCCGGTGGCCGCGCCGGTGGCGGTGCCGCCGGGGGCGGACTGGGTGACGCCGGTCCAGCCGCGGCCGTAGAAGCCGATGCCGAGCAGCAGCTTGGACGCGGGGACGCCCTTGGCCTTCAGCTTGGCGATCGCGTCGGCCGAGTTGAAGCCGGCCTTCGGGATGCCGGGGTACGAGGTGAGCGGGGAGTGCGGGGCGGTGGGGCCGGTCTTGTCCCAGGCGCCGAAGTAGTCGTACGTCATCACGTTGTACCAGTCGAGGTACTGCGCGGCGCCGCCGTAGTCGGCCGCGTCGATCTTGCCGCCGTCCGAGCCGTCCGCGGTGATGGCGGCGGTGATCAGGTAGTTGGGACCGAACTCGGCGCGCAGGGCCTGGGACAGGTTCTTGAAGGCCGCCGGGCCCGAGGTGTCGCAGGTCAGACCGCAGGCGTTCGGGTACTCCCAGTCGATGTCGATGCCGTCGAAGACGTCGGCCCAGCGCGGGTCCTCGACCACGGCCTTGCAGGACTTGGCGAAGGCGGCGGCGTTCTGCGCGGCCTGGCCGAAGCCGCCGGAGTAGGTCCAGCCGCCGAACGACCACAGCACCTTGATGTGCGGGTACTTGGCCTTCAGCTGGCGCAGCTGGTTGAAGTTGCCGCGCAGCGGCTGGTCCCAGGTGTCGGCGACGCCGCTGACGGACTGGTCGGCGGTGTAGGCCTTGTCGGTGGCGGCGTAGGCGTCGTCGAGGACGCACTGGCCGTTCTTGACGTTGCCGAACGCGTAGTTGATGTGGGTGATCTTCGAGGCCGAGCCGGAGGTCACCAGGTTCTTGACGTGGTAGTTGCGGCCGTAGACGCCCCACTCGGTGAAGTAGCCGAGGTTGACCTTGGTGCCGGGCTGCGGACCGGGGTCGGTGGAGCCGCCGGTGGTGCGCACCGCGACGGCGCCGCTGACCGGGCCGGTCTGGTCGGCGGTGTCGCGGGCCTGGACGGTGTACGAGTAGTCGGTGCCGGCGGTGAGGCCGGTGTCCGTGTAGGCCGTGCCGGTGACGGTGGCGATCTTCGTGCCGCCGCGCAGCACGTCGTAGTTCTTGACGCCCTTGTCGTCGGTGGCCGCCTTCCAGGTCAGCTTCACCGAGGTGTCGGTGACGTCGGAGGCGGTCGGGGTGCCGGGGGCGCTCGGCGGGTTGTCGCCGGGGACGCTCGGGCCGCCGTCACAGCTGCCGCCGTTCAGCTTGCAGTTGGCGGGGGAGCCGGTGCCGGTGCCGTTGAAGCCGAAGGTGACGGAGGCGCCGGGGGCGAGGGTGCCGTTCCAGGCCTTGTTCTTGGCGGTCCAGTGGTTGCCGGAGGACGTGATGTCGGCGTCCCAGCCGGAGGTGACGGAGGTGCCGGAGGGGAAGTCCCACTCGACGGTCCAGGAGCTGATGGTCGTGGTGCCGGTGTTCTTCACCGTCCACTTGCCCTCGAAGCCGGAGCCCCAGTCCGAGGACTTGACGTAGGTGGCGGTGGCCGAGGCGGCCTCCGCGGCGGCCTGGGCGGGGCTGGAGAGCCCGGCCAGTCCGGCGAAGGGGAGCAGGAGGGTCGCGAACCCCGCCGCTGCTCTGTGTCTGAAGCGCATGCTGCGCCTCCTTTGTGGGGATGTCGGGGGCAGGCGTGACTGAGCCTTCACGCCCACGGTGCGGCGAGAATAGAAAGGTCTGGACCATAGGTCAATAGGTCTGGACCACTATCCCGGCCGCTCGCCGGCCGCCCCGGTCAGATCCCCAACTCCTGCGCCAGTACGGCCGCTTGCACCCGGCTGCGCAGCTCCAGCTTCCCCAGCAACCGGCTGACGTGCGTCTTCACCGTCGCCTCCGCCATGTCGAGCCGCCCCGCGATCTCCGCGTTCGACAGCCCCTCGCCCAGACACGACAGCACCTCGCGCTCCCGCCGGGTCAGCTGCTCCAGCACCGCCGGATCGGCCTTCGGCTCGCGGGCCGGCCCGGCCGCGAACGCGGCGATGAGCCGCCGGGTCACCGCCGGCGCGATCAGCCCCTCCCCGCGCGCCACCGTCCGCACCGCCGCCAGCAGGTCCTTCGCGTCGGTGTTCTTCAGCAGGAACCCGGCCGCGCCCGCGCGCAGCGCCCCGAAGACGTACTCGTCGAGATCGAAGGTGGTCAGGACCAGCACGTCGGCCAGCTGCTCGGCCACCACCTGACGGGTCGCCGACACCCCGTCCAGGCGCGGCATCTGCACGTCCATCAGCACCAGGTCGGGCCGCAGCTCCCGGGCCAGTGCCACCGCCCGCTCGCCGTCCGCCGCCTCGCCGACCACCTCGATGTCGGGGGCGCTGCCCAGGATGAGCACCAGCCCGGCACGGACGGCGGACTGGTCCTCGGCGACGAGGACGCGGATCATGCGGGGACTCCTTCTGCGGTCGGGGTCACGGGGTGTCTCCTTCGGTGGCCGGCAGGGTCGCGCGGACGGCCCAGACCCGGCCGTCCGGGGTGTCCTCGGGCCCGGCCTCCAGCGTGCCGTGCAGCAGCGTGGCGCGTTCCCGCATACCGATCAGGCCGGCTCCCGAGCCGGGTGCGCGGGGCGCGTCCCGGTCGCCGTACCGGCTGGTGACCGTGAGGGTCAGCGAGCCGTCGCGCTGCGCGAGCCGCACGGTGACGGGACCGGGCGCGGCGTGTTTGAGGGCGTTCGTCAGGCTCTCCTGCACGATCCGGTAGGCGGCCAGCTCCACCGGCGTGGGCACCCGGTCGTACGCGGCGTCCAGGGTGACGTCCAGACCATTGGCGCGGGCCGTGTCGACCAGCGCGCCGAGGCCGTCCAGGGTGGGCGCGGCGGACGGCTCGGTCCCGGCGCCCGCGTCCCGCAGGATGCCGATCAGCCGGCGCATCTCGGCCAGCCCCGCGACGCTGTTCTCCCGGATGACCCCGAGCGCCTGCCGGGTGGTGGCCGCATCGTCGAGGGAGAGCGCGGCGGTGGAGTGGATGGCGATCGCCGACAGGTGGTTGGCGACCATGTCGTGCAGCTCGCGCGCCATCCGGGCGCGCTCGGCGCCCACGGCCTGGACGCGGTCCATCTCGGCGAGCAGGGCGGTCTGTTCGGCGCGCAGCCGGGCGGCCTCGGCGGCGTCCCGGTGGTTGCGGACGATCAGCCCGGTCGAGGCGGGCGCGAACGACACGATGCCGACGGCCACACCGATCAGCAGCGCCTCCGGCACCCGCCACACCGCGAACGGCACGACCGTCGCCGCCACCGACAGCAGTCCGGTGATCCAGGGGATACGGCGGGCCGCCGCGGGAGTGCCGTACAGCACCGCCGCGTACATCACGTCCGTGAACATCACCAGCGTGAACAGGTTGCCCTGGGTGACGGTGTCGGCGGCCAGCGCGGCCGTGGCGACCGGCAGCGCGACACGCGGGGCGGCCCGCCGCATCAGCTCGCAGCAGGCCATCACGGCCAGCGGCACCAGGATCGGCCAGGCGCCCGGGAAGAGCACGATCGGCTCGCCCTTCGGGCGGGTGGCCAGACCGAAGCCCCACAGCAGCACCCCGCCGAGCAGCCCGGCGAGGGCGACGTACGCGTCGAAGCGGTGCGGGCGGGGGAGTCGCGCGGCGGCCATGGTCCCATCCAACACGGCCCCGGCCGCGCTCGCCTGATCCCCGGGAAGGGTCCCCGACTGCATCTTTCGATGTACCGCGAGTTCGTCACCGCCGACGACGAACGGCGCCGCTTTCGCCGGGAGCCTGGAAGGGTGACCGAAGGGAGCACGTCGTGATCGTCGCGTTGATCATCGCCTGTGAGGTCGGCTTCTGGGTGCTGCTCGCGCTCGGCCTCGCCGTCCGCTACCTGCTGAAGTGGCGCCGCACCAGCGTGGTGCTGCTGCTGTGCGAGCCGGTCCTGGAGCTGGTGCTGTTCACGGCGACGGCCATCGACCTGAAGAACGGCGCCGAACCGGGCTGGGAGCACGGGCTGGCGGCGCTGTACATCGGCTACACGGTGGCCTACGGCCACTACACCATCCGCTGGCTGGACGGCCACGCCGCGCACCGCCTGGGCGGGGCGCCGAAACCGGCCGGCGCCCCCCGCTACGGCCTGCCCCGCGCCCGCCACGAGGCCGGGCTGTGGCTGCGCACGCTGCTCGCCGCGGCCGTCGCGTGCGGGCTGCTCCAGGGCGCCGTCTGGTACGTCGGCGACGACGGCGACATCTCGTCCCTGCGCTCCTTCCAGTGGGCCGCCCTGCGCGCCGCCGGCATCCACGGGCTGGTCGCGCTGGCCTACTTCGTCTGGCCGAAGAAGGCTCCCGCCGGGGCGGGGGAGGAGAGCGGGCAGGCGCTCACCAAGGAGCGGATCCGCTGACGCGCGAGGCGCCTCGGGAGCCGCTCTCCCGGTCCGGCGGGAGATGGGCTAGCGCTCGCCGCCGGGCACCCACAGCACGTCCCCGACGTCCTTGTTGGCGGTGCGGGCGAGGATGAACAGCAGGTCGGACAGACGGTTGAGGTAGGTCGCGGTGAGCGGGTTCATCGTCTCGCCGTGCACCTCCAGCGCGGCCCAGGTGGAGCGCTCCGCCCGGCGGACGACCGTGCAGGCCTGGTGGAGGAGGGCCGCGCCCGGGGTGCCGCCGGGGAGGATGAAGGAGCGCAGCTTCTCCAGCCGCTCGTTGAAGCGGTCGCAGTCCGCCTCCAGCCGGTCGATGTAGAACTGCTCGACCCGCAGCGGCGGGTACGCCGGGTTCTCCACGACCGGCGTCGACAGGTCCGCGCCCACGTCGAACAGGTCGTTCTGCACGCGGGTGAGGACCTTGGCGATCTCCTCCTCCAGGTTCCCCAGCGCGAGGGCCGTGCCGATCACCGCGTTGGCCTCGTTGGCGTCGGCGTACGCCGCGATGCGCAGGTCGGTCTTGGCGACCCGGCTCATGTCGCCGAGGGCGGTGGTGCCCTGGTCGCCGGTCCGGGTGTAGATGCGTGTCAGGTTGACCATGCGGCCAGCGTAGTGACGCCTACGCCCCCTCGGTACGGAAGACCCGTGTGCCCACCGTCACGGAGAGCGCGGTCATGGCGACGGCCACCAGCACGCCGTACAGCATGTGCGCGGTCGCGTACCGCCCGGCGTAGGCGTCGCGCATCGCGTCCACGAGATAGCGGAACGGCACGCAGTGCGACAGCGCGTCCAGCCAGGCCGGGCCGAGGCTGATCGGCAGCATCAGGCCGGACAGCAGCATCGAGGGCATGCTGACGGCGTTGACCAGCGGCCCGAACTCCTGCGGGCTGCGCACTTTCATGCCCAGCGCGTACGACAGCGAGGCGAGCGACACGGACAGCAGGGCGACGAAGGCGAAGCCGATCAGCACCCCGGCGAGCGGGGCCCGCAGACCCATGACCAGGGCGGCCAGCACCAGCAGCACCGCCTGGAACAGGAACACGGCGGTGTCCCGCAGTACCCGGCCCAGCAGCAGCGCGAGCCGGCTGACCGGGGTGACGCGCATCCGCTCGACGACGCCCTGGCCGTTCTCCACGATGATCATGAAGCCGGCGAAGAGCGCGCCGAACAGGCCGAGTTGGAGCAGCAGTCCGGGGACCAGCACCTGCCAGGAGCTGCCGTCCCCGCCGAGCGGCAGACCGGTCAGCAGCGGACCGAAGAAGAGCAGGTAGAGCAGCGGCATCAGCACGCCGAAGAACAGGGCGAAGGGGGAGCGCAGGGTCTGGCGGGCGTACCGCCCGAAGATCAGCGCGGTGTCGTGGAACAGCATCCGGGGGCTCCTAGACGGCGACGGGGGCGGTGCCGGCCGGGGCGGCGGGGCGGCCGGTGACGGCGAGGAAGGTGTCCTGCAGGGTGGCGTCGAGCGAGCCGCCGTACCGCAGCTTCAGGGCGCTCGGCGTGCCCTCGGCCGCCACCACGCCCCGGTCCACGATCACCAGGCGGTCGGAGAGGGCGTCGGCCTCGTCGAGGTAGTGGGTGGTCAGGAAGACGGTCGTGCCGTGCTCGTCGCGCAGCCGGCGCACCAGGTCCCACAGGGCGGCGCGGCTGCCGGGGTCGAGGCCGGTGGTCGGTTCGTCGAGGAAGAGCACCCGGGGGCGGTGGGTCAGTGCCATCGCGATGTCCAGGCGGCGGCGCTGGCCGCCGGAGAGGGCGGCGGCCTTGCGGTCCAGCAGCTCGGTGAGATCCAGCTCCCGCGCCAGTTCCTCGGCGCGTTCCCGGGCCTGAGCCTTGGTCAGCCGGTACAGCCGCCCCTGGGTGACCAGCTCCTCGCGCACCGGGAGCTGCGCGTCGACCCCGCCCGACTGGGCGACGTATCCGCACGCCCGGCGCACTCCTTCGGGGTCGGTGGCCAGGTCGTGGCCCGCGACGGTGGCCGTGCCGCCGGTCGGCTTCAGCAGGGTGGTCAGCATTCGCAGGGTGGTGGTCTTGCCCGCCCCGTTCGGGCCGAGGAAGCCGAGGATCTCGCCCTGCCGGACGGTGAGGTCGATGCCGCGCACGGCGTGCACGGGGCCGCGTTCCGCCGGGAAGGTGCGGGCCAGCCCGGCCGCGCTGATGATGTCCATGGCCCCAGAAAAACAGAGACGCTGAAATTTTGCAATGACTCCAAGTTTCCAGCGGCACCAAGGAAGGCCGGTAGCATGCGGGCATGGCCGAGGGACTCAGGGAGCGCAAGAAGCGGCAGACCCGGCAGTACATCTCCGATGTCGCCACGGGCCTGTTCATCGAACGGGGTTTCGACGCCGTCACGGTCGCGGAGATCGCCGACGCCGCGAACGTCTCCGTCAACACCGTCTACAACTACTTCCCGGCCAAGGAGGACCTCTTCCTCGACCGCTCCAAGGGCGTAGTGGACCGGCTCTCGCGCTGGGTGCGCGGCCGGGGCGACGGGGAGTCCGCCGCCCGGGCCGTCCTGCGCGAACTGCGCGAGGAGGTCGAGGCGGTCTCGCCCCGGATGGGACTCATGGACGGCTATGCCCGGTTCATGACGGTGATTCACGACTCGCCCGCGCTGCGCTCCCGGCTCTGGGCGATCGGCCAGGAGGTCGTCGACAACCTGGAGCGCACCCTGCGCGAGGAGACCGGCGCCGACGCCGACGACCCCCTGCCCACCCTCGTCGCCGGTCAGGTCAACTGGCTGCACCAGACCGTGATGGCGGACATCGGCCGCCGCATGATGGCCGGCGGCAGACCCGCCGAGGTGTCACGCGAGGTGCTGCTGCTGCTCGACGAGATGGAGGAGCTGTTGAGCGAGAAGGTGCTCAACTACGCCGTACGAGGCGCCGCGTGACCCCTGCCGGTGTGATGTCCGTCATCTGAGACGTGACGCGCGTTACTTACCGGTCACACAGCCCCTCACGAGCGCTAGTGTCCGCCCGAGAGGAACAAGGACAGCGCGTATCAGGGGAGTCGCACAGTGGCACGGAAGCTCGCCGTCATCGGGGCCGGTCTCATGGGATCCGGCATCGCCCAGGTCTCCGCCCAGGCGGGCTGGGACGTCGTTCTGCGCGACGTCACCGACGAGGCGCTCAGGCGCGGCACCGACGGCATCAAGGCCTCGTACGACAAGTTCGTCGCCAAGGGCAAGCTGGAGGCGGACGCCGCCGAGGCCGCCCTCGGCCGGATCACCGCCACCACCGACCTGGACGCCGCCGCCGACGCGGACGTCGTCGTCGAGGCCGTCTTCGAGAAGCTCGAGGTCAAGCACGAGATCTTCCGTGCCCTCGACAAGCTGGTGAAGGACGAGGCGATCCTCGCCTCCAACACCTCCGCCATCCCGATCACCAAGATCGCCGCCGTCACCGAGCGGCCCGAACGCGTCGTCGGCACCCACTTCTTCTCGCCGGTGCCGATGATGCAGCTGTGCGAGCTGGTGCGCGGCCACAAGACCAGCGACGAGACCCTCGCTACCGCGCGGGAGTTCGCCGAGTCCGTCGGCAAGACCTGCATCGTCGTCAACCGCGACGTGGCCGGCTTCGTCACCACCCGGCTCATCTCGGCCCTCGTCGTCGAGGCCACCAAGCTCTACGAGTCGGGCGTCGCCAGCGCCGAGGACATCGACCTGGCCTGCAAGCTGGGCTTCGGCCACGCCATGGGCCCGCTCGCCACCGCGGACCTCACCGGCGTGGACATCCTGCTGCACGCCACCGGCAACATCTACACCGAGACCCAGGACGAGAAGTTCGCCCCGCCGGAGCTGATGCGCCGGATGGTTGACGCCGGTGACATCGGGCGCAAGAGCGGGCAGGGCTTCTACAAGCACTGAGACGGCAGCCGCCTTAGGAGCATCACACCTAGGGGTGAATTCGGTATCGGTTCGCTTACAAGCAGCAACCGAACCGCCACCGAAGCAGTCAGACGGTGCAAGCCACCGGCCATGTTCGACGTTGCACGGCCACCGTCATGTCATGGAGCACATCACCGAACGCACGGGGAGCGCATATGCACATCAGGGGCGACCACGCCGAGGTGGTCGTCGAGGGCCGCCTCGACGTCCGCACCGCGGCGGACGCCCGTGCGGCTTTGCACTCGGCCGTCGACGGCGGGGCCGGCGATTTCGTCCTCGACCTGTCCGCGCTGGACTCCTGGGACGCCACCGGGCTCGGTGTCATCATGGGCGCCCACCGGCGGGCCGGGCGCTGCGGCCGCCGGCTGGTGCTGCGCGGCGTACCGCCGCAGATGCAGCGCCTGCTGGTGGCCACCCGGCTGCACCGCATCCTGGCCATCGAGGGCGGCATCGGCGTGGAGTCCCTGCCGCGCGTGTGAGGCGCGGGCATGGGGGCGGCCGGCGCGGGAACACCGGTACGAGTGCCCGGAGACACACCGGCACGAGTCCCCTCGGGCACACCGGTACGGGTACGGTTTCGGAGCCGGACGTTCCGATCCGGAAACGCACGTCGCGCCCAATCCTCATGAGAGTGTGACGTCTCGGACGGCGCGGTACCCCGGGCTGTCGTGGATACTGGGCAACGGTTTAGGGTTCGGTCGCCCGCTGTCCAGAACCACCCTCGAGCGGGCCCGGACCAGAAGCGACAGCGCGGTGTGCGACACGGCCGGGAGGGGCTGGACGCACTCGACGCTTTTGGGGGGCTTGAACCTATGGACCCGACCACCCGGGGACCCGAGGGCCACGGCCAGGACGACGGCCACGCGCCGCGCCAGCGCCCGCCCAGGGATCCCCTCACACCGGACTTCGGCCAGCACGCGCCGGCACTCGCCCGCACGGTCCAGCTCGTCTCCGGCGACTTCCTGCTCACCGTCAACCCGGTCGACGGCAGCGAGATCGAACTCTGCCCGCCGGCCGAGCGCCCCGGCCGGCCCGCCAAGCTGACCGCGGCCGAACGCGCCGAGGTCGCGCGCGCCGCCCGCCCGCCGGCGCCGCCCGGACCCGCCCTGCCCGAGCCGCCCCTGCTCGGCCGCCAGGAGGAACGCGAACGCCTCGTCCGCCTCCTCGCCCGCGGCCGCTCGGTCCGCCTCACCGGCCCCGGCGGCTCCGGCCGCAGCCGCCTCCTCGACACCGTCGCCGAGGACTGCGCGGACCTCGCCCCCGACGGCGTGATCCGCCTCAGCGGCTTCCACCGCACCGCCGGCGAACTGCTCCACGACCTGTTCTACGCCGTCCACAGCGCGCCCCTGCACCGGCCGGAACGGGACGAACTGCTCGAAGCCGTCCGGCAGATCGGCGCCGTCGTCGTCCTCGACGACATCGAGTTCGGCGGCGCCGCCCTCGACGAGCTGCTGGACGCCACGCCCGAGTGCGCCTTCCTCATCAGCGCCACCCCCGACGTGCCCGCGCCGTCCGCCGACTCCGCCCTCGAAGAGGTCTTCCTCGGCGGCCTCGACCGCGCCGGCGGCCTGGAACTCCTGCGCCACGCCGTCGGCCGCACCCTCACCGAGGACGAGGCCAACTGGGCCGGCGACCTGTGGTTCGAGTCCGAGGGCCTGCCGCTGCGCTTCGTCCAGGCCGGCGCCCTGCTCCGGCAGCGCGACCGGCTGCGCAACGGCGCCGACGCCTTCGACGAGTTCGGCGTCTTCCAGGAGCCCCCCGCCGACGCCCCCTTCGATGCCGACGCCCGCGACGAGATACCCCTGCCGTCCCTCGCCGAGGGCGCCGCGCCCGCCGCCCTGCTCGCCTCCCGGCTGAGCGAGTCGGCGCGCGCCACCCTGCGGTTCGCCGTCGCCCTCGGCGGCGAGGTCCCGCACCAGGCGCATCTGCCCGCGCTCGTCGGCGACACCCACGCCGACGCCGCCCTCGGCGAACTCCTCGGCTGCGCCCTGGTCACCCCGGTCGGCGGCCGCTACCGGCTCGCCGCCGGCGTGCGCACCCAGCTGGAGGCCGCCGGATACGCCGACCACGTCCAGGAGACCGCCCTCGCCGCCGCCCGGCACTACGCCTGGTGGGCCGGGCACCCCTCGGTCACCCCCGAGCGGGTCTGCGCCGAGTCGGACGCCCTGCTCGCCGTGCTCGACGTCGTCGTCCCGGTCACCGCCCCGCCCGGCGAGGACGAGGAGAGCCCCGCCGTGCGGCTGGCCCGCACCGCGGCCCCCGCCTTCGCCGCGGGCCTGCACTGGAGCGCCTGGGAGCGCAGCCTGCGCGCCGGCGCGAAGGCCTCCCGGCTCGCCGGAGAGGTCGCCGAGCAGGCCTACTTCCACCACGAACTCGGCATCCTCGCGCTGCTGGAGGGCCGCCTCGACCGGGCCCGTGCCGAACTGGAGGCCTCCATCGGCCTGCGCGGCGCCCTCGCCGACAAGCGCGGCACCGTCGCCGGCCGCCGCGCCCTGGCGCTCGTCGACGACCGCTCGGGCAACACCCCCGGCGTCGGCCCGGTGAGCGCGGCGCCGGTGTTCGGCGCCGGAGCCGGCGACGAGGTGCCCGCCGCCCGGCACGAGGTACCCGCCGCCCGGCACGAGGAGTCCGCCTCCCCGTCCGGCGGGGTCCCGGCGGCCCCGATGCCGTTCCCGAAGCTGCCCCGCCCCGCCGACACGCTCGTCACCCACGGCACCGCGGCGGGCGGTACGACGTCCCACAAGGCCCGCGGTGGGCTGCGCGGCCTCGCCCGGCGCAACCTGGTAGCGGCCGGTGCGGGCGCGCTGCTCGTGGCGGTGCTCGGCACGGTCGTCACGCTCGGCGCCACCTCGAACAACGACGCCGACAGCCCCTCCGGCCAGGTCGGCGTCAACCCGTCGGCCAGCCAGGGCGCCGGCGACGACAGCCTGGGCGCGGACGAGGCGGACCGCGACGGCGACGGCGCCCCGGACACCGGCAGCGCGACCAGCCGCCCGACCGACCCGGGCCCCGACGGCACCCTGGGCACCTCCGACGACCCGACCCCGACGGACGCGGCGACCGGTTCGCAGTCAGGGGAGCCGTCGGACGACCCGAGCGGCACGGATCCCGGTGACGACCCCTCCGCTTCGACGTCCAAGCCGCCGTCGTCGACGACGAAGCCGCCCACGACGACCAGGCCGCCGACCGAGACGACCAAGCCGCCGACGGAGACCTCGAAGCCGCCCACCGAGACTTCCCAGCCTCCGACCGAGACGTCTGAGCCGCCGACGGATCCCACCGACACCGCACCGCCCACCTCGAACTCCGCGAGCGCTCCCACGGAGTCCACCAGCTCCGCCGGCGCACCGCAGAGCAGCGACGCGGCCACGCCCAGCAGCGCCGAGTCGGTCATCTGAGGCCTGGGACGGCACGAAAGAGGCCGGGTCCCTTCTCCGGGACCCGGCCTTTGCCTGCCATGGCAGTCACGCTCGCCACGACAGTGACGCTCAGAACAGCCGCAGCTTGTCGTCCTCGATGCCGCGCAGCGCGTCGTAGTCCAGCACGTGGCAGCCGATGCCGCGGTCCGTGGCGAGGACGCGGGCCTGCGGCTTGATCTCCTGCGCGGCGAAGATGCCGCGCACCGGCGCCAGATGGGGATCGCGGTTCAACAGCTCCAGATAGCGGGTCAGTTGCTCGACGCCGTCGATCTCGCCGCGCCGCTTGATCTCCACCGCGACGGTCCGGCCCTCCGCGTCCCGGCAGAGGATGTCGACGGGACCGATGGCCGTCATGTACTCGCGGCGGATCAGGGTGTAGCCCTCGCCGAGCGTCTCGATGCGGTCGGCGAGCAGTTCCTGGAGGTGTGCTTCCACGCCGTCCTTGATCAGGCCGGGGTCGACGCCGAGTTCGTGCGTCGAGTCGTGGAGGACCTCCTCCATAGTGATGATCAGCTTCTCGCCCGCTTTGTTGGTGACGGTCCACACGCCCTCGTCCTCGCCGCTGCCCTCCTTCAGGGTGCAGGGCGGCGACATCCAGTTGAGGGGCTTGTACGCCCGGTCGTCCGCGTGGATGGAGACGCTGCCGTCCGCCTTCACCAGGATCAGACGGGGTGCCGAGGGGAGATGGGCGGTGAGCCGGCCGGCGTAGTCGACCGAGCATCGGGCAATGACGAGACGCATGGTCGGCAACGCTACTCGACAGCCCGGGGCGCACGCGATTCGCGTCCTGTTTATCCAGAACACTCGTGTTCGGTCGTGGCCGATTGTGTGCCCACCGGGGTCCGCCTGTATCCCCATTCTCCTGGTGCCGTCACGGTCTGGTGCCTACCGTAGGGAACGGGAGGTCGCGACGCGTGTACACAGGGTGTCCGGGTGTCCGGTGTTCGCGAGCTCCCTCATCTGTCCGGCAACCCCTGCTGGTCGGGGGTGCGAGAGGAGTACCCATGTCGCTCGACGTCTCACCGGCCCTACTCGAACAGGCCGAGCGAGGCGAGGTCGACGAAGCTGACTTCGTCGACTGCGTCCGGACCTCCCTGCCCTACGCGTGGGAGATGATCAGCTCCCTGGTGGCCCAGCTGAAGGTGGACGGCGGCCAGTTCGCCGACAACCAGATGCCCCCGCCGGACGAGCAGGCACGCGGTCAGCTCCTGCGCGCACTCGCGAGTGACGCCATCCGCGGTGCGCTGCAGCGGCACTTCGGGGTGCGCCTGGCCTTCCAGAACTGCCACCGGGTGGCCGTGTTCCCGCTGGACGGTTCGGCGGACGAGACGCTGGCCCGCTTCACCTCGGTGCGCGGTCAGTTGCTCAACCAGTCCCCGGAGCTTCGGGACTGCTGACGCAGCGAGGCACCGGCTTGCCGCTCTCGTCCACGGGAGGTGCGATCTCTACCGGGGCGGCAAGCTCCCCGCACCACCCGTCTCGGCGCACCGCCGGTCGCCCCGCGCTGCCCGTCGCCCCCGTCGCCTCCGGTCCTCCCGGTCCGGTCGCCCTGTCATGGTCGCCCAGCCCCGGTCGCCCCGCTCCGGCCGCCGCTCACCGCAGCTGTGGCAGCACCTCGCCGCCCAGCCGCCGTACGTTCTCCTCCGTCGCCGCCAGGTCTCCCGAGCCCTCGACCAGCAGGGCGAAGCGGGAGATGCCGGTCCGCTCGCTGGTCGCCGCGAGCCGGTCGGCGCACAGCCGCGGGGTGCCCACCGGGTGCAGCCCGCAGAGCAGTTCGGTGTAGGCCAGCGGATCGCGCATCCCGCGCTCCCGGCCGTCCACCGTCATATGCGCGTCCAGACCCTGTTTCAGCCAGCCTGGCATCGCCTTGGTCAGGGTCTCGGCCGCGTCGACCCGCCGGTCCGCGATCTGGCAGACGCCGGCCGACACATGGCCCGGATCGGCGAGCTGCTCCGCCGGCCGGCCGGCGGCTCGGGCGAGGCGGCGCCACAGGCCGACCATCTCGGCCTTCTCCTCGTCCCCGACATGCATGCCGAGCAGCATCGGCAGCCCGCGCTCGGCCGCCGTCCGGACACTGGCGGGGGAGGTGCAGGCGACCAGCACCTCGGGGCCGTCGGTCTCGGTCAACGACTCCGACGGCCGCGGCACGACCGGCACCTCACGGAAGGCATAGCGCTCCCCGGCGGCCTCGACGCGCGGTTCGCGCAGCCAGCGCACCAGCAGATCGAGTGATTCGGGAAAGCCCTTCTCGTACGCCTCCAGGCCCGCGCCGAACACTTCGAGGTCCACCCACGGACCGCCCCGGCCCACGCCCAGCGACAGCCGTCCGCCGCTCGTCACATGGAGCAGCGCCGCCTGCTCGCCGAGCGCCACGGGGTGCGTGGTGGGCAGCACGCTGACCGCCGTGCCGACCCGGATGCGCCGGGTGCGGCCGAGCAGCAACGCGGCGAGGGTGATGGCCGACGGACAGGTGCCGTACGGCACGAAGTGGTGCTCGGCCAGCCAGACCGAGTCGAGCCCCGCTTCCTCGGAGACCTCCGCCGAGCGGACCGCGCGGTGCAGCGCCTCCCCCTGGCCCTGACCCGGGAACTGGGCCGCCAACACGAAACTTCCTACGCGCATCGCTCTTCCTGCTTCCTCGGCTCCGACACGGAGCTGCCCCACCCGGCATAACTGTCTGACACGTGCCGAGGACACGGCCTCGCGGCCGAATTTGCCGATTGTCTGCAGAATGCCCGCCAGGGCGGGGGACTTGTGGGGGTTCCCCCGGGTTCCGCATACCCCCGTCACGGACGCGTAGGCTGGACAGGACCCGCTCCCTGTATAGCTCCGTGAGGTGTTCCGTGTCCCCGCGTCGCAACCGACCCAAGGGCCCGAAGAATGCCGTCTCCTCCGGCCGGGGCGCCGAGGACGACCGGCCGGGCCGCTACGGCGGCTGGCAGTCCAGCGTGGACTGGGCCGGCGAGGAGTGGAGCGTGCGCCACGTCGCGGGCGCGAGCGCGCAGGGCAAGAGCTACCGCTGCCCCGGCTGCGACCAGCTGATCCCCGACGGCGTCCCGCACGTCGTCGCCTGGCCGCAGTACGCGGGCGTCGACGACCGCCGCCACTGGCACAAGGCGTGCTGGAACGCACGGGACCGCCGCACCACGCGGGTGCAGCGGTCCCGTAACGCGCCGAGGTTCTGACGGCAGCCGTCGCTAGACGTCGCGCCGCTCCAGCAGCGCGTAGGCGCCGGCGAAGGCGACGGCGGTGACGCCCAGCATGATCCACAGCGGGTCCCAGCCCGTCGGGCCCGAGTCGCTGAGGGAGTTGGCGTAGAAGACGCCGAGCTGGTTCGGGATCGAGTACTCGAACAGGAAGGTGCGCACGTCCTCCAGCGACGAGGAGAACATGAACAGCGCGACCACCAGCGGGGCGAGAACCGCGCCGATCATGATGGTGATGGCGCCCGCGGAGTGCCGGATGATCGAGCCGACGACCAGCGACAGCAGACCGAGCAGCGCGATGTAGAGCGAGACGCCGACCGTGGCCTTCAGCCACTCGCCGCCCGACGGGTCCCGGGCGTCCACCATGCCGACCTGGGCGACGGCCACCAGGGAGGAGGAGAGCAGCGTCACGGTGAACGCGACCGCGAAGAAGACGATCGCCTTCGCCGTCAGCACCCGCCCGCGCGAGGGGCAGGCCGTCATCGTGGTGCGGATCATGCCCGTGCCGTACTCGGACGCCGTGGTCAGCACGCCGAGCGTGATGACGCACATGCTGCCGAGCAACAGCCCGAAGAAGCCCAGGGCCAGCGCGCTCTCCGAGCCGAGGTCGCTCTCGGAGGCCGAGCTGCCCACCACGGTGCCGGTCAGCAGGCCGATGCCGACGACGAGTGCGACGAAGACCCCGAGCGTCCACATCGTGGAGCGCACCGACTTGATCTTCGTCCACTCCGAGGCGATGGCGTGCCCGAGGTGGGTGCGCACGACGGGGATCGGCGAGGTGTAACCGGAGTACGGCGGCATGCCGGGCGCGGCCGGCGACGGCGGGGTCTGGGGCGTGCTCATCGGGCGTCCTCGGACTGGGTCGGGTCGGAGACGGGGGCGGAGGCCTGCGGCGCGGGCGCCTCGGGCGCCGGGGCGGCGGCGGGCGCGGCCGCCGGAGCCTGGCCCGGCGCCTGGGCGGGCGCGGGCGGCTGCTGCGGCGCCGGCTGCGCGTACGGGTTCGGCTGACCGGCCGGGGCGGGGGGCGCGGCCGGGGCCTGCGGGCCGCCGTACGGGCCGGGGGCGCCGTAGGGACCCGGCGCCTGCGGCATCGCGAACGGCTGCCCGCCCTGCTGGGGCGGCGGCGGGGCGTACCAGCCCGGCTGGCCCTGGCCGGGCACCGGCACCGGCGGCTGCGCGCCCGGCGGCAGCGGCTGCTGGAGGCCCGCCTTCTGGTCGGTGGTGGAGCGGTAGTCGACGGCCGCCTGCGTCATCCGCATGTACGCCTCCTCCAGGGAGGCCTGGTGCGGCGACAGCTCCCACAGCCGTACGTCCGTCTCGTGCGCGATGTCACTGATGCGCGGCAGCGGCAGCCCGGTCACCCGCAGCGCCCCGTCCTGCTCGGGCAGCACCTGGCCGCCCGCCTCGGTCAGCGCGGACGCCAGCTTCTCGCGCGCCTGCGACTCGGTGTCCGGGGTGCGCACCCGGGCGAACCCGGCGGAGTTCGCCGCGATGAAGTCCCGCACGCTCATGTCGGCGAGCAGCTGCCCGCGCCCGATCACGATGAGGTGGTCGGCGGTCAGCGCCATCTCGCTCATCAGGTGCGAGGAGACGAAGACGGTACGGCCCTCGGCCGCGAGCGACTTCATCAGGTTGCGCACCCAGAGGATGCCCTCGGGGTCGAGCCCGTTGACCGGCTCGTCGAACAGCAGCACCTGCGGGTCGCCCAGCAGCGCCGCGGCGATGCCGAGCCGCTGGCCCATGCCCAGCGAGAAGTCCTTCGAGCGGCGCCGGGCCACGTCCTGGAGGCCCACCACGCCCAGCACCTCGTCCACCCGGCGGGCCGGGATGCCGGACAGCTGGGCCAGGGACAGCAGGTGGTTGCGGGCCGTCCGGCCGCCGTGCACGGCCTTAGCGTCGAGCAGCGCGCCGACCTGGCGGGGCGCGTTCGGCAGCTTGCGGTACGGGTAGCCGCCGATCGTCACCTGCCCCGAGGTGGGGTTGTCCAGGCCGAGGATCATGCGCATCGTCGTCGACTTGCCGGAGCCGTTGGGGCCCAGGAAGCCGGTGACGGCGCCGGGCCGCACCTGGAAGGAAAGGTTGTACACAGCGGTCTTGTCGCCGTAGCGCTTGGTCAGGCCGACTGCCTCGATCATGCTCCGCACCCATCGAAAGGTTCAGGACAGCGGGGCACACGCCCCCGTAAGGGTTAGGAGGATATCGGGGCGCTGACGGTTCCACCCAAGAGCGAGTAAAGAAACGACCGCTCCTAGGCGTCCCGTCGCTTGAGCAGCAGGTAACCGCCGGCCAGGGCCGCGACCACCCACAGCGCCATGATCCCAAGGCCGCCCCACGGGCCGTACGGGGTGTCGTCGCCGGCCGGCGGCACCACCTGCATGACCTTGCTGCCGGCCTGGTCCGGCAGGAACCGGCCGATCCTCTTCGTGGCGCCGACGTTGCCGAGGATGTTCGAGATCAGGAAGAAGAACGGCATCAGGATGCCCAGCGACAGCATCGGGGAGCGCAGCATCGCGGCGACGCCCATGGAGAACATCGCGATCAGCGTCATGTAGAGCCCGCCGCCGATCACCGCCCGCAGCACCCCCGGATCGCCGAGGCGCGCCCCGAGATCGCCGAGCATCGCCTGCCCGAGGAAGAACGCGGCGAAGCTGGTGGCCGTCCCGACCACCAGGGCGAGCCCGGTCGCGACCGCCAGTTTGCCGGACAGGAACACGCCGCGCTGCGGTACGGCGGCCAGCGAGGTGCGGATCATGCCGGTGCTGTACTCGTTGGAGACCACGAGCACCCCGAACACGATCATCGCGAGCTGACCGAGACTCATCCCCGCGAAGCTGATGAACGTCGGGTCGAACGACAGCCGGTCCCGGGCGTTCATGGAGTCGAACTCGTTCTTCGACAGCGCGGCGATGAGCATCCCCAGCGCGATGGTGACCAGCACGGCGAGCGAGAGGGTCCACACCGTGGACGCCACCGAGCGGATCTTCGTCCACTCCGACCGGATGACCTGGGTGGCCGCCATGCTCCTCAGCCCTTCCGCCGGCCGTCGCCCCACTGCTGCCGCTGCCGCGGCGCGGGTGGGGTGTCCGAGTGCGCGTGGTACTCGACCGACTCCGCGGTCAGCCGCATGAACGCCTCCTCGAGCGAGGCCTGCTGCGGGCTCAGCTCGTGCAGCACCACCTGGTGCTGCGCGGCCAGCTCGCCGATCCGCTCCGGCTTCTCGCCGTCCGCCTCGAACGCCCCGCCGTTCGCCACGGCCGCGATCCCGGCCCCGTGCAGCACGTCCAGCAGCCGCTCCGGCTGCGGGGTGCGGATCCGGACGTAACTGCGCGAGTTCTTCGCGATGAAGTCCGCCATGGAGGTGTCGGCGAGCAGCCGGCCCTGCCCGATCACCACCAAGTGGTCCGCGGTCAGCGCCATCTCGCTCATCAGATGACTCGACACGAACACCGTCCGCCCTTGCGCGGCCAGCGACTTCACCAGCGTGCGGATCCAGTGGATGCCCTCGGGGTCGAGCCCGTTGACCGGCTCGTCGAACATCAGGATGCGCGGGTCGCCGAGCAGCGCGGCGGCGATGCCGAGCCGCTGCCCCATGCCCAGCGAGAACCCCTTGGCCTTCTTGCGGGCCACCGCCGTGAGTCCGACCGTGTCCAGCACCTCGTGCACCCGCTGCTCCGGGATGCCGTTGCTCTGGGCGAGGCACAGCAGATGGTGGTAGGCGCTGCGCCCGCCGTGCACCGCCTTGGCGTCCAGGAGCGCGCCGATGTACGTCAGCGGGTCCCTGAGCCGGTCGTAGTGCTTGCCGTCGATGCGCACGTCCCCGGCGGTCGGCCGGTCCAGGCCCAGCACGATCCGCATGGTGGTGGACTTGCCCGCGCCGTTCGGGCCGAGGAAGCCCGTGACGATGCCGGGTCGCACGGCGAACGTCAGGTTGTTGACCGCCACCTTCTCGCCGTACCGCTTGGTCAGCCCCTCGAGCTCGATCATGCGGCCACGCTAGAACGGGACAAAGCCCCCTGCCACCGGAAGTGGCAGGGGGCTCGGCGCCGTGCGGTTGGCGGGACCGCCGGTTGGCGGACCGCCGGTTACCGGGTCTGCTGGGCCGGGACCCCGCGGGAGATCGGCTCGTCGTCCGAGGACGGCGTGCCGGCCGCGGCCACCGCGGCGCCCGTGAGCGTGGCGAGCATCTCGCGCACGTTGGTGAGCTGGGCGTTGATGGAGTCGCGGCGGTTGGTGAGGGCGGCCAGCTCGCGCTCGGATTCCGAACGGATCCGGTCCGCCTTGGCGTTGGCGTCGGCCACGATGTCCTCGGCCTGGCGCTGGGCGGTCTCCACCGTCTGGCGGGCGCGGCGCTCGGCGTCGGTGCGCAGCTTCTCGGCCTCCAGGCGCAGCTGCTCGGCGCGGTGCTCGATCTCGGCGAGGCGCTTCTCGGCCTTGGCCTGACGGGACGCCAGGTCGCGCTCGGACTGCTCGCGGCGCTTGGCCAGGTTCGTCTCGAAGTCCGCGGCGGCCTGGGCGGCCTTGGCGCGGGTCTCCTCGAACAGCGCGTCGGCCTCCTCGCGCTTGGACTGCGCGTCCTTCTGCGCCTCGGCGCGCAGCTGGGCGGCGTCGGCCTTGGCCTTCTCGACGATCCGGACGCCCTCGTCCTCGGCCTTCGCCTTGCGCTCGGCGGCGAACGCCTCGGCGTCGTTGCGCACCTGCTGGGCCGCCGACTCGGCCAGCTCACGGTGCTGCTCGGCCGCGCGACGGGCCTCCTCGCGCAGGTCCTTGGCCTCTTCCTCGGCGAGTCGCAGGATCTTCTCCACGCGCGCGCCGAGACCGGCGTACGACGGCTCGGCGTCGCTGACCTGGGCCTGGGCGTTCTGCGTTTCGAGGTGGAGCTCCTCGATGCGCTTTTCCAGAGCGGTGATGCGGGCGAGAGCACTGTCACGGTCGGAGACGAGCTTGGAGATACGTTCGTCCACCTGAGCGCGGTCGTATCCACGCCGCACAAGCTCGAAGCCGTAGGGGGAAGTGTCGCTCATGGGGTTCCTGTCGAATGAGACCGGTGAGGTGATAAGGGGAATCCTAGGGGCCGAAGCGGCGTGTCATCGAGCGGATGCGTGTTTGATCTGGAGAATGACACCCCTTTTGAGTGGCTGACCCTCGGATCGCTTGCCAGACACGTCGGCAAAGGCTTGGCCAAAGGCCCCGTCGGGGACGGGGTCAAAGACTCCAGCAAACACCGCTGCCCGCCTCCTCGGCTACCCGTCCGACGATTTGCCACCCGAACGAGGCGCGCCCACCGTGGCACCGGCCTTGACGCCGCCGTCCTTGCCGGCCGCCGGCGCCTCAAAAGACTCCAACGCCTCCAGCACGTCCTGGACACGGGAGATCTCGGCGTTGATGTCCTCGCGACGGCGCATCAGGACCTCCAGCTCGCGCTTGCCCTCCTCGACCGTGCGCTGGGCCTCGCGGACCGCCTCGGCCTTCAGCTCCTCGGCCTCCTTGATGAGCTTGGCCTTCTTCTGCTCGGCCTCCTTCAGCAGCCCCTCGGCCTTCTTCACCGCGGCGATCCGCACCTTGCCGGCCTCGGAGTTGGCCTCCGACACCAGCTCCTTCGCCTTCGCCTCGGCCTTGGCCAGCTGCTCCTCGGCGGCCTTGATCAGCGCGTCGCAGCGGTCGCCGGTCGACTTCATGGTGTCGGCGGCCTCGCGGCGGGCCCGCTCGTGCAGCTCCTCGATCTCGGTGGTGACGCGGTCGCGCAGCTCCTCCGCGCGCTCCCTTATGGCCGTCGCGTCCCGGCGGGCGCCGACCAGCAGCTCGTCCGCGTCCGTACGGGCCTTCTCCACCAGGGAGTTGCCCTCGATCGTCGCCTGCGAGACGATCCGCTCCGCCTCTTTGCGTGCCGCGCCCACCATGGTGTCGGCCTGCGACTCGGCGTCCGCGGTGGTCTTCAGCGCCTGCTCCTGCGCCTCCGCGAGCAGCTTGTCGACCTCCGCGGTGGTCTCCGAGATGAGCTTGTCGACCTGCTCGGCCGCCTCCGAACGCCGCTTGTTGGCCTCCTTGCGGGCCTCGTCCAGGGTCCGCTCGGCCTCCTCGCGCGCCGTCGCGGTGACCCGCTCGGCCTCCTCGGCCGCCTCGGCCCTGACCCGCTCCGACTCCGCCCGCACGCGCTCCGCGCGCGCCTGCGCCGACCCGACCGTCTCCGCGGCCTCGGCACGCAGCCGCTCCGCCTCGCCGGTGGCCTCCGCGAGCAGCTGCTCGGCGTTCGCGACCGCCTCGGTGCGCACCCGCTCGGCCTCGGTCAGCGCCTCGGTGGTGACGCGGTCCGCCTCGGCCAGTGCCTCGGTCGTGACGCGGTCCGCCTCCGCAAGCGCCTCCGTGCGCACCCGCTCGGCCTCGGCCGTGGTCTCCGTGCGCAGCCGCTCCGCCTCGGTGACCGCCTCGGTGGTGACGCGCTCGGCCTCCGCGGCCGCCTTCGTCGTGACCCGCTCGGCCTCCGCCAGCGCCTCGGTGCGCACCCGCTCGGCCTCGGCGGCCGTCTCCGTGGTCAGGCGCTCGGCCTCGGACCGCGCCTCGGTGATGAGGGTGTCCGCCTGCGTCGCCGCGTCCGAGCGGATCCGGTTGGCGTCCTCGCGGGCGTCCGCACGGGTGCGGGCCGCCGCCTGGTCGGCCTCGGCGAGGTTGTCCGTCGCCTCCGTGCGCAGCCGCTGGGCGTACTCCGACGCGTCCGACCGCACCCGCTCCGACTCGGCCAGCGCCTCCGCCATGGTGCGCTCCGCGAGCGCCTTGGCGGCCTCCACCTCCTCGGTGGCCTCGCGGCGCAGCCGGGTCGCGTCCTCGCTCGCCCGCTCCCGCTCGGCGTACGCGTCGGTGCGGACCCGGTCCGCCTCCTCCTCGGCCTCCCTGCGGGTGCGCTCCGCCGCGTGCTCGGCGGCGCTGCGCAGGCCCTGGATCTCCTGCTGCGCCTGCTCGTGCAGCCCGGCGACCGAGTCGCGCACCTGCTGGGCGTGGAGCTCGGCCGCGGCCACCATCTCGGTGGCGCGCCGGTCGGCCTCCTCGACCAGCCGGACCGCCTCGGCCTGCGCCTCCTCCACGCGCTTGCGCGCGCTCGCCAGCAGCTCCTCGCTCTGCTCGCGGGCCCGTTCGCGCTCCTGGTCGGCCTCCTGCCGGGCCGCGCCCAGCGTCTCCTCGGCCTCGCGGCGGCGCCGGGCGGCCTCCTCCTGCGCGGCGGCCAGCGTCTCCGACGCCTCCGCGGCCAGCCGCTCGGCGGCGGCCTGCGCCTCGGCGCGCATCCGGTCGGCGCTCTCCTGCGCCTCCTGCTTCAGCCGCTCCGCCTCCGCGGCGGCCTCCGACCGCAGCCGTACGGCGACGGCCTCGCCCTCCGCGCGGGACGCCGACGCGTCGGCGGCGGCCTCGTCACGCAGCCGCTCGGCCTCCGTCTCGGCCTGCTGCTGCAGCGTGCGGATCCGCTCGGCGGACTCGGCGCGCAGCCGGTCGGTCTCCTCGGTGGCCTCCCGGCGCAGCCGGGCGGCCTCCTCACGGGCCTCCGTCAGCGCCTGCTCGGCCGCGGCCAGCCGCTGCTCGGCCTCCGCGTGCAGGCGGGCCAGCTCCTCGGCGGCCTCCGCCTGCCGGGCCGCGACCGCCCGCTCGGTCTCCTCGCGCAGCTCGCGCGCCGCCCGCTCGGCCTCGGCCCTGACGGTCTCGGCCTGCTCGGCGGCCTCCTCGCGGTGGCGCTCGGCCTCCGCGCGGGTGCGCTCCAGGGTCTCCTCAGCCTGCCGGCGCAGCGTCGTCGCCCGCTCGATGGCCTCGGTGCGGACCTTCTCGCTGTCCGCGGTGGCGGTGCGGCGCAGCTCGTCCGCGTCGGCCTTCGCCTTGGCCAGCAGTTCCTCGGCGGACTTCGCCGCCTCCTCGATCTGCGCCACGGCCTCCTTGCGGGCCGCGGCGCGGATCTTCTCGCCCTCCTCGACCGCGTCGGCGCGCAGCTGCTCGGCCTCGCCGCGCAGCCGGCGGGCCTCCTCCTGCAACTCGACGGTCTTGGCGCGGTACTCCTCGGTGTCGTCCTTCGCCGCGCCCTTGAGCTGCTCGGCGATGTCGTGCGCCTCGGCGCGCAGCCGGTCCGCCTCGGCCTCGGCCTCGCGGCGGATCCGCTCGGCCTCCTCGGCGGCGGCCCTGGTGGTCTTCTTGGCGTCCTCGGACGCCTTGGTCAGCACGTCCTCGGCGGTCTTCGCCGCCTTCGACAGCTGGGTGGCGGTCTCCTCGGCGGCGATCGCACGGGCCTTCTCGACGGCCTCCGCGACGATCTTCTCGGCCTCCGCGCGGGCGTCCGCGACCAGCTGCTCGGCCTCCGCCTTGGTGGACTCGGCCTCCTTGGTGGCCTCGCTGACCAGCCGGGCGACCTGCTCCTTGGCGGTGCGGGTGCGGGTCTCGTTGGCGGCCTCGGCGCTCGCCAGGGTCTTGGCGGCGGCCTCCTTGGCCTCGGTGACCAGCTTCTCCGCCTCGGACTGCGCCTTGCGCAGCGCCTCCTCGGCCTGGGCCATCCGCTGCTCGGCGGCGCGGCTCAGCTCGGCGGCCTGCCGGCGGGCGGCCTCCGACTCGCTGGCGGTGGAGGTGCGCAGCTGCTCGGCGTGGTCGGTGGCCTCCTGCGCCTGCGTGGAGGCGGCGTTGAGCAGCCGCTCGGCGTCCGCGCGGGCGCGGCGCAGCAGCTGTTCGGCCTCCGCGCGGGCCGCCTCGGCCTCGGCCTGCAGGCGCTGGCGGGCCTCGGCGGTGAGCCGTTCGGCCTCCGCGCGGGCGGCGGCCATCGCCTGCTCGGCCTCCGCGCGGGACTCCTCCAGCAGCCGGCGCGCCTGCTGCTCGGTGCGGGCACGCAACTGCTCCGCCCACGCCACGTTCTCGTTGACGTGCGACTCGACGGTCTGCCGGCGTTCGGCCAGCTCCTGGTCGAGCTGCTGGCGCCGGGTCACGGCCTCCTGGTGCAGCTCCGCCTGGAGCCGGGCGGCCTGCTCGGCGTGCTCCTGAAGGATGCGCTGGGTCTGCGCCCTGGCCTGGCTCAGCTCGCGCTCGGCGTCGGCGCGGATCTGGTCGGCCTGCATCTGCGCGTTGCGCAGCAACTGTTCGGCCTGGTAGCCGATGTCGGCGCTGTCGTAGGCGGGCCGGGTCATGAGGGTGCGGCGCGCCTCGTGCAGCTTGGCCCGCAACACCTCGACCTGGTAGCCGAGGTCCTCGGCGTGCTGGATGGCCTTTTCCCGCTCGGTCCTCAGCCGCTTCATCTCGGCCTCGAACCGAGAGAGGTGGTCGACGTCAGCCGCCGGCTCTCGCTCCTGGCTCTCGTAGCCCCGCACTGCGCGGTCCCATCCGTCCCCTGGTCGCAAGTCTCTCCAAACGAGCTCCGTCCATCCGCCGAACGGGGCCCCCGGGGAATGGTGTCAGATCAACGACGGAACACGGGCTGCTGCCCCGACGCTCGTCCCCCGAAACCCGGACCCCGGCACGGGTCGCCCCGGTGGAAGCGGGGCGACCGACCCCAACCCTACCGGCCCCTATGTACGAGGGTCAGTGCTCAGGTGACTCAACAGGCGCCGAAGTGACCAGTTCTGTCAGGACGCCATGGCAGTCCTTGGGGTGCAGGAAGGTGATCCGCGACCCCATGGAGCCGCGCCGGGGCTCGTCGTAGAGCACCCGCACGCCCTTGTCCTTGATGGCGGCGGCGTCCCCGTCGACGTCCGCGGTGCCGAAGGCGATGTGGTGGACGCCCTCGCCGTTCCTGGCCAGCCACTTGGCGACGGTGGAGTCCTCGCGGGTCGGTTCCAGGAGCTGGAGGTACGACGCCCCGCCGTCGGACGTATCGTTGATCTTGAGCATGGCCTCGCGCACGCCCTGCTCTTCGTTGACCTCGGTGTGGAACACCTCGAAGCCATACGTGGCACGGTAGAACTCGACGGTCTTGTCGAGGTCGAAACAGGCGATCCCGATGTGGTCGATTCGCGTCAGCATGGACTCAGTGCAGCGCTCCGGAGGTGGTTACGCAACGTGCGCGCGATCACACCGACAGCCCGATGACGGGCGGGATACCGCTCAGTACATTCGAGTAAACCCTCGTTCACTCCTCGGCTGTGCAGCCGGTAAGGGGATCGCAGCTCATGTCTTCTGGAACTTCTGGGACAAACGGCACGACGTCCGTCATCGTCGCGGGTGCGCGTACCCCGATGGGGCGGCTGCTCGGCTCGCTGAAGTCCTTCTCCGGAGCCGACCTCGGCGGCTTCGCGATCAAGGCCGCCCTCGACCGTGCGGGGATCGGCGGCGACCAGGTGCAGTACGTGATCATGGGCCAGGTGCTCCAGGCCGGCGCGGGCCAGATCCCGGCCCGCCAGGCGGCCGTCAAGGCGGGCATCCCGATGAACGTCCCCGCGCTCACCATCAACAAGGTCTGCCTCTCCGGCCTCGACGCCATCGCGCTGGCCGACCAGCTGATCCGCGCCGGCGAGTTCGACATCGTGGTCGCCGGCGGCCAGGAGTCCATGACCAACGCCCCCCACCTGCTGCCGAAGTCCCGCGAGGGCTTCAAGTACGGCGCGGTGCAGATGCTCGACGCGATGGCGTACGACGGTCTGACCGACGCCTTCGAGAACATCGCCATGGGCGAGTCCACGGAGAAGCACAACGCCCGCCTCGGCATCAGCCGCGAGGCGCAGGACGAGATCGCCGCCCTGTCCCACCAGCGGGCCGCCGCCGCGCAGAAGAACGGCGTCTTCGAGGCCGAGATCACCCCGGTCGAGATCCCGCAGCGCAAGGGCGATCCCGTTCTCTTCAGCAAGGACGAGGGCATCCGCGGCGACACCACCGTGGAGTCCCTGGCCAAGCTGCGCCCGGCGTTCTCCAAGGACGGCACGATCACCGCCGGCTCCTCCTCGCAGATCTCCGACGGCGCCGCCGCGGTGGTGGTGATGAGCAAGGCCAAGGCGCAGGAGCTGGGCCTGGACTGGATCGCCGAGATCGGCGCCCACGGCAACGTCGCCGGCCCGGACAACTCTTTGCAGTCGCAGCCGTCGAACGCGATCGCACACGCCCTGAAGAAGGAGGGCCTGGAGGTCTCCGACCTCGACCTGATCGAGATCAACGAGGCCTTCGCCGCGGTCGCCGTGCAGTCAATGAAGGACCTCGGCGTGTCCACCGAAAAGGTGAACGTCAACGGGGGTGCCATCGCCCTGGGGCACCCGATCGGCATGTCCGGCGCCCGGCTCGTGCTGCACCTCGCGCTGGAGCTGAAGCGGCGCGGCGGCGGTGTCGGCGCGGCCGCGCTGTGCGGCGGCGGCGGCCAGGGCGACGCGCTGATCGTGCGGGTGCCGAAGGCCTGAGCGGCCCTTTCGATAGCCGATCTCTAGTGAACGGAGCTGTGATGCAGGACGTCTCCTCGCTGGTCGCCCAGGCCAGGGAAGGCCGGCCACGGGCCGTGGCCCGGCTGATCTCCCTGGTGGAGGGGGCGTCCCCGCAGCTCAGGGAGGTCATGGCGGCGCTCGCCCCGCTCACCGGCAACGCCTACGTCGTCGGTCTGACCGGCTCGCCCGGCGTCGGCAAGTCCACGTCCACCTCCGCGCTGGTCACGGCGTACCGCAAGCAGGGCAAGCGGGTCGGCGTCCTGGCCGTCGACCCCTCGTCCCCGTTCTCGGGCGGCGCCCTGCTCGGCGACCGCGTCCGCATGTCGGAGCACGCCTCCGACCCCGGCGTCTACATCCGCTCCATGGCGACCCGCGGCCACCTCGGCGGCCTCGCCTGGGCCGCGCCCCAGGCGATCCGGGTCCTGGACGCCGCGGGCTGCGACGTGATCCTGGTGGAGACGGTCGGCGTCGGCCAGTCGGAGGTCGAGATCGCCTCCCAGGCCGACACCTCCGTCGTCCTGCTGGCCCCCGGCATGGGCGACGGCATCCAGGCGGCGAAGGCCGGAATCCTGGAGATCGGCGACGTCTACGTCGTCAACAAGGCCGACCGTGACGGCGCCGACGCCACCGCCCGCGAGCTGAACCACATGCTGGGCCTCGGCGAGTCCCGCGGCCCCGGCGACTGGCGGCCCCCGATCGTGAAGACGGTCGCCGCGCGCGCCGAGGGCGTCGACGAGGTGGTGGAGGCCCTGGAGAAGCACCGGGCCTGGATGGAGGAGCGCGGCGTCCTCGCCGAACGCCGCCTCGCCCGCGCCGCCCGCGAGGTCGAGACCATCGCGGTCACCGCCCTGCGCGAGCGCATCGGCGACCTCCACGGCGACCGCAGGCTGTCCGCCCTCGCGGAACGGATCGTCGCGGGCGAGCTGGATCCCTACCGCGCGGCGGACGAGCTGGTCGCGGGGCTGACGGAGGCCTAGGGCGGCTGAGGTCCAAGGTGGACGCGCCGCGTCGCCGGGTGCGGGCAGTGAGGGTTGCTCGCACAGTTCCCCGCGCCCCTCGAACGCGGTTCCGCCGCGCGGGCGCGTCAGCGCCCGAAGGGGCGCGGGGAACTGCGCGACCAGCCACCTACCGCCCGCACCCGGCGACGAAAGCCCGGCCCCGCAGGACCCACCCGCTCAGTCCTCCTCGGAGTCCGTCTCGGAACCGGAGTCGTCCCGCTCCGCCGTGACCTTCCCCGTCTTCAGGTCGACGCGCCAGTCCTGCCCGGACTCCCCGGCGGTCTCCACGTCCCACCCCGCGGAGCGCCCCTCGTCGTCGAGGTCCACGGACGTCACGACCCCCTCCGCGGCAGCGGCCCGCGCCGCCTCACGGGCGTCCACGTCGGCGCCCTTGAGCAGCGCGCGCGCCTTTGCGACGTCGTCCTCGTCCTTGTCGGTCTCCGTGCCGAGGACCTTGCCGCTCGCCGGGTCCACCCGGACGGTGTACGAGGTGCTGCCGGAGCCCAGGACGTCGACCTCCCAGGCGGCGACGTCCCGCTTGCCGTTCCCGCCGTCGTCCCCGTCCTCGTCCCGGTCGTCGTCCAGGTCCACGGAGACCACGGTGCCCGCCCGCTCCTTCAGCGCGGCGTCGATGGCCTCCACGGCGGTCACCTCGCTCGCGGCCGCCCGGTCGGCGGAGCCGTCCGCGACGGCACCCTTCGCCCCGTCGTCACCGTTCGCGAAGGCGACCGCGGCTCCTCCGCCGAGCAGGGCGGTCGCGGTGACGGCGGCGATGACGATGTTGCGCTTCATGAGGACCCTCCAGGTCGACTCGCTCGGTTGCGACGTGATCCACCCTGCCGAGCCGAACCTGAAGCCACGCTGAAGCGACCTGAAGATCGCTTCAGCTTCGGTTTGCCACCCTGTACGCATGCGCCTGCTGATCGTCGAGGACGAGAGACGCCTCGCCCTGTCCCTGGCCAACGGCCTCACCGCCGAGGGCTACGCCGTGGACGTCGTCCACGACGGCCTGGAGGGCCTGCACCGGGCGAGCGAGTCGCCGTACGACCTGGTCGTCCTCGACATCATGCTGCCGGGCATGAACGGCTACCGCGTCTGCTCCGCCCTGCGCGCCGCGGGGAACGACGTGCCGATCCTGATGCTGACCGCCAAGGACGGCGAGTACGACGAGGCGGAGGGCCTGGACACCGGCGCCGACGACTACCTGACGAAACCGTTCTCGTACGTCGTCCTGGTGGCCCGGATCAAGGCGCTGCTGCGCCGCCGGAACACGGGGAGCGGCACCCCGGTGATCACGCTCGGCCCGCTGCGGCTGGACACCGGCGCCCGGCGGGTGGACAGGGACGGCGCGGAGGTCCCCCTCACGGCCAAGGAGTTCGCGGTGCTGGAGCAGCTCGCGCTGCGCGCCGGCGAGGTGGTCTCCAAGACGGAGATCCTGGAGCACGTGTGGGACTTCGCCTACGAGGGCGATCCGAACATCGTCGAGGTGTACGTCAGCGCCCTGCGCCGCAAGCTGGGCGCCCCGCTGATCCGTACCGTCCGGGGCGCCGGCTACCGCCTGGAGACCCCGCGATGACACGCCTGTTCGGTTCCGTACGGGCACGCGCCGCACTGGCCGCGACCCTGGTCGTCGCGGTCGCGCTGCTCGCCGCCGGCACGGCCGTCCTGCTGTCGCTGCGCGGTGGCCTGGAGAGCCGGGCGGACGCCGAGGCCGACGCCGTCGCCCGCCAGGTCGCCTCCCGGATCGCCGCCCGCATCCCCTACGCCGACCTGGACCTGCCGGACGGCGACGACCACCCCGTGCAGGTCGTCGACGAGGACGGCAGGGTCCTCGCCGTCAGCGAGGGACTGGAGGCCGTCAGCGGCACCGGCACGTCCGGCGTCACCCCGCTCCACAGCCCCGCGCCCGAGCCGGAGCACGATGACCAGGCTGCCGAGGCCGCCGAGTCCGGCGAACTCGCGGAGATCGACTGGCACGGGCAGGGCACCGCCACCGTGGACGGCGAGCGCCAGGAGTACCGCTTCGCCGGGGCGGAGGTCACCGACCTCCGCGACGAGACGGTCCGGGTCTACGCCGGTGCCTCGCTCGCGGCCCAGCAGGACGCGGTGCGCACCGCCTCCGGGGTGATGCTGGCCGGGTTCCCGCTGCTGCTGGCCGTCGTGGCCTCGGTGACCTGGCTGGTCACCCGGCGGGCCCTGCGCCCGGTCGAGGACATCCGCCGCGAGATGGCGGAGATCACCGCCTCGGCGGACCTGACCCGGCGGGTGCCGGAGCCCGCCACCCACGACGAGATCGCCCGGCTGGCCCGCACCACCAACGAGACCCTGGCCGCGCTGGAGACCTCCGTGGAGCGCCAGCGCCGGTTCGTCGCCGACGCCTCCCACGAGCTGCGCAGCCCGATCGCCTCGCTGCGCACCCAGCTGGAGGTGGCCGCCGCCCATCCCGCGCTGCTGGACCTCGACGGGGCGGTCGAGGACACCGTACGGCTGCAGCGGCTCGCCGCCGACCTGCTGCTGCTGGCCCGGCTGGACGCCGGGGAGCGGCCCGCCGACGCCCGGGTGGACCTGTCGGCGCTGGCCCGCGAGGAGGCGGCGGGGCGGCCGATGGTGACCGTCGAGGCCGGGCCGGCCGGGCCGGCCGGGGCGGAAGTGGCCGGATCGCGCGGTCAGCTGGGCCGGGTGCTGGCCAATCTGCTGGACAACGCCGAGCGGCACGCGCGCTCGGCGGTCACCGTGACCGTCCGCCGGGACGGGGACCGGGCGGCCGTGGTGCGGGTCGCCGACGACGGCGAGGGGGTGCCCGAGGCCGACCGGGAGCGGATCTTCGAGCGGTTCGTCCGGCTGGACGACGCCCGCAGCCGCGACGAGGGCGGCGCCGGGCTGGGCCTGGCGATCGCCCGCGACGTGGCCGTCCGGCACGGCGGGACCCTCACGGCCGGTGAGGCCCCGGGCGGCGGAGCCCTGTTCGAGCTCCGCCTGCCACTGGCCTAGGCCTCTGGCACTGCGTGGTCAGGGGCGTCCGCGCTGGCCGCGCAGGTGCTCGGCGATGGGCCGGAACGCCTTGTCCAGCTCGGTCAGGGCCTCGGGGGAGAGGAGGTCGATGAAGTGCCTGCGCACGGACGCCACGTGGTGCGGGGCGACCTTGCGCATCGTCTCCATGCCGTGATCGGTGAGGACGGCGAACAGTCCCCGGCGGTCGGACTCGCAGTTCTCCCGGCGCACCAGGCCGGCGTTCTCCATGCGCGTGATCTGGTGCGAGAGGCGGCTCTTGGACTGCAGGGTGGCGGAGGCCAGATCGCTCATGCGCATGCGCAGATCGTCCGACTCCGAGAGATTCACCAGGATTTCGTAGTCGTTCATCGTCAGGCCGAACGGCTGCAGATCCTTTTCGAGCTGGTATGTCAACAGCCTGTTGACCTCCAGGTGGGTGCGCCAGGCACACTGCTCCGCATCGGTCAGCCAGCGCGTGGCCGTCTCGGTCTCCATGAATGAAGTCTACCTAAGAAGTTGAAATGTGAACTAGTCTTGGGTGGTGTGACAGTGCGCACGCGTTCGATGTCACACTCCGCAGACTACCGCTCACAGCCCGAAGCGACGCTGGAGGTCTCCCAGCTGTCCGGGAAGGCGCGGTGTCCCGGCCGATGCCCCGTGTCCTCCGGACATTCCCGCGCCGGGCACTCCCGCCCGCTGCGGAACCGCCCCCGCGTCCTGCTCGGGAACCAGGGTCTCGGTGGACTGGAGCAGGACGGTGCCCGCTCCCACGAACTCGAACTGATGCTCCTCTCCGGAAGCCCCGCCGAGGCCCGTCATCGCACGTAGACCGCCCAG
Source organism: Streptomyces sp. JB150 (assembly GCF_011193355.1). Classification (GTDB taxonomy): domain Bacteria; phylum Actinomycetota; class Actinomycetes; order Streptomycetales; family Streptomycetaceae; genus Streptomyces. Next base: position 5,217,334 of record NZ_CP049780.1, read on the forward strand.
AACGCCCGTCAGGTACCCGTGGTCGTAGTGATGGCACGGTGACGGGCAGTCGGCCCAGCCGACGAGCGCCTGCGGGTCCACCCGGATCGGGGGTTCCATGAACACCACCGGCCCGTTAGATGCGGCCACGAACTTCCCGGTTCCGAGGAGCGTCAGAAAGCCCGGCACGATCGACTGCTTGAGGGAGAGAGTTGGCTGAAAAGCGAGCAGATTCCCTGCCCGAACGGTCAAATTGCCGTCCTCGAGGTCGTACGCGTTCACATCGAAGGCCCGGTCGGCGAGCAGCATCTTGCCCGAGCCCTCCGCCACCACCCAGTCGGAGGCGTGCAGCGGCGAATGGAACGACGTGCGCACCAGCCGCTCCAGCCGGCCGTGCCCGATGCCGTTGAAGTCGATCGAGCCGTAGTAGGCGATCATCTTGCCCTTCTGCAGGAACCACCGGCTCCCCGACAGCTCCGCACAGAAGGTGTACGGGTTCACGTTGTCGTCGGCGGGGAGGGTGGCGGGGTCGAAGACCGCCGGGCCGCCGCCGGGCGTCGCGTACGTGCTCACAGCTTCTCCTCCGAGGCCTGGACGTAGACCGCGCCGTTGCCGCTCAGCTCCAGCTGGAACGCCTCGCCGGACCCGCGGCCCACCATGTCCCGCCAGCCCAGGGCGGTCGACAGCTTGTTGCGCAGGTCGCCGTGGTGGGCGACGTACGCCTGCGGGTCGACGTGCACCGGGCGCTGCGGGGTGACCGGGATCTTCAGGACACCGCCGTGCGCCATCACGGCGACGGCCCCGTGGCCCTCCAGGGTGGTGGTGAACAGCCCCTGCCCGGTGACCTGCCCGCGCACCATGCCCATGACGCCGCCCTGCGAGCCCATGAACATCGTCCCCTGCCGGAGCGTGCCCTCGAACGCCAGCAGCCGGTCCGCCTCGACGTACAGGGTGTCGCCGGCGAGGCGGATCACCTGGACGTGGTGGCCGCCGTGCCCGAAGAGGACCGTGCCGCTGCCCTCCACGGTCATCAGCGGGGTGTCCTCGTCGGCCAGCCGGCGGCCGATCATCGACATGACGCCGCCCCGGCCGCCCGTTATGTTCGGGGTGAAGGTCACCTCGCCCCGGTACGCGAGCATCGCGCCGCGCTGACTGAACAGCCGCTGCCCCGGCACGACGGTCGCCTCGACCATCTTCGGATTGATCTCCCGGAAGGTCATCTCACACGTCCCCCGCGATCGTGTTGCGCTCGCTGGGCTGGACGTACACCAGCCCGTCCCCCTCGAAGCGGATCTGGAAGGCCTCGCCGCCGCCCTCGCCGAGGAACGTGCGGAACGTCACACCGGACTGGAAGGACTGCCGCAGGTTCCCCTGGTGGGCCACGTACGCCCCCGGGTCGACCGAGAGCGGATACTGCGGGCTGACCCGCAGCACCACCGCGGGCCCGTCCGAGGTGATCGCCGCCTGTCCGTGCCCCTCGACGGTGGTGGTGAACAGGCCGTTGCCCTGGGAGGCGCCGCGCAGTCCGGTGAAGCCGGTGCCGGTGCGCAGCCCGCCGTCGGTCGCGAGCAGGTTGCTCGACTCCACGAACAGCTTGTCGCCCTGGAGCGTCACCAGGCTGATCTCAAACGCCCGGTCCGCGAACCAGCACGTCCCGTGCCCCTTCACCTCCATCACGGTCATCTGCTCGCCGGTGATCCGCCGGGTCACCATGCCCCGTATGCCCTCACCGCCCCCGCTGAGCTTCTTGAACGCCATCTGTCCGTCGTACGCGACCATCGACCCGTTCTTCGCGCGCACGGCGTCCCCGGTCATGTCGACGGCGAGCACCCTGCCGCCCTGAAGTCGGAACATCGCCACACCTGCGAAGGTAGCCGCCGGGGGCGGCCCGCCGACAGGGGCGCGGACCCCGAACGGACCCGGAGCGGACCCCGAACGGACCCGGAGCGGACCCCGAACGGACCCGGAGCGGGACCCGGAGGGGAACCCGCAGCCGGCACCCGGGCGCACCTCGGGGCCGCCGTTCGCCCGACCCTGGGGCAAGCCCGCGGGTGACCGTTTGCCACAATGGAACGGCGTTTGTGCATCCGTTCACAAACAGACCGCGTCCCGTGACGACTCTCCCACCGAAGGTGACCCGTGGACATCAAGACCGCCAGTGCCCTGCGCCGCCTCCGCCTGGTTTCGGCTCCCGAGGCCATCTCGTTCCTGCTCCTGCTCGTCTGCTCCGTGTTGAAGCGGACGACGGACTTCAACGCGGTGCCCGTCATGGGTGCGGTGCACGGCGTGCTGTTCATCCTGTACGTGATCTTCTGGGCGGACGCCTGGAACCGCGCCAAGTGGTCCTTCAAGACCGCCGCCCTCTACTTCGTCCTCTCGGTCCTGCCGGCCGGCGGCTTCTTCGCCGAGCGCAGGCTGCGGCGTGAGGCCGAGGACGCGGTGATCGCCTCGCGCGCCCGCAAGGAAGGGGTCGTGAACGCATGATCGTCGCCTTCTCCGTGACGCCGCTCGGCGTCGGCGAGGACGTGGGGGAGTACGTCGCCGACGCCGTCCGCGTGGTCCGCGAGTCCGGTCTCCCGAACCGCACCGACGCGATGTTCACCTCCATCGAGGGCGAGTGGGACGAGGTCATGGACGTCGTCAGGCGGGCCGTGGCCGCCGTGGAGGCCCGCGCGCCCCGCGTGTCCCTGGTGCTCAAGGCGGACATCCGGCCCGGCGTCACCGACGGCCTCACCTCGAAGGTGGCGACCGTCGAGCGGCACCTGGCCGGCGAGTAGCGGCACGACGAGGCGAGGCGACGCGCCAGGAAGAGCGAGGAAGCGCGAGAAAGCGCGAGGAGAGGCGGGGTGAACCGCCTCAGCGGCGGGCCGTGCGGCGCAGATGGTGCCGTACGGCCCGCTGCGCGACCGGACCCAGTTCCTCCAGCGCCGCCACCAGCACGCCGAGCTGCTCCAGCGCGTCCAGCGCCGACGCCGCGCCCGCCGCGTCCACCCCTTCGTACAGCTCGATCCCGACGAACGACGCCGCCACCGCGCGGGCCAGGCCCGCCGGGTCGGTGAACTCGCCGAACGGCGTCCCGGCCAGCACCCGGGTCAGGACCCGCTCGATCTCGTCGATCCACAGCTGGAGGCCGCCCGCCGTGGCGGGGCCCAGGGCGGCGTGGGTCTGCGCGCCGGCGAGGAGCTGGCCGAGGAGCGCGACATGGCCGCCGACCCGCTCCTCCTCGTGGATCGCGCGGCCCAGCGCCAGCAGCCCCGACAGGGACGTGACCTGGGCGAGCCGGTCGCGGTAGCGGGCGACGGCCTGCTCGGCGCCGTACCGGCAGGCCGCCGCGAGCAGTTCGTCGACCGAGCCGAAGTGGTAGAAGACGAGCGCCTGGTTCACCCCCGCGGCCGCCGCGACCGTGCGCGCCGACGTCTTGGCGATGCCCTGCTCGGTGAGGGTGCGCAGAGCGCCCTCCAGCAGCTTGGTCTTCGTCTCCTGCGCCTTGGCGGTGTCGGGGCTCACGCGCGGGACTCCTCACGGACGGGGCGCAGCCCGGGGCGTACGCCACAGGCGCGGATGTCGCTGTACGTCACCGTGAAGGCGCCCTCGTAGCCGAAGAGCGGGCCGAAGCGCTCGTTGACCACGCGGACCCGGACGCGGAACACGCCGGCCGTGTCGTCGTAGGACTCGCGGACCTCGGCGGTCGCGCCGATCAGGGCGGGCACGCGGACGTCCACCGGGCCCTCGCGGAAGCGGTGCTCGCCGGAGCGGATCAGCAGGGAGCCGTCGGGTTCGGCACTCGGGTGCAGTTCGCTGGCGAGGTGCTGGTGGGTGCCCAGGTAGTCGAGGACGCGGTCGCCCCCGGGGCCGAGCACCATCTGGGCGTCGAAGCGGCGGGGGCGGCCGGGCAGCCGAAAGGTGCGCACGAAGCTGACCGTCTCCCGGCCGAAGGTGTCGGTGTAGGGCACGTTCTCGATGGTGAAGGGCACGTTCCGGCCGGTGCGCGGGACGAGGATGTTGCGGGTGGCGCCGAGGGCCAGGAACGGTCTGACGAACGTGCCGCCGTGCCAGATCCGGCTCATGACGCCCCGGCCGGTGCAGGCCTCGCCGCTGGTGAGGCCGACGGAGAAGCGGCGCTGCAGCCGCGGGTGCAGACGGTCGAAGCCGGCGCCCATGACCGTACGGAAGATCGAGGTCATCGGGGGTTCTCCAGGGTGCTCAGCAGGCGGGGCGCACGCGCGCGGGTCGGCGGGGTGCGCAGGCAGCGGCGGGCGGCCGGGGTGCAGGACAGGGGCTGCTTGAACAGGGCGAGGCAGATCGCGACCGCCAGCAGCAGGGGGCACAGGTAGGCCGTCGACGCCGCGAACGGGCCCAGCAGGCGCGCCGCCGAGCCGAGGCCGAGGCCGGTCGCGGCGACGGTGACGACCACCGCGCGGACGGTCAGTTCCGCCAGCCAGTTCCCGAGCGCCCGCTCGGGGGTGATGCCGTGCTCCAGCCAGAGGCGGAGCCGGTCGAAGGACCAGGCCGTGGCCCAGCCCATGAGGGGGCGCAGGACCCAGCGGTCGGCGAGCGCGCCGAAGGCGCCCCAGCGGGGCCGGTAGTCGTAGCCGGTGAGGAAGCGGACGGCGTCGCCGTCCGGCACGTACCGCCAGTAGCCGCTGCCCTCGGCGAGCAGCGAGAGCGGGTGGGGGGAGGCGAAGCGCAGCGCGGAGGTGCGGGTGCCGTCGGGGCGCTCCCGCTCGCCGGCCGAGACGCCGGTGCCGGCGATCGTCAGGAACGGCAGCACGCGCGTGGCGTACCGGAAGCGCTGCGGTTCGCCCTCCGCGCGCGGGAGGTGGTCGATCTCGGTGAAGCGCAGGTCCCAGCGCTGGTGCTGGGAGGGCTCCTGGGTGCGGGCCCACAGGTCGTCTAGGTCGGTTCTGATCCGTGCCTCTATGTAGAGCCCCATCCCGGTTCCCCCAGTCCGTATGCGTGTTTGAGCGTTCGCTCAAACACCTGGGCAGGACGGTAGCACTGTTTTGAGCGAGTGCTCAAAGAGAAGTCCGCGGACCGGTCGGAGACCGAAAGGCGAGACGGAGCTGACCGGCATATGACCGGCCGGTAGGCTCTGATGACGTGCCGAAGCCCCTCAGCCTTCCTTTCGACCCCATCGCGCGCGCCGACGAACTGTGGAAGCAGCGCTGGGGCAACGTGCCGTCCATGGCCGCGATCACCTCGATCATGCGGGCGCACCAGATCCTGCTCGCCGAGGTCGACGCGGTGGTCAAGCCGTACGGGCTGACCTTCGCGCGGTACGAGGCGCTGGTGCTGCTCACCTTCTCCAAGGCCGGCGAACTGCCGATGTCCAAGATCGGCGAACGCCTCATGGTCCACCCGACGTCCGTGACGAACACCGTGGACCGCCTGGTGAAGTCCGGTCTCGTCGCCAAGCGCCCCAACCCCAACGACGGCCGCGGCACCCTCGCCTCCATCACCGACAAGGGCCGCGAGGTCGTCGAGTCCGCCACCCGCGACCTCATGGCCATGGACTTCGGCCTGGGCGTCTACGACGCCGAGGAGTGCGCGGAGATCTTCGCGATGCTGCGCCCGCTGCGGGTGGCCGCCCACGACTTCGACGAGGGCTGACCCCGGCCAAGATCTCCCGGAACGCCTGGTTACGCTCGTACGCATGAAAAAGAGCGTGCTGACGCGCTACCGCGTCATGGCCTACGTCACCGGTGTGCTGCTCGTCCTGCTGACCTTCGGCATGATCGGCAAGTACGGGCTCAAGAGCGACGGCGCGGCGGACTTCACCCAGGTCGTCAGCATCGCCCACGGCTGGCTGTACGTGGTCTACCTGATCTTCGCCTTCGATCTGGGCTCCAAGGCCAAGTGGCCGTTCGGCAAGCAGGCGTGGGTGCTGCTGGCCGGAACCATTCCCACCGCCGCCTTCTTCGTCGAGCGGAAGATCAGCCGCGAGCTGGAGGGCAAGGTCGCCGAGGACTCGCCGGCGGCCGCCAAGGCGTAGGCACACAGCCGTACGGACGCGTACGGCTGTCAGCCATCGACATTTACTAGGACGTCCTAGTAAATTCGAAGTATGGACGCTGACGCCATCGAGGAGGGTCGCCGACGCTGGCAGGCCCGGTACGACGCCGCGCGCAAGCGCGACGCGGATTTCACCACGCTCTCCGGAGACCCCGTGGAGCCGGTGTACGGTCCCCGGCCGGGGGACGTCTACCAGGGCTTCGAGCGGATCGGCTGGCCCGGGGAGTTCCCCTTCACGCGCGGCCTGTATCCGACCGGGTACCGGGGGCGGACGTGGACCATCCGGCAGTTCGCCGGGTTCGGGAACGCCGAGCAGACCAACGAGCGGTACAAGATGATCCTCGCCGCCGGCGGCGGCGGGCTGTCCGTGGCCTTCGACATGCCGACGCTGATGGGCCGCGACTCCGACGACCCGCGCTCGCTCGGCGAGGTCGGGCACTGCGGGGTGGCCATCGACTCGGCGGCCGACATGGACGTGCTGTTCCGGGACATCCCGCTCGGGGACGTCACCACCTCGATGACCATCAGCGGGCCCGCCGTGCCCGTCTTCTGCATGTACCTGGTGGCGGCCGAGCGGCAGGGCGTGGACATCTCCCGCCTCAACGGCACGCTCCAGACGGACATCTTCAAGGAGTACATCGCCCAGAAGGAGTGGCTCTTCCAGCCCGAGCCCCATCTGCGCCTCATCGGCGACCTGATGGAGTACACGAGCGCCAACATCCCCGCCTACAAGCCGCTCTCCGTCTCCGGCTACCACATCCGTGAGGCGGGCGCGACGGCCGCGCAGGAGCTGGCGTACACCCTGGCCGACGGCTTCGGGTACGTGGAGCTGGGGCTCTCGCGCGGGCTCGACGTCGACGTCTTCGCGCCCGGACTGTCCTTCTTCTTCGACGCGCACGTCGACTTCTTCGAGGAGATCGCCAAGTTCCGCGCCGCGCGCCGCATCTGGGCGCGCTGGATGCGCGACGTCTACGGCGCGAAGAGCGAGAAGGCGCAGTGGCTGCGCTTCCACACCCAGACCGCCGGCGTCTCGCTGACCGCGCAGCAGCCGTACAACAACGTGGTCCGTACGGCCGTCGAGGCCCTGGCGGCGGTGCTCGGCGGGACCAACTCGCTGCACACCAACGCCCTCGACGAGACCCTCGCCCTGCCGAGCGAGCAGGCCGCGGAGATCGCGCTGCGCACCCAGCAGGTGCTGATGGAGGAGACCGGCGTCGCCAACGTCGCCGACCCGCTGGGCGGCTCCTGGTACGTCGAGCAGCTCACCGACCGCATCGAGGCCGACGCCGAGAAGATCTTCGAGCAGATCAAGGAGCGCGGTCTGCGGGCCCACCCCGACGGCAAGCACCCGATCGGGCCCATGACCTCCGGCATCCTGCGCGGCATCGAGGACGGCTGGTTCACCGGGGAGATCGCCGAGTCCGCCTTCCGCTACCAGCAGGCCCTGGAGAAGGGCGACAAGAAGGTCGTGGGCGTCAACGCCCACACCGGCTCGGTCACCGGCGACCTGGAGATCCTGCGGGTCAGCCACGAGGTGGAGCGCGAGCAGGTGCGCGTCCTCGGCGCGCGCCGTGCCGAACGCGACGAAACCCGGGTGCGCGCCGCGCTCGACGGCATGCTCGCCGCCGCCCGCGACGGCTCCAACATGATCGAGCCGATGCTGGAGGCGGTGCGCGCCGAGGCGACGCTCGGGGAGATCTGCGGAGTCCTCAGGGACGAGTGGGGCGTGTACACCGAGCCCGCAGGCTTCTGAGCCGGACCGGGCCTTCGGGACCCGGTGAACCAGGGGGCGGGTGCCGTCGCGCCCGCCCCCCTGGCGCGTCCTGCGCGGGTCACCCGCGAGCGGCCCTCCAGGCCGACGGGGCTCAGGCCGACAGCCCCTGGAGCAGCAGCCGGGTGAAGCTGCGGACCCAGGCCTCGTCCACCGGCTCCGCGCTGACCAGTTCCCGGTGCACCACCGCGCCCGCCACCACGTCGAAGATGAGGTCGGCGGTGCGGGCCGCCTCCTCGGGGTCCGTCTCCGGAGGCAGTTCGCCGCGGTGCTGCGCGCGGGCGCGGCCCTCCAGGACCAGCCGCTTCTGGCGCTCCACGATCGAGGTGCGGATCCGTTCCCGCAGCGCGGCGTCACGCGTGGACTCGGCCAGTACCGCCATCAGGCCGCTCTTCGCCTCCGGCCGCGCCAGGATCGCGGCGAACTGGAGGACCACGCCCTCGATGTCGGCGGCGAGCGTGCCCCGGTCGGGCAGGCGCAGTTCGTCGAACAGTTCCGCCACCGCGTCGACGACCAGCTCGTTCTTGCCCGCCCAGCGGCGATACAGCGTCGTCTTCGCAACCCCGGCGCGTGTCGCGACGTCTCCCAGGGTGAGTTTCGACCAGCCGAGTTCCACCAGGGCCGCCCGGGTCGCGGCCAGGATGGCGGCGTCGGCGGCGGCGCTGCGCGGACGTCCGGCGCGGCCGGCGGGGGTGCGGCTCTGCATGGCGTCGACCATATCCGGCCGTTCACCAGCGCTTCATGCGCACAGTGAGCCAGATCACCGGTGCGGGGTGTCCCTCGGCGCCCGCCTGGCATTACGCTACGACTCGTAGCGAAAGCGTGTGCGTCCGAGTGATCGGTCGCGGCACACCTGAGCGATGACCACATGGCGTGGGGTGGGGACCCGGCGCCGGCTTTTGACACCGCTTTTCACACACGCGCGGGAACGGGGGAGGATAGACGCATGCAGCCACGGAACATGTCCATGAGCGGCGTCGTCGACCTCGCCGCGGTCAAGGCGGCCCAGGAGGCCAAGGCGAAGGCCGAGCAGGCGCGCGCCCAAGCGGCCCGCCAGGGCGGGGGCGGGGCCGTCTCCCCGGCCGATCTCGTCATCGACGTCGACGAGGCCACCTTCGAACGCGACGTCCTCCAGCGCTCCACCGAAGTCCCGGTCGTCATCGACTTCTGGGCCGAGTGGTGCCAGCCCTGCAAGCAGCTGAGCCCGGTGCTGGAGCGGCTGGCCGTCGAGTACAACGGGCGTTTCGTCCTCGCCAAGATCGACGTCGACGCCAACCAGATGCTGATGCAGCAGTTCGGGATCCAGGGCATCCCGGCCGTCTTCGCGGTCGTCGCGGGACAGGCGCTGCCGCTCTTCCAGGGGGCCTCTCCCGAGCCGCAGATCCGGCAGGTCCTCGACCAGCTGGTCACCGTCGCCGAGCAGCGCTTCGGTCTGACCGGTCTCACCGTCGACCCGGAGGCGCAGCCGGGTGCCGCCGAGCCGCCCGCGCAGCCGGCCGGCCCGCACGAGAGCGCGCTGAACGCGGCCGCGCAGGCGCTGGACGCGGGCGACCTGGGCGGGGCCGTCCAGGCGTACAAGAACGTGCTCGCCGACGACCCGGCCAACCCGGAGGCCAAGCTCGGCCTCGCGCAGGCCGAGTTGCTCCAGCGAGTGCAGGGCATGGACCCGCAGCGGGTGCGCAAGGACGCCGCCGACAAGCCGGCCGACGTCCAGGCGCAGATCGCCGCGGCCGACCTCGATCTGGTCGGCGGACATGTCGAGGACGCGTTCGGGCGGCTCATCGAGACCGTCGGGCGCACCGCCGGTGACGACCGGGACGCGGCCCGGGTGCGGCTGCTGGAGCTGTTCGAGGTCGTCGGGGCCGACGACCCGCGGGTGACCGCGGCCCGCAGGGCGCTGGCACGGGCTCTCTTCTAGCCCTTTTACGGCCCTTTCCAGCCGTGTTCCGCCCGGGACACGGCTGCCCTCGTGGCACCGATGCGGCCGCGTTTTGCCAAAACTTGGCAAACGTGGCCGCTGTTACTGCCAGTAAGTCGGGGGCGGGTTTCTGTCGGATTCCATCCCGACATTCCTTCTTTGTCCTCCCCACCGGGTGCACCCAGCGTCGCCGAGCGAGACCGGCAGGTCGTTGTTCGGTTATCCGGCCGTTACTAGCGAGTAACGAACCCCCTTGTGCGGGCGGCGAGAATGCACCACGATCGGCCACGCTCGGTCCATTGCCCGGACCCCGACAGCCGGTCGGGTCACGGGACTTCCTGGGTCCCCACCGAGCAGAGCCGACGCCCGACGGCGCCGGCTCTTGGACAGGGGGGTCTTCGCCAGCGGGCGAAGCCTGTCCGGCAGGGTTGTGCGTGATGCGTGTCAGGCGCGACCAGTGGTTGTCGCTCGGGGGTGATCGCCGGTGATTCGGGCGCGGTACGCGCCGCCGAGTGCGGGCGCTCTCCTTCCCGAGGACGTAGCACTTCTCCCATCCCTGCCCCGCTGAGCCGCCGTTGGGGGCCAGTCCGGGTCAGGAGATGTACGTCCGAGAAGGAGGAAATATGGAGTCCCAGGTGCGTGGTGGGACCAGATGGAAGCGGTTCGCCGTGGTCATGGTGCCCAGCGTGGCCGCCACGGCGGCGATAGGCGTCGCCCTCGCTCAGGGTGCTCTCGCCGCGTCGTTCAGCGTTTCCGGACAGTCTTTCAAGGTCACGACCGAGCGTCTCGACGGCACGGGCTTCGTGCAGTACGGCGCTCTCGACGAGGGCTACACGCTCGACGGCAAGAAGACGGTTCACCCCGTCGCCGTCTCGGCGTTCAAGTCCGCGACCATCAAGAGCCTGTGCCAGTCGGTCGTCACGCCGAACATCCCGGTGCTCGGCAACGTCAGCCTGATACTGCGGGCCGGCCAGGGTGACACCCCGGTCCAGGCCGAGAACCTGTACATCGACGTCGCCGAGCTGGAAGGCGACGCCGTCTTCCGGGGCATCGACATCGGTGTCGCCGCCAAGGACGCCTCCAAGGGTCCGGGCATGAAGGGCGGCAAGGAGCAGTCGAACCCGTACGGCTTCTCGCAGCAGGCCGATTCGGTCACCCTCACCGACGTGAAGCAGACGGCGTGGGCGACCACCGCCGGAACCTTCAAGCTCAGCGGCCTGAAGATGTCGCTGTCGACGGGTGTCAAGGAGTGCTACTAAGCACTCGCTGACGGGCGGGGGAGCCGGTGGCCTCCCCGCCCGTCAACTCTCCGACTCTGCATTCGCAGTACCACTCACCACGGCAACGCCGTTCCAGGGAGCTGTTTTCCATGAGCGCCGAGACTCCTGCCGCGCCCGGCACCGACGAGCACTACCTCCGGGTCTTTCGGCGGAACTTCCGCGCCTGGCGGGGCACCCGGCCGTTCTGGGCCGGCCTGTTCGTCATGCTCGGCGGACTCCCCATCGCCTACTTCCCGTACGCAAACCTCCGGCTCGGCCATCTCACGCTCGCGATGGCCACCACGGCGGGTGCCGGATCCCTGATCATCGGCGTGCTGCTCGTCGTCCTGGGCATCAGCCTCTGGTTCCAGAAGCACGTCCGGGTCTTCGCGGGCGTCGCCGCGATCCTGCTGGCGCTGGTGTCCATCCCCGTCTCCAACCTCGGCGGCTTCCTCATCGGCTTCCTGTTCGCCCTCATCGGCGGCGCGATGGCGGTGTCCTGGGCCGAGGACGCGCCGCCCGCGCAGCCGCCGGCGGACGCCAAGGGAGCGGCCATCGCCCCGATGGGCACGGCCACGCAGGCCCCGGTCACGGACACGGGCACGGTGGGTGCAACCGACGACCTGTCGGGATCGAGCCCCGGCAACGAGGCGAACGGGAGGCACAGTGCCGGCTGACGAGGGGACCCACGGGACTGAGGTGGACACGTCCCGGGTGAGAACCGGGCCGCGCCACGCGGCACCCAAGAAGCCGTTGTTCACCAGGTTCCACATGCCGGCCGGCAAGGCGATAGCCCTCGCGGCGATGCCCACCGCGGTCCTGATGGGGATGGGGTTCACACCGAAGCTCGCCCTCGCCGAGGACCAGCAGCCGGCGTCGCGCAGCCTGACGGCCGACGAGTACAAGGAGTGCGTGGCCGCCCTGGAGGACGCCGGGAAGGGCGAGACCGCCACGCCCACGCCGTCGCCGTCCGCCTCGGCCGGCGCGAGCGAGAGCCCGTCGGACGGCGGCGCCGAGCCGAGCCCGTCGGCGACGTCCGGCTCCGGTTCCGGCTCCGGCGACTCGGGCTCCGGCAATTCCGGTGCGGGTGACGGAAATTCGGCGGATTCAGGTTCCGCCGACGAGCCGGGCCCCGCGCCGACCGCTTCCGCCTCCGCCGGGGCGCCGGCGACCAAGGAGCCGCAGAACGCCCCCACGCCCTCGCCCACCGAGACGCAGAAGGGCGTGCTGGAGACCATCGGCGACACCGTCACCGGAGTCGTGGACGGCGTGGTCGACGGTGTCACCGGCGGCGCGGAGGAGTCCGCGAGCCCCGTCCCGTCCCCGTCCGCCCCGGCGAGCCCGGAGCCGAGCACGGGAGCGGGCCCGGGAGGGGACTCCGGCAGCGGCGCCGAGGACCCGGCCGGGGACGGCGCCGGCCAGGACACCGGCGGCGGGCAGGACACCGCCGAGGGTGCCGGGGACACGGCGTCCGAGGCGCCCGGGGCGGTTCCGGAGGCCACCGAGTCCGCCGGCGAGGCGACGGCCACCCCGTCGCCGTCGGCGAGCCCGAGCACGGACGCCGACGACTGCCCGGTCGCCACCGACGCGCAGGGCGGCGTCGACAACGCCGTGCCGCTGCCCGACGACCCGTGGTTCCTGGACGCCAGCTCGCTGACGCTGAAGGGCGCCGACTACAAGGGCATCGTCGAGGTGCGCACGGCCAACGGCACGGTCAAGAAGGTGCTGAAGTACGTCATATCCGACGGCACCGACATCGGCGACCTGCACCAGACGGTGAAGGACGACCTGACCGGCAGGACCTACCACGTGCAGGCGGCCAAGGGCTCGACGTCCACCATCCGCGACGGCGAGACGATCATGTACACCGAGCGCATCTCCGGCAATCTGCTGGGGCTGATCCCGGTGACGTTCGACCCGGAGCACCCGCCGCCGCTGAACATCCCGCTCATCTACTTCACGAAGGTGAAGGTGCAGCAGGCCGGTCAGTTCGGCGGCACCCTGCACGTCCCCGGGCTGCGTCAGTACGTGACCGACTGACCGCTGTCCGCCGACCGCTGTCCGCCCCGCAGGCCCGTCCGGGAGCCGCACAGCACCGAGGGCGCCCCCTGTCGCAGGGGGCGCCCTCGGTGTCGTACGCGCGAAGGACGGCGTGAGTCCAGGACGACGAGCGTCCAGGGCGACGTGCGTCAGACCGCCTGGGGGGTCAGGCGCGGTCGCCCTCGCCCAGGTGGTGCACCCGGACCATGTTGGTGGTGCCGGGGACGCCGGGCGGGGAGCCGGCGGTGATGACCATGATGTCGCCCGGGTTGAAGCGGTTGAGCTTCACAACCTCCTGGTCGACCAGGTCGACCATCTCGTCGGTGCTGTTCACGAACGGCACGACGTAGGAGTCCACGCCCCAGCTGAGCGCCAGCTGGTTGCGGGTGGACTCGTCGGTGGTGAAGGCGAGGATCGGCTGGGACGCGCGGTAGCGGCACAGCCGGCGGGCGGTGTCACCGGACTTGGTGAACGCCACCAGGCCCTTGCCGCCCAGGAAGTCGGCGATCTCGCAGGCGGCGCGGGCCACCGAACCGCCCTGCGTGCGCGGCTTCTTGCCCGGCACCAGCGGCTGCAGGCCCTTGGAGAGCAGCTCCTCCTCGGCCGCCTGGACGATCTTCGACATCGTCTTGACCGTCTCGATCGGGTACGCGCCCACGCTCGACTCGGCGGACAGCATGACCGCGTCGGCGCCGTCCAGGATCGCGTTGGCCACGTCGGAGGCCTCGGCGCGGGTCGGACGGGAGTTGGTGATCATCGACTCCATCATCTGGGTCGCCACGATCACCGGCTTGGCGTTGCGGCGGCACAGCTCGATCAGCCGCTTCTGCACCATCGGGACCTTTTCGAGGGGGTACTCGACGGCCAGGTCGCCGCGCGCGACCATCACACCGTCGAACGCCATGACGACGTCCTCCATGTTGTCCACCGCCTGCGGCTTCTCCACCTTGGCGATGACGGGGACGCGACGGCCCTCCTCGTCCATGACCCGGTGGACGTCGGCGACGTCCTTGGCGTCCCGGACGAAGGACAGGGCGACCAGGTCGCAGCCCATGCGCAGCGCGAACCGCAGGTCCTCGACGTCCTTCTCGGACAGCGCGGGCACGTTGACGGCCGCGCCGGGCAGGTTGATGCCCTTGTGGTCGGAGATGACGCCGCCCTCGATGACGATCGTCTTCACCCGGGAGCCGTCGACCTCGGTGACCTTCAGCTCGACGTTGCCGTCGTTGATCAGGATCGGGTCGCCCTTGGACACGTCGCCGGGCAGGCCCTTGTAGGTCGTGCCGCAGATCGTCTTGTCGCCCGGGACGTCCTCGGTGGTGATGGTGAACTCGTCACCACGCACCAGCTCGACCGGGCCCTCGGCGAAGGTCGCGAGCCGGATCTTCGGGCCCTGGAGGTCGGCGAGGACACCGATGGCCCGGCCGGTCTCCTTGGCCGCGGCCCGGAGTCGGTCGTACCGCCCCTGGTGCTCGGCGTGGGTGCCGTGGCTGAAGTTGAAGCGGGCCACGTTCATGCCGGCTTCGATCAGCGCGACCAGCTGCTCATGGGAGTCGACCGCGGGGCCGAGAGTACAGACGATTTTCGAACGGCGCATGGGGCGATCCTATCGGTTTGTTTCGCTGCGGAATATTCCGGCTGGCGGAAAATACAAAAGGGCGGGATGCCGCTCAGGTGAGATTCGGTGAGCCATTAACCAGCGCATACGTCTGCGTGGCGATCTCCAGTTCCTCGTCGGTCGGGACCACGGCGACCGCGACCCGGGCGCCCGCCGGGGAGATCAGCCGCGGCTGGTCGCCGCGTACGGCGTTCAGCTCCGCGTCGACCGCCAGGCCCAGCTCCTCCAGGCCCGCCACGGCCGCCTCCCGCACCGCTGCCGCGTTCTCGCCGACCCCGGCGGTGAAGGCGACCGCGTCCACCGTGCCGAGCACGGCGTAATAGGCGCCGATGTACTTCTTCAACCGGTGAATGTAGATGTCGAAGGCGAGCCGCGCCTGTTCGTCGCCTTCGTCCACCCGACGGCGGATCTCGCGCATGTCGTTGTCACCGCACAGGCCGATCAGCCCGCTCTTCTTGTTGAGAAGAGTGTCGATCTCGTCCGTGGACATTCCGCCAACTCGCATCAAATGGAAGATGACAGCCGGATCCAGGTCGCCGGAGCGGGTACCCATCACGAGTCCCTCCAAAGGCGTCAGTCCCATGGAGGTGTCCACGCAACGGCCGCCCCGGACGGCGGAGGCGGACGCCCCGTTGCCCAGGTGCAGCACGATGACGTTCACCTCCTCGGGCGCCTTGCCCAGCAGCTTCGCGGTCGTCCGGGAGACGTAGGCGTGCGAGGTGCCGTGGAAGCCGTAGCGGCGGATGCGGTGCTCGTCGGCGGTTTGCACGTCGATCGCGTAGCGGGCGGCCGACTCCGGCATCGTCGTGTGGAAGGCGGTGTCGAAGACGGCGACCTGCGGCAGGTCCGGCCGCAGTGCCATCGCCGTGCGGATACCGGTCAGGTTGGCCGGGTTGTGCAGCGGGGCGACCGGGATCAGCCGCTCGATCTCGGCGAGGACGGTGTCGTCGATGACCGTCGGCTGGGTGAAGTGCTTGCCGCCGTGCACCACCCGGTGGCCTATCGCGGCCAGCTCGGGGGAGTCCAGGCCGAGGCCGTCCTGCGCGAGCTGCTCGGCGACGGCCTTGAGGGCGGTGTCGTGGTCGGGGATCGCGTCCGTCCACTCCCGGCCGGCGCCGCCGGTGTGCAGCGGGGTGTGCTTCAGGCGCGAGGTCTCCTCACCGATGCGCTCGACGAGGCCCACCGCCAGCCGGCTGCTGTCGCGCATGTCGAGCAGCTGGTACTTCACCGACGAGGAGCCGGAGTTGAGGACGAGGACACGGGAGGAACTCACTGCTGGATTGCCTTCTCGATCGGGGACTGGGCCTGGATGGCCGTGATGGCGACGGTGTTGACGATGTCCTGGACGAGGGCGCCCCGGGACAGGTCGTTGACGGGCTTGCGCAGGCCCTGGAGCACCGGGCCGACGGCGATCGCCCCGGCCGAGCGCTGCACGGCCTTGTAGGTGTTGTTGCCTGTATTGAGGTCCGGGAAGATCAGAACCGTTGCCTGCCCGGCGACCTCGGATCCGGGCAGCTTGGTCGCGGCGACCGACGGCTCGACGGCCGCGTCGTACTGGATGGGGCCCTCGATCTTCAGGTCCGGCCGGCGCGAGCGCACCAGCTCGGTCGCCTCGCGCACCTTGTCGACGTCGGCGCCGGAGCCGGACGTGCCCGTGGAGTACGACAGCATCGCGATCCGCGGCTCCACGCCGAACCGGGCGGCCGTCGTCGCCGACTGGATGGCGATGTCGGCGAGCTGCTCGGCGTCCGGGTCCGGGTTGACCGCGCAGTCGCCGTAGACCAGCACCTTGTCGGCGAGGCACATGAAGAAGACGGACGAGACGATCGACGCGTCCGGCTTGGTCTTGATGATCTCGAAGGCGGGCCGGATGGTCGCGGCGGTGGAGTGCACGGACCCCGACACCATGCCGTCGGCGAGACCTTCCTCGACCATCAGGGTGCCGAAGTAGTTCACGTCCGAGACGACGTCGTACGCCAGCTCCGCGGTCACGCCCTTGTGGGCGCGCAGGCCCGCGTACAGCTCGGCGAAGGAGTCCCGCAGCTCGGACCTGGCCGGGTCGATCAGCTGGGAGTCGCCGAGGTCGATGCCGAGGTCGGCGGCCTTCTTGCGGATCTGGTCCACCGGCCCGAGCAGGGTGAGGTCGCAGACACCGCGCCGCAGCAGCACCTCGGCCGCGTGCAGCACCCGCTCCTCGGTGCCCTCCGGGAGGACGACCCGGCGCCTGTCCGCGCGGGCCTGCTCCAGCAGCTTGTGCTCGAACATCATCGGCGTGACGCGGTCACTGCTCGGCGCGGAGACCCGCCTGGTCAGATCGGCGGTGTCGACGTACCGCTCGAACAGGCCGAGCGCGGTCTCCGCCTTGCGCGGGGTGGCCGCGTTCAGCTTGCCCTCCAGGGAGAACAGCTGTTCGGCGGTGGGGAAGCTGTTGCCGGACACCGACAGCACCGGGGTGCCGGGGGCGAGCCGGGCGGCGAGGGTGAGCACGTCGTCGCTCGGCACCTCGTTCAGGGTGAGCAGCACGCCCGCGATCGGCGGGGTGCCGGCGCTGTGCGCGGCCAGCGAGCCGACCACCAGATCCGCGCGGTCACCGGGGGTCACCACCAGGCAGCCCGGCGTCAGGGCGCCCAGGAAGTTCGGCAGCATCGCGCCGCCGAACACGAAGTTCAGCGCGTCGCGGGCGAGCCCCGAGTCGTCGCCGAGCAGCACCCTGGCGCCGAGCGCGTGGGCGATCTGCGAGACGGTCGGCGCGGACAGGGCCGGCTCGTCGGGCAGGACGTAGCAGGGCGCGGGCAGCCGGTCCGCCAGCCGCTCGGCTATGTGATCGCGGTCCACGCGGGCCACCCGGTTGCTGACCATGGCGAGCACGTCGCAGCCCAGGCCGTCGTAGGCGCGGTAGGCGTTGACGGTCTCGGCGACGACCGCCTCGGCGGGCTGCTTGCGGCCGCCCACGACCGGGATCACGGAGGCGCCGAACTCGTTGGCGAGGCGCGCGTTCAGGGACAGCTCGTCGGGGAACTGCGTGTCGGCGTAGTCGGTGCCGAGGACCAGGACGACGTCGTAGTCGCGGGCGACCAGGTGGAAGCGGTCGACGAGGGTGGCGACCAGCTCGTCCGTGCCGCGCTCGGCCTGCAGCGCGGAGGCCTCCTGGTAGTCCATGCCGTAGACGGTCGCCGGGTCCTGCGACAGCCGGTAGCGGGCGCGCAGCAGGTCGAACAGGCGGTCGGGCCCGTCGTGCACGAGGGGACGGAAGACACCCACCCGGTCGATCTGCCGGGTCAGGAGCTCCATGACCCCCAGCTCGACGACCTGGCGGCCGTCGCCGCGGTCGATACCGGTCACGTACACGCTGCGCGTCACGCGTGCTCTCCGTTCCTTCTCGAGTGGGTCTCGTCTCGGATGGGGTACAAAAATCGCCCACCGAGGTGAGCAGAACCCTCTTGACAATACCTCCGGCGATGGATAAGGCGCCCGTCAAGAACGGTGAGCGGCACCGGGGTGCGGGACGTGGAACAATCGGAAGTGGCTCACCGGTATCAACAGCGAGCAGGAGACACAGCACGATGCGTATCGGAGTCCTCACCGCAGGCGGCGACTGCCCCGGCCTGAACGCAGTGATCCGGTCGGTCGTGCACCGAGCGGTCGACAACTACGGCGACGAGGTCATCGGCTTCGAGGACGGATACGCGGGCCTGCTGGAGCGCCGCTACCGCAGCCTCGACCTCAACGCGGTCAGCGGCATCCTCGCGCGCGGCGGCACCATCCTCGGCTCGTCGCGGCTGGAGCGGGACCGGCTGCGCGAGGCCTGCTCCCGCGCCGGTGACATGGTCGAGGACTTCGGGATCGACGCGCTGATCCCGATCGGCGGCGAGGGCACGCTGACGGCGGCCCGGATGCTGAGCGACGCGGGCCTGCCGGTGGTCGGCGTCCCCAAGACCATCGACAACGACATCTCCTCCACCGACCGCACCTTCGGCTTCGACACGGCCGTGGGCGTGGCCACCGAGGCCATGGACCGCCTCAAGACCACCGCCGAGTCCCACCAGCGCGTGATGGTGGTCGAGGTCATGGGCCGCCACGCCGGCTGGATCGCCCTGGAGTCCGGCATGGCCGCCGGCGCGCACGGCATCTGCCTGCCCGAGCGTCCCTTCGACCCCGCCGACCTGGTCAAGATGGTCGAGGAACGCTTCGCCCGCGGCAAGAAGTTCGCCGTCATCTGCGTCGCCGAGGGCGCCCACCCCGCCGAGGGCACCATGGACTACGGCAAGGGCGCGATCGACCAGTACGGCCACGAGCGCTTCCAGGGCATCGGCACCGCCCTCGCCCACGAACTGGAACGCCGCCTCGGCAAGGAGGCCAAGCCGGTCATCCTCGGCCACGTCCAGCGCGGCGGCACGCCCACGGCGTACGACCGGGTCCTCGCCACCCGTTTCGGCTGGCACGCGGTGGAGGCCGCGCACCAGGGCGAGTTCGGCAAGATGACCGCGCTGCGCGGCAACGACATCGTGATGGTGCCGCTGGCGGAGGCGGTCACGGAGCTGAAGACGGTCCCGAAGGACCGCATGGACGAGGCGGAGTCGGTCTTCTAGACCGCCGCCTCACGTTGCGGCCGGGTGGTTCAGGCCGGGTGGTTCAGGCCGGGCGGTTTCAGGCCGTATGGCGCTGGGCCGTCGTCCAGAAGTACTCCACGATCCGGTCCAGGAACTCCTGCCCCGACACGTCCGAGTCCCGGCCGCCGCCGCCCCAGCTGAGGGTGGCCGCCATGTGCCCCTGGTAGTCCTGGTGCAGCCCCTGAAGGGTGCCCTCCAGGATGTGCTTGTCCAGGGGCACGATCTTGCCCACCGGGCGGACGTACGCCTGCCAGCGCGTGCTCACCGCGCTGCGCAGCAGCTCGGCCAGCTTGGCCTCCCGGCCGGTGACCGAGATCATCGCGGGCAGGTCCAGATCCAGCAGGTCGGCGAGGACGGCCGACTGCCGGTCGTTGCCCCGCCACTCGTCGTGCTCCTCCATCCGCTGGTACGCCAGCAGCTCCAGCCCGGTCGCCCGCGCGACGTCCTCCGGCGCGAGTCCGCGGGCGACGCGGTGCTCCTTCAGCGTCCGCGGGCTGCCTATCAGCTCGCCAGGGGAGCACCACAGCACCCCCGCGAGCGCGGTCAGCTCCGGATTGCTGGGGTTCGCCACCCCGCGCTCCCAGGCGATCACGAGGTCCGGCGTCACGTACGGCAGCCCGTACGACGCGCGCATGCCGTAGGCGACATGCTCGGGCCCCATGCCCAGTGCCGCCCGGAGCCGGCGGGCGGCGAGGGCGTTGAAGGGCGGGGCGGGCTGGTTCGGCTGAGCAGGGGGTCGGCGCACGATGCATCAAGGTACGGGGGTGTGCGATCGGTGACTACGGTCTGTTCGGACACAATCACAGATCGTAGGAACGTACGGTTTTGGCCAGGGGTGGCGATTACTGGTCGGTCACCTCTTGACGGCTGGGGGTGATCTCTTTGGAGGGCTCCCCCAGGGCCTCGGTGCGGGCGAGGGCCTCGGCGGCTTCGACGGGAGACTCTGCGCGGATGAAGGCTCGTGCGGCCTGCAGATAACAGGCGCGGGCATCGGCCGGGCGGTGGGTCATCTGGTATGCGTGTCCCAGGTTGTACATGGTCCGGCCTGCCCCGTACCAGTCCTCGAATTCCTGACAGATCCGTACGGCCCTGGCGAACGACTCGATCGCCTCTTCGACCCGGCCCGTCTTCTGCTGGGCGAGGCCGAGGTTGTTCCACGCGGTGGCCTCGTAGTGGCGGTCTCGGGTGACGTGGAAGAGATTGCGGGCGTGGGTGTGGGCGTCGATGGCCTCGCCGGCCCGCCCGGCCTGTTGGAGGGCGAGGCCAAGGTTGTTCCACGCGCTGGCCTCGTAGTGGCGGTCCTCTACAGCCTGATACAGGTCGCGGGCGCGGGTGTGGGCATCGATCGCCTCGTTCACCCGCCCTCCGTCCAGCAGACTGCAACCCAGGTTGTTCCACGCCGTGGCCTCACGCCGGCGGTCCCGGGTGATCCGGAAGAGCTCGCGGGCGTGGGTGTGGGCGTCGATCGCCTCCTCCACCCGCCCCATCTCCTGCAGGGCGATGCCCAGGTTGTCCCACGCCATGCCCTCGCCGAGCAGATCTCCGGCAGCGTGCGACGCCTCCTGTGCGGCTCGGGAGACGGCGACCAAGTCGTCGAAGTACCGGCGCCAGTGGAGATACCGCCAGAGGCAGAGGGCCAGCCGGACCGCCGTATCCCTGAAACGCTCCTCCCCCGCCCAGAGCGCCGCCGCCACCAGCCCCGCCCTTTCCCTGTCCAGCCACGCCAGCGCCTGCCGACGGTCCGCGAAGCGCTTCGGCTCGGGCCTCCCGGGAAGCCAGCGCAGCCGCTCATCGGCCGCGTCCGCCCACTGGTCGTAGAACCACAGCACCCGCTCCTGAGCCGCCTCTCTTTCCGCCTGGTCCGCCATCCCCGCGCTGAACGTCCGCACCAGGTCGTGAAGCCGCCACCGCAGCCCCGACTCGGACGTCACCAGATGCGTCGCCGCCAGCTCCTCCAGCAGTGACAACGTGGCTTCCACGCTCAGGTGGGCCAGCGCGGCCACCGCCTCCGTGCCGGTGTCCGTGCCGGGTGCGACGGACAGCAGGCGCAGGAGCCGGGCCTGGTCGGGCGGGAGTCGGCGGTACGACGTCTCCAGGACGGGCCGGAGGACGAGGGTGCGGCCGTACACGTCGGTACCCCGGCTGCCCTTGTCCAGGACCACCGTGGGGTCCCCGACCCCCTTGATCTCGGTCACCAGTGAGGCGATGTCCCGGTGGCGGCGCCTGCGCAGCATCGCGGCGGCGATCTGAAGAGCGAGGGGCAAGTGGCCGCAGAGGAAGGTCAGTTCTCGAAGGGCGTCCGGCTCGCGGGACGGACGGTCGTCGCGTTCGTCGGCGTCGTGCAGCGCGCGGGCGACGAGGGCGGCGGACTCCTCGGGATCCAGGGTTTCCAGGTCGATGACCCGTACGGGGAGCGTGTCCGGGCGGTTCCGGGACGTGATGACCACCCGATGGTGGTCCGTGCCGGGGAGCAGCGGGACGTACTGGGACGGGTCCGAGGCGTTGTCCAGGATCAGCAGCGTCCGGTCGCGCCGCTCGGCCAGCAGGGTGCGGTACGCGTCGTACTGGCGGGGCGTCGTGGGTGGGAGGTCCGTGCCCCGTACGCCCATCGCGCCAGCAGGGCCAGCACCGCCTGGTCCGCCGTCACCGGGTTGTCGTCGTAGCCGCGCAGGTCCACGAACAGGAACCCGCCCGGGAACCAGCCCTTTGCGCGGGCCCGGTGCGCCGCCTCCACCGCCAGGGCCGTCTTGCCGATGCCGCCCATGCCCGTGACAGCCGAGATGAGGAGCGGGGTGCCCTCCTCCGAGGCGGGGGCCAGGCGGGGCAGCAGGCGGTCCAGTTCCTCCGTGCGGCCCGTGAAACCGGGAGGGCGGGGTGGGAGGGTGGTCGTCGCGACCGGGACCGGGCCGTGGACCGGGGCCTTGGCGGCGGGGCTACTGCTGCTTGCCGATGACCGGGCCGTAGAAGGTGCTGCCCCGGAAGTCGATGTGGTCCCCGCCGGTATGGGGGCCCTCCCGGGAGTCGGAGGCCCGGGCGCGCGGGTGGTGCTTGCGCAGCACCTCCACGGCCACCGACGCCGCCTGCGCGGCGGCCCGCTCCTGGGAGCCGGCCGCGTCGGCCGTGTGCTTGCGCGCGTCCGCGCGGTCGCTGATCCCGCGGATCACCAGCGCGTGCACCTGCCCGCTGAGATGTGCCGCGTGCGCCGCGCCGGAGCCCTCCATCTCGATGGCCGCCGCGTCGTTGTAGTGCTCACGCAGATCCTTCGCGATCCGCGCCTCGGCGTCCGCGAGGACCACGTCCCCGGAGGCGATCGGCTTGAAGTGCGTGCGTACGGCGGGCATGTCCCGGACCGCCGAACGCGCTGCCTGCACCAGTGCGTTGGAGCCCGGCCAGGACTCCGGGCGGGACAGGAAACCGCCAGGGGCCCACTTGCCGCCGTGGATGCCGTACACCTTCGTGCCCACGACGACGTCCCCGATCGCGATGTCGTCCTTGAGGCTCCCCGCGACCCCGACGAACAGCACCGCCTCCGGGCGCAGCCACTCGATGAGCTGGGTCGTGAGGGACGCCGCCGTTCTCTCTCCCTCGCCGAGTTCGGCGAGCGCGACGTACCAGTCGGTGCCCGCGAGGCGTCCTTGCTCGATACGGGTGCCGTCGCGGTGCACGAACTCCTCCCGATGCTCGATGTGCCCGCGCACGGCGGCGTACTCCAGTGCGAGCGCGGTGAGGACGACAACGGTGGGAACCCTGGGATGTGTCTGCGGCACACCCCTAAAGTACTGCCAAGTGGTCGCAAACGGCGGGCTGTTGGACAGCGGGGGAGAAGGGCGACGACGTGCCGGACGAGAGTGACGTCACCGCCGGGCAGTTGCTGCTCGCCGAGTACCAGAGCGTCAAGGACGAGCAGAAGGCGCGGATCGGGTTCCGGGACAACCTGCTGTACGTCACCCTCGCCGTCGTCGCCGCCGTCATCGCGGCCGCGGCGCAGGCCAAGCAGGCGTCGATGCTGCTCGCGCTGCCGCCGGTGTGTGTGGTGCTGGGGTGGACGTATCTCGTCAACGACCAGAAGATCTCCGCCATCGGGGCGTACATCCGCGGTGAGCTGGGGCCCCGGCTCGCGCGGCTCGCCGGTGAGGAGTCCGTCTTCCGGTGGGAGAGCTTTCACCGCGGGGACGCGCGGCGGGTGGCCCGGAAGGTCACGCAGCTCGTGGTCGACCTGCTCGCCTTCTGCGTCGTACCGCTGAGCGCGCTCGCCGTGTACTGGGCCGGGGAGGTCAGCCGGGGTTTGTTGATGATCTCGGTGGTCGAGGCGTGCGTCGTGGTCGGGCTCGCGGTGCAGGTCGTGGTGTACGCGCTGCCGTTCGGCGGGGGTGAGGACGTGGCATGAGTGCTGATCACGTCGACTTCCGGGGCGGCACCTTCTACGGGCCGGTCACCGGGGTCGCCCAGGCCCCCGCGCCCACCGCGCTCGACTCCCTGCCCGCCAAGGCCGCCGGCTTCACCGGGCGGGACGCGGAGCTGGGCCGGCTCCTCGACGCGCTCGACCCGGCCGCGCCGGGCGATCCGGAGCAGGCCGTGCTCGTCACCGCCGTGTCCGGGCTGGGCGGCATCGGGAAGACGGCGCTGGCGGTGCAGGCGGCGCACGCGGCGCGGGAGCGGGGGTGGTTCCCGGGCGGGGTTCTCTTCGTCGACCTGCATGGATACGACGACGCGCCCGTGACCGCCGGTCCGGCCCTGCAGGCCCTGCTGCGCGCCCTCGGCGTCGAGCCCGAGCACATCCCGGCGACGGTGGACGAACAGGCGGTGCTGTACCGGTCGGTGCTGGCCCGGCGCGCGCGTGAGCGCGGTGCGGTGTTGCTCCTTGCCGACAACGCGTCGTCGCCGGATCAGGTCCGGCCCTTGGTGCCGGGGAGCGCACGGCACCGGGTGCTCGTGACGTCCCGGGACCGGCTGCCGCAACTGGGGGCGCGGCTCGTGCCGTTGGACCAGCTCACCCCCGAGGCGGCGTACGAGGTTCTGGACCTCGCGCTGCGGATCGCGGATCCGCGGGACCGCCGGGTGCGCGACGACCCGGAGGCCGCCGGGCGGCTCGCCGGGCTCTGCGGCCATCTGCCGCTGGCCTTGCAGATCGCGGCCGCGCTGCTGGCGGAGGACCGCGAGATGCCGGTGGGGGAACTCGTCGGGGAGCTCGCCGAGTCGCGTGATCGGTTGTCGTATCTCGATGACGGCGAGCGGAGTGTGCGTGCGGCGTTCGATCTCTCCTACCGGCGGCTGCCGCCCGAGCAGGCGCGTGTGCTGCGGCTGCTCGCCATCGCGCCCGGCCCGGAGATCAGCGACGAGGTCGCCGCCGCGCTGGCCGGTACGGACGCGCCGCCGGCCCGGGAGCTGAAGGCCCTGGCGCGGGCCCATCTCGTCGAGCGGGCGAGCGGGCGCGGGTGGTGGCGGTTGCACGACCTGGTGCGGGTGTTCGGGGCGGGTGTGGTGGCCCCGGAGGAGGGCGTGGCCGCGCGGCAGCGGGTGCTGGAGTGCTACCACCGGTGGGTGGACGCGGCGAACGAGCGGGTGCGGTGGCTGCAGGGCGAACCGGAGCCGCAGCGGTTCGCGCACCGTGAGCAGGCGCTGACGTGGGTGGACGGCGAACGGGCGGGGCTGGTGGCGGCGGCGTCGTGGGCGCGGGAGGAGCGGCTCGCCGGCACGGCGGTGGGGCTGGCCCTGTGCCTGGGGGCATATCTGGACTGGCGGCGGTACTTCGACGACTGGATCACCGTCTCCCGTGCCGCCCAGGAGGCGGCTCACCGCGCCGGGAACCGCCGCCGCGAGGCCGCGGCGTTGAACAACCTCGGCCTCGCCCTGCGGCAGGCGGGCCGGGCGGAGGAGGCGATCGACGCCCACTCCCGGGCCCGGGACCTGTGCCGGGCCGCCGGGGACCGCCACGGCGAGGCGGGTGTGTGGAGCAACCTCGGCACCGCCTTGCGGCAGGCGGGCCGGGTGGAGGAGGCGATCGACGCCGACACCCGGGCCCGGGACCTGTGCCGGGCCGCCGGGGACCGCCACGGCGAGGCCAGGGCGTGGAGCAACCTCGGCACCGACCTGTGGAAGGCGGGCCGGGCCGAGGAGGCGATCGACGCTCACACCCGCGCGCGCGACCTGTGCCGGGCCATCGGGAACCGGCCCCGCGAGGCGGGCGTGTGGAACAACCTCGGTGTCGCCCTGTTGGCGGCGGGCCGGCCGGACGAGGCGATCGAGGCGTACGGCAAGGCCCTGGAGATCTACCGGGAGTTCAAGGACTGGTACAGGGCGGGCACGTCCCTCCGCAACCTGGCCGCCACCCACGTGATCGTCCACCGTCCCGCCGAAGCCCGCACCTGCTTTCTCCGGGCCGCCGACGCCTATGCCCGGGCCGACGCCGCGGAGGAAGCCGCCCGGGCCCGCGCCTGGGCCGACGCCCTCACCGAGGACCCCGCACCCACCGGTACACCAGCTCCGGCCGCCCCACCTGCCCGTACAGCGGACTCCGTCCCGCCCTCCCCGCGTCCACCAGATGCTCCAGATAGCGGCGGGCCGTGATGCGGGAGATGCCCACCGCCTCGGCCACGCCCGCCGCGGTGAGTCCTTCCTCCGCCTCCCGCAGGGCGGCCGTCACCCGTTCCAGGGTCGGTGCGCTGAGGCCCTTCGGGAGGGCCGCGGGGCCGGGGGCGCGCAGGGTGGCCAGGGCGCGGTCCACCTCGTCCTGACCGCTCGCCTCGCCCGCCGCGCCGCGGAACTCGGCGTAGCGGACCAGCCGGTCCCTGAGGGTCGCGAAGGTGAAGGGCTTCAGGACGTACTGCACGACGCCGAGCGACACCCCCTCCCGGACGACCGTCAGGTCGCGCGCCGACGTGACCGCGATGACGTCCGCGTGGTGGCCGGCCGCCCGCAGGGAGCGGGCCAGTTGCAGGCCGTGGACGTCCGGCAGGTGCAGGTCCAGCAGCAGCAGGTCCACCGGGGTGCGGTCCAGCGCGCGGCGCGCCTCCGCGCCGGTGTGCGCCGTGCCGACGGCGACGAAACCCGGGACCCGGCCGACGTACATCACGTGCGCGTCGGCGGCGACGGGGTCGTCCTCGACGACGAGGACGCGGATCGGCTCGGCGGCCGGCGGCGTCATGACGTACCTCCGGCGACCGGGGCCGTGCGCAGGGGCAGCCGTACCTCGAACCGGGCGCCCCCGCCCTCGGCCGTCGCCACCGACAGGGCGCCGCCGTGGCGGTGCACGGTCTGCCGGACCAGGGCCAGGCCCAGGCCGCGGGCCCGGCCGCCGGGGCCGGCCGGTGCCGGCTTGGTGGAGAAGCCGCGCTGGAAGACCAGGTCCGCCTGCGACGGGTCCACGCCCGCGCCGGTGTCCGACACCCGCAGCACCAGTTCGCCGTCCTGCGTGTACGCCGCGACCGTGACCCGTGCCCGGACACTGCCCTGGGCCGCGTCGACCGCGTTGTCGATGAGGTTGCCGAGGATGGTGACCAGGTCGCGGGAGGGCAAGTCCTCCGGCAGCACCCCGTCGTCGAGACGGCTGTCCGCCGACACCTCAAGTTCCACGCCCCGCTCGTTGGCCTGGGCCGTCTTGCCCAGCAGCAGGGCCGCGAGGACCGGTTCGCCGACCGCCGCCACCACCTGGTCCGTCAGTGCCTGGGCCAGTTCCAGTTCGGCGGTGGCGAAGGCGACCGCCTCCTGCTCGCGGCCCAGCTCGATCAGCGAGACGACCGTGTGCAGGCGGTTGGCGGCCTCGTGCGCCTGGGAGCGCAGGGCCTGGGTGAAGCCGCGCTCCGAGTCGAGCTCGCCCATGAGGGACTGCAGTTCCGTCACGTCGCGCAGGGTGACGACCGTGCCGCGGCGTTCCCCGCCCGACACCGGCGAGGTGTTCACCACCAGCACCCGGTCGGTGGTCAGGTGCACCTCGTCCACGCGCGGCCCGGAGCCCAGCAGCGCGCCCGTCAGCGGCGCGGGCAGGCCCAGCTCCGCCACCGAGCGGCCGATCACCTCACCGGACACGCCGAGCAGTTCCCGGCCGCCGTCGTTGATCAGCGCCACCCTGTACTGCCCGTCGAGCATCAGCAGCCCCTCGCGCACGGCGTGCAGTGCCGCCTGGTGGTAGTCGTGCATGCGGCTCAGCTCGGTCGCGTTCATGCCGTGGGTGTGGCGGCGCAGCCGGGCGTTGATCACGTACGTGCCGATCGCGCCCAGGGCCAGGGCGCCCGCCGCCACGCCCAGCAGCGCGGTCAGCTGGCCGCGGACCCGCTCGGTGATCGCCTCGACCCGTATGCCCGCGCTGACCAGGCCGACGATCCTCCCGTCCGCCTCCACCACGGGGGTGACCGCGCGCACGGACGGGCCGAGGGTCCCGGTGTACGTCTCGGTGAAGGTCTCGCCCCGCAGGGCGCGCTCGGTGTGGCCCAGGAAGCGCTGGCCTATCTCGCTCCGCCGGGGGTGCGTCCAGCGGATGCCCCGCGGATTCATGATCGTGACGAAGTCGACGTCGGTGTCCCGCATGACCCGCAGCGCGTACGGCTGGAGCGCGGCCGTCGGGTCGGGGGTGCGGATCGCCTCCCGTACGGAGGGGGAGTCGGCGACCGAGCGGGCCACCGCGGTGGCCTGGCGGCCGGCCGCCTCCTCGGCCTGGCGGCGGTCGCTGACGTAGGTGAAGAGCGCGTACCCGGCGACGACCACCGCGATGAGCACGGCCTGCATGGCGAAGAGCTGGCCGGCCAGGCTGCGGGGGCGGGGGACGGACGGGATGCGCATGGGCATCAGTCTGCCTCTCCGCCGAAGTGTGAACTAAATGAACGGAAGGGTGACCGCCCTCACAGGCCGGGAGATAGTCACGTGCATTCCCCGGAGATTCGCCGGTCCTTCCCCCGGAGAATCCCGCATCTTCCCCCGGACGTGAGCCGCACGCCGGTGATGCCGACGACGTCGTCAAGGAGGGCAGCCGTGACCAGCACACCCGAAACGGCACCTGCCGCAGCCCCCGCTCCTTCGGGCAAGCGGGACAAGCGGGACCGCACCCACTATCTCTACATCGCGGTGATCATCGCGGTGGCCCTCGGCATCGCCGTGGGTCTGGCCGCTCCGGACTTCGCGGTGGAGCTGAAGCCCATCGGTACGGGCTTTGTGAACCTGATCAAGATGATGATCTCGCCGATCATCTTCTGCACGATCGTGCTCGGTATCGGTTCGGTGCGGAAGGCCGCGAAGGTGGGCGCCGTGGGCGGCATCGCCCTGGTCTACTTCCTCGCGATGTCGCTGGTCGCCCTCGCCATCGGTCTCGTCGTCGGCAACATCCTGGAGCCGGGCACCGGGCTCGCCGTCACCGACGCGGTGAAGGACGCCGGGCACGCCCAGGTCGACGGAGAGGCCAAGGACACCACCGAGTTCCTGCTCGGCATCATCCCCACCACGATCGTCTCCGCCTTCACCCAGGGCGAGGTGCTCCAGACCCTGCTCATCGCGCTGCTCGCCGGGTTCGCCCTCCAGGCCATGGGCTCCGCCGGCCAGCCGATCCTGCGCGGGGTCGAACACATCCAGCGGCTGGTCTTCCGCATCCTCGCCATGGTGATGTGGGCCGCGCCCATCGGTGCCTTCGGTGCCATCGCCGCCGTCACCGGCTCCGCGGGCCTGGACGCGCTCAAGAGCCTCGCCGTGCTGATGCTCGGCTTCTACGTCACCTGTTTCCTGTTCGTCTTCCTCGTCCTCGGCGCGCTGCTGCGGATCGTGTCCGGGCTGAACATCCTCACGTTCTTCAAGTACCTGGGCCGTGAGTTCCTGCTGATCCTGTCCACGTCCTCCTCGGAGTCCGCGCTGCCGCGGCTCATCGCCAAGATGGAGCACCTGGGCGTCAGCAAGCCGGTCGTCGGCATCACCGTCCCGACCGGCTACTCCTTCAACCTCGACGGCACCATGATCTACATGACCATGGCGTCCCTGTTCATCGCCGACGCCATGGGTACGCCGATGTCGGTCGGCGAGCAGATCCCCCTGCTGCTGTTCCTGCTGGTCGCCTCCAAGGGCGCGGCGGGTGTGACCGGCGCCGGGCTCGCCACCCTCGCGGGCGGCCTCCAGTCGCACAAGCCGGCCCTGGTCGACGGCATCGGGCTCATCGTCGGCATCGACCGCTTCATGAGCGAGGCGCGCGCCCTGACCAATTTCGCGGGCAACGCGGTCGCCACCGTCCTGATCGGCACCTGGACCAAGGAGATCGACAAGGAGCGGGTCGCCGAGGTCCTCGCGGGCCGGGCCCCGTTCGACGAGAAGACTCTCCTCGACGACCACGGCTCCGCCCCGGCGGACACCGAGGCCGGCACGGAGCTGCCGGAACGGGAGCAGCGGGTGGAACTGGCGAAGGCGTAGACCACGCAGGCCGGCCGGCGGCCTGCGGCCGGCGGTGGTGAGGCCGGTCGAATCGCGGCCGGGGCGCCCGCGGGCTGGTGCTCCGGCCCGCTGTCGGGCGGTGAGCGGTACGGCTGTCGGCCGGTGGGCGGAGGCCCGTGAGCCGGGGGGCTGGGGCGCCCGTCGGCTGGGAGCCGGGAGCCGGGAGCCGGGAGCCGGGAGCCGGGAGCCGGAAGCCGGGATCCGGGATCCGGGGGCCTGCGGGGTGGAGGCCTGGCGCCGTCGATCAGTGACCGTACCCGCTGTCGGTCGGTGGGCGAGGCTCCGGGACGTCCGGGGGCCGGACCGCCGGCGTCGGCCGACGTCGTGGGTACGTCGGCAGGTGCCGGCGGTCCGGCCGGGGGCGGGTGAGGTCAGCCGCCCCCTTTCCCCTGTCAGGCCCCTCGGGCCGGGCGGCCCCGGTGGCCCCCTCCGGCCGGTCCGCCGGCCGGAGTCCCCCTCACGCCGCCACCTCCGCCCGTCCGTGGCTCCCGGCCTCCTGCCGGGTGACGTGGCGGCGCCGGCTCGGCAGGCCCCCGGTGGGGTTGGCGACGCCCCAGGTCGCGCCCTTGCAGATCAGTTCCTTGTAGAGGGCGGCCACGCGGCCCGTCATGGCGCCGTCCTTCGCCCGGTCGTCGGCGGTGACGAACTGGATCAGGCCGTCCTTGCGGCCCAGGGAGACGCACTGCTGGTAGTAGCGGATCGAGAGGTGCGGGACCTTGGTCCCAGCGAGACGCGCGGCGATGGCGTCGGCGGCCTGCCAGGCCATCGGGACGCCCGAGGCGCAGGACATCCGCAGCGGCTTGTCGCTCGGGCCGATGGCCATCGCCGCGTCACCCACGGCGTACACGTCCGGGTGGGAGACCGAGCGCATCGTGCCGTCGACCACGATCTGGCCCCGGTCGGTGACCTCCAGGGTGGTGGCCCGGGCGACCGGGTGGACGGCGAAGCCGGTGGTCCACACGGTCACCTCGGCGGGGAGGGTGCGGCCGTCGGCCGTCGTCACGCTGTCCGCCGCCACGGCGGCGACCTCGGTGTCCTCGTGGACCGTGATGCCGAGCCGGTCCACCACCGTCCGCAGGTGGGCGCGGCCCTTCTTCGAGAGCCAGTCGCCGAGGGCGCCGCGGACGGCCAGGGAGACAGCGAGGTCCGGGCGGGCCTCGGCGATCTCGGTCGCGGCCTCCAGGCCGGTCAGGCCGCCGCCGACCACCACCACGGGCCGGCCGGCCTCCAGGGCGGCCAGGCGGTCGCGCAGGCGCAGGGCGCCGGGGCGGCTCGCGATGTCGTGGGCGTGGGCGGCGACACCGGGGACGCCTCCGTCGTTCCAGCCGCTGCCGAGGGCGTAGACCAGCGTGTCGTACTCCAGTTCCTCGCGCCCGGAGCCGTCGACGGCGGTGACCGACACCGTCTTGCGGTCCGCGTCCACGGCGGTGACCTTCGCGAGCTTCAGCGCGACGCCCGTGCCGGCGAACATCTCGTGCAGCGGCCGGTACCGCAGGGGCTGGCCGGTCGCGAGCTGGTGCAGCCGGACGCGCTCGACGAAGTCGGGCTCGGGGTTGACGAGGGTGATGGCGACGTCCGCGCGGTGCAGCCGCCGGGCGAGGCGGCCGGCGGCGATGGCTCCGGTGTAGCCGGCTCCGAGGACGACGATGCGGTGCTGCATGTGTCTGCTCCTGTCTGCGGGAACTGCGTGGTGCCCCTTGAACCGGGCAGCCCCGCGATTCCTGACGGGATCAGGATGTGAAGCACGTCACATGACGTCAGAGGGTGTGGAGCGGGGTGCCGCCGAGGCGCCCGGCGGCCCACCGCTCGCTCGCGCGGACGAGCTTGTCCGGGTTGACCTGGCTGCGGACCGCGGCGATGCCCTCCTCGGTGACCTCCAGACAGGTGATCCCGACGACCCGGCCGTCCACGACCGCCACGAACGCGGGCTCGCCGTTCGCGGTGGTGGCGTGGATCTCGAGCGCGCCGCCGACGAGCGCCCGCTTGGCGGCGCTGGGCTTGAACAGGCCGCGCAGGAACCTGGCGACCGCGAGCGCGCCCTCGAAGGCCTTCGTGCGGGCGGGGACCTTGCCGCCGCCGTCGCCGACGGAGACGGCGTCCTGGGTGAGCAGGCGGACGAGGGGCTCGGTACGGCCGCTGGTCGCGGCGGCCAGGAACTCCTCGACGATCGCGCGGGCGGCGGCCTCGTCGATCCGGGCGCGCGCCTTGCCGGCCGCCACGTGCTTCTTGGCCCGGTGGAAGATCTGCTGGCTGGCCGCCTCGGTGATGTCCAGGATCTCGGCGATCTCCCGGTGCGGGTAGTCGAAGGCCTCGCGGAGCACGTAGACGGCGCGCTCGCTCGGGGACAGGCGCTCCAGCAGGACGAGGACGGCGTACGACACCGACTCGCGCTGTTCGGCGCTGTCGGCCGGGCCGAGCATCGGGTCCCCGGCGAGCAGCGGCTCGGGGAGCCACTGGCCCACGTACGTCTCCCGGCGGGCGCGGGCGGACGTGAGGAGGTTGAGGCAGAGGTTGGTGAGGACCTTGGTCAGCCAGGCCTCGGGCACCTCGATCTGCCGGACGTCGGCGGCCTGCCAGCGCAGGAACGTTTCCTGCACGGCGTCCTCCGCCTCGCTCGCCGAGCCGAGCAGCCGGTAGGCGATGGCCTCCAGCCGGGGCCGCGCGGCCTCGAAGCGATCGACGTCACTGGTGATCAGGGCCATGCCGCGATCCTAGCCGCCACGGGGACCAACGGCAGGCGAGTCACGCGGCCCCCGCGCCCGGCCTGCGGCCTCGCGTCCGGCCTGCGGCCCGCCGCCTGTGCGTGCCGCCAGGGGCACGCACCCCGCTCGCCCCGCCCCACCCCGCCGCCGCAAGGCACCCGCCCCCTCCACTGCCCGCCGGGGCCCCGGCGCCCGCTCCCTACCGCCGTAACCCCCACCCCCCACCCCCCTCCCGGGCACCCTTGCCTTGACCTCGGCGTCAAGGCTTACGTTCGGGTGTATGCGAATCGGCGAGCTGGCCACACGGGCCGGGACCACCACGCGGGCGCTGCGGTACTACGAGGCGCGGGGGCTGCTGCCCGCGCGGCGTGACGACAAGGGGTACCGGGACTACGACGAGTCGGATCTGCGGCTGCTGCGGCAGATCAGGACGTTGCAGGACTTCGGGTTCGACCTGGAGGAGACGCGGCCCTTCGTGGAGTGTCTGCGCGCCGGGCACCCGGAGGGCGACGTGTGCCCGGCGTCGCTCGCGGTGTACCGCCGCAAGCTGGACGAACTCGACGCGCTGATCGGCGAGTTGCAGGCGGTGCGGGCGAAGATCGGGGTACGGCTGGCGCTGGCCGAGGATCCGATGTGCGAACTGGGAGGGCAGGTGTTGTGATCAGGGCAGCGGGTGTGGCCGAGGTGACGGACGCGGACTTCGCGGCGGAGGTGATCGGATCGGAGCTGCCGGTGCTGGTGGAGTTCACCGCCGACTGGTGCCCGCCGTGCCGGCAGATGGGGCCGGTGCTCAGCGCGGTGGCCGCCGAGGAGGGGGAGCGGCTGAAGGTGGTGCAGCTGGACGTGGACACCAATCCGGAGACCACGAACGCCTACAAGGTGCTGTCCATGCCGACCTTCATGGTCTTCCGGGACGGGGAGCCGGTGCGGTCGATGGTGGGGGCGCGGCCCAAGCGGCGGCTGCTGGAGGAGATCGCCGAAGCGCTCTGACGCCCCCCGGCGCGAGAGGTACGAGAACCACGAGAAATCCCCCGGGCAATTGCGCCCGGGGGATTTCTTTGCGTATATTCAATGGTTCGCGACTTCAATTACATGGTCGCGGGAAAGTTCAGCGACCACAGTATATCCGGCCGGGAGCGGAATTGTCAAACTCCGAATTTCCAGACGATGAAATGCGTCAGGAGCAGGAATTCATCGACGATCTGTACGCGCGCGTCGACGTCCTGCGCGGCGAGACCGAGTCCTCGGTCACGGACGCTCTCGCCCAGGGCGACAAGCCGATGCAGGCCCGGCTGGAGCGCGACATCCTGGTCGCCGAGCGCTCCGGGCTGCTCGCCGCGCTCAACGCGGTCGACGGCTCCCTGTGCTTCGGCCGGATCGACCTGACCTCCGGCGTCCGGCACCACATCGGCCGCATCGGCCTGCGCGCCGACGACGCCGAGCGCACCCCGGTCCTCATCGACTGGCGCGCGGACGTCGCCCGGCCCTTCTACCTGGCCACCGGCCACACCCCGATGGGCCTGCGCCGCCGCCGGCACATCGCCACCGAGGGCCGCACGGTCACCGCCCTGCACGACGAGTTCCTCGACGTCGGCGACCGGGAGCGCACCGGCCACGAGGACCCCAGCGGCGACGCGGTGCTGCTCGCCGCGCTGAACTCCGCGCGCACCGGCCGGATGAGCGACATCGTCCAGACCATCCAGGCCGAGCAGGACGAGATCATCCGCGCCCCGCACCGCGGCGTCCTGGTGGTGGAGGGCGGCCCCGGCACCGGCAAGACCGCCGTCGCCCTGCACCGCGCCGCCTACCTCCTCTACGAGCACCGGGAACTGCTCGCCAGGCGGGCCGTGCTGATCGTCGGCCCCAACCCGGCCTTCCTCGGCTACATCGGCGAGGTGCTGCCCTCCCTCGGCGAGACCGGCGTGCTGCTGGCCACCGTCGGCGAGCTGTACCCCGGCGTGAAGGCGACGGCCAGGGACACGCCGGAGGCCGCCGCGGTCAAGGGCCGCGCCGACATGGCCGACGTGCTCGCCGCCGTCGTACGCGACCGGCAGGCGCTGCCCGACCCGGTCATCGCGATCGAGCACGACCGGGAGGTGCTGATGCTCGACGACGGCCTGGTGAGCGTCGCCCGCGAGAGGACCCGCGCCGCGAAGCTGCCGCACAACGCCGCCCGCGAGCACTTCGAGGGCCACATCCTCAACACCCTCACCGAGCTGTACGCCGAGCGCATCGGCACCGACCCCTACGACGGCTCCAGCCTGCTGGACGCCGCCGACATCACCCAGATCCGCGACGACCTCGCCGAGAACCCCGAGGTGTGGGCCGCGATCGATCAGTTGTGGCCGGTGCTCACCCCGCAGCGGCTGGTCGCCGACTTCCTCGCCGACCCGGAGGGCTACGTCTCCGACGAGGACGCCGCCGCCATCCGCCGCCCGGTCACCCGGGCCTGGACGGTCGCGGACGTACCCCTGCTGGACGAGGCGGCCGAACTCCTCGGCGAGGACGACCGCGCGGCCCGCGCCCGCGCCGAGCGGGAGCGGGAGACCCAGGTCGCCTACGCGCAGGGCGTGCTGGACGTGTCGTACGCCTCCCGGACGTACGAGTTCGAGGACAAGGAGGAGGACGACCCGGAGGCCTCCGAGGTGCTGTCCGCGCACGACATCATCGACGCCGAGCGGTTCGCCGAGCGGCACGAGGAGGCCGACCACCGCAGCGCCGCCGAGCGCGCGGCGGCCGACCGCACCTGGGCGTTCGGGCACATCATCGTCGACGAGGCGCAGGAGCTGTCGCCGATGGCGTGGCGGCTGCTGATGCGGCGCAGCCCGACCCGCTCGATGACCCTGGTCGGCGACCCCGCGCAGACCGCCGAAGCGGCCGGCGTCGGCTCCTGGCGGGAGATCCTCCAGCCGTACGTCGAGGACCGCTGGGAGCACACCCGGCTCCGCGTCAACTACCGCACCCCTGCCGAGATCATGGACCTCGCGGCGGCCGTCGTCCGGGCCGTCGACCCGGACTTCGAACCGCCGAGCTCGGTCCGCTCCACGGGCGTACGGCCCTGGGTGCGCGCCACCGACGACCTGCCCGGCGCGGTCGCGAAGGCGGTCGCCGAACTCACCCCCGCCGAGGGACGCCTCGCCGTCATCGCCCCGCGCGACCTGCACCGCAGCCTCGCCGCCCGGCTCGACGGGGTGACCGCCGGCGCCGAACCCGACCTGACGCGGACCGTCGTCCTGCTCGACCCGCGCCAGGCCAAGGGCCTGGAGTTCGACTCCGTCCTGGTCGTCGAACCCGCCCGGTACGGCACCAGCGACCTCTACGTCGCCCTGACCCGCGCCACCCAGCGGCTCGGCGTCCTGCACACCGGGGCCCTCCCGGACGGGCTCAGGCAGGCCGCAGCCACACCGTAGCCAGCGGGGGCAGCGTCAGCCGGATGCTCGCGGGGCGGCCGTGCCAGCCCTGGGGCTCCGGCTTGACGGGGTCGGGCCGGGTGACGTCGCTGCCGCCGTAGCGGGCGGCGTCGGTGTTCAGGACCTCGTGCCAGGCGGGGATGTCGTCGGGGACGCCGAGGCGGTAGTCCTGGCGGACCACGGGGGAGAAGTTGCTGACCGACAGCAGCGGCGTGCCCTCCGCGTCCAGGCGCAGGAAGGCGAGCACGTTGTCGTCGGCGGCGTCCGCGACGATCCACTGGAAGCCGTCCGGGTGGACGTCCCGCTCCCACAGGGCCGGGGTGGCGCGGTAGACGGTGTTGAGGTCCCGCACCAGGTCGCGCACCCCGCGGTGGTCGGCCTCCGCGCCGTACGCCGGGTCGAGCAGCCACCAGTCCGGGCCGTGCGCCTCCGACCACTCCGCGCCCTGCGCGAACTCCTGGCCCATGAAGAGCAGTTGCTTGCCCGGGTGGGCCCACATGAAGCCCAGGTAGGCGCGGTGGTTGGCGCGCTGCTGCCACCAGTCGCCCGGCATCTTCGACACCAGCGACCGCTTGCCGTGCACGACCTCGTCGTGGGAGATCGGCAGGACGTAGTTCTCGCTGTACGCGTACACCATCGAGAAGGTCATCTCGTGGTGGTGGTGCCTGCGGTGCACCGGGTCCTTGCTCATGTACTGGAGCGAGTCGTGCATCCAGCCCATGTTCCACTTCAGCCCGAAGCCGAGGCCGCCGAAGCCGCTCGGGCCCTTGTGATGGGTCGCGCGGGTCACGCCGTCCCAGGCGGTGGACTCCTCGGCGATCGTCACCACGCCGGGCGCCCTGCGGTACACGGTCGCGTTCATCTCCTGCAGGAACGCCACCGCGTCCAGGTTCTCCCGCCCGCCGTGCTCGTTGGGCACCCACTGGCCCGGCTCGCGCGAGTAGTCCAGGTAGAGCATCGAGGCGACCGCGTCCACCCGCAGCCCGTCGATGTGGAACTCCTCGCACCAGTACACCGCGTTGGCGACCAGGAAGTTGCGCACCTCGCGCCGCCCGAAGTCGAACTCCAGCGTGCCCCAGTCGGGGTGCGCCGACCGCCGCGGGTCGGGGTGCTCGTACAGCGGCCGGCCGTCGAACTCGGCCAGCGCCCAGTCGTCGCGCGGGAAGTGCGCGGGCACCCAGTCCATGAGGACGCCGATGCCCGCCTGGTGCAGCGCGTCCACCAGGTACTTGAAGTCGTCCGGGGTGCCGAGCCGGGCGGTCGGCGCGTAGAAGCCGGTGACCTGGTAGCCCCAGGAGCCGCCGAAGGGGTGCTCGGCGATCGGCATCAGCTCCACGTGGGTGAAGCCCATGTCCTTGACGTACGCCGGGAGCTGCTCGGCCAGCTGGCGGTACGTCAGCCCCGGACGCCACGAGGGCAGGTGGACCTCGTAGACGGACAGGGGCGCCTCGTGCGCGGGCCGCTCCGCGCGGCGGGCCAGCCACTGCGCGTCGCCCCACTCGTACGCCGACGCGTGGATGACCGACGACGTGTTCGGCGGAATCTCGGTGCGGCGGGCCATGGGGTCCGCGCGCAGCGTCCGCGAACCGTCCGGCCGGGTGATCTCGAACTTGTACAGCTCACCTTCGCCGATCCCGGGCACGAACAGCTCCCACACCCCGGACGAGCCCAGCGAGCGCATCGGGAACCCGGTGCCGTCCCAGAAGTTGAACGTGCCGGCCAGGCGCACGCCCCGGGCGTTCGGCGCCCACACCGTGAACCGGGTGCCGGTCACGCCCTGATGGGTCATCGGGTGCGCGCCGAGCGCCGTCCACAGCTGCTCGTGCCGGCCCTCGCCGATCAGGTACAGGTCCAGCTCGCCGAGCGTGGGCAGGAAACGGTACGCGTCCTCCGTCTCGATCACCGTCTCCTCGTACGCCACCTCCAGCCGGTACCCCTCCGGCAGCTCCTGGAGGGGGAGCAGCGCGGAGAAGAAGCCCTGACCGTCGTCGTGCAACTCCGCCCGCAGCTCCCCGCACAGGACCGTGACCGACCTGGCGTACGGCCGGAAGGCCCGGAAGGCGACCCCGCCGGGCACCCGGTGCGCGCCCAGCACGGAGTGCGGATCGTGATGCGTCCCGGACAGCAGCCGCTCGCGGTCGGCGGCGTCCAGGGCGGGGGTGGGGGCGGGGACCACAAGGGGGACCGCGGCCGGGGTCTGCGCCGCGGGTGCCTTCCCGGCCGGTGCCTTTGCGGCCTGTGTCTTCTTGACCGGGGTCTTCTTGGCCGGTGTCTTCTCGGCGGGGGTCTTCTTGGCTGGTGTCTTCTTGACGGGGGCCCGCTTCTGCGCGGCCTTCCTGGCGGGGGCCTTGACCGTGGCCGTCCCGTCGGTGGTCTTGGCCGCGGTCTTCTTGGCGAGCGCCTTCTCCGCGGTCGTCTTCTGTGCGGTCGCCGTCTCGGCGAGCGACGTGTCCGCGAGCGGCGTTTGCGCTGTCGTCTTCTCGGCGGTGGTCCGTTCGGCGGTCGTCTTCCTGGCGGCGGTCTTCTTCGCGGCCGGCTGCTTGGCGGCCGTCTTCTTGACGGTTGCCTTCTTGACGGCTGCCTTCTTCGCGGGTGCCTTCTCCGCCGCCGACTCGGCCGTGGTCTTCGCCGGCCGCTTGGCGGCGGCCTTCTCGGCCACCGTCGTCTCGGCGTCCGCGCGGCCGGCCGCCGCCTTCTTCGCCACCGTCTTCTTCGCCGCCGCCTTCTGGGCCGGTGTCCGGGCGGCCGCCTGCGCGGCCGTCTTCCTGGCGGCGGCCTTCTTCGCCGTCGCCTGGCGAGGCACGGTCTGTTTCGCCGCCGTCTCCTGCGCGGAGCGATTCT
Organism: Streptomyces sp. JB150; assembly: GCF_011193355.1. GTDB lineage: Bacteria > Actinomycetota > Actinomycetes > Streptomycetales > Streptomycetaceae > Streptomyces. Next base: position 5,255,895 of record NZ_CP049780.1, read on the forward strand.
CGGCCGTCTGCTGCGGGTCCGAACCGCTGGAGGGGGTGCGGGGAGTCACGGGCGGAGCCTCCTGGGAGGGATCAGGGAAGGTCAGGTCGATGGGGTCGAGGCCAGGCGCCGTATCGCCGACAGCGGTACCGGGAGCCAGTCGGGACGGTGCCGGGCCTCGTAGACCACTTCGTACACCGCTTTGTCGGTTTCGTACGCGCGCAGCAGCACCGGGTCGTGGCGCGGGTCGCTCCCGCCGGCCTCCGCGTACCCGGAGCAGTAGGCGGCCCGGCAGGTCTCCGCCCAGCCCGGCACGCCCGGCTGTACGGAGTGCGCGGCGTAGTCGAAGGAGCGCAGCATCCCGGCGACGTCCCGCACGGTCGGCTGCGGCATCCGCCGCTCCGCGAGGGACTTGGCCGGCTCGCCCTCGAAGTCGATCAGCGTCCACTGCCCGGCGGGCGAGCGCAGGCACTGCCCGAGGTGCAGATCGCCGTGGACGCGCTGGGCGGTCCAGGTGCGGCCCTCCGCGCCGAGCTGCGCCACCGCCTCGAAGGCGCTGCGCAGACGCGGCGCGTACGGGCGCAGCGCGGGCACCGCCTGGGCGGCGGCGTCCAGCCGCTCGACCATGGCGTCGACCAGCGGCTGGAGCTGGGCCGGACCGAGGGTGACGGTCGGCAGGGCGCGGGCCAGCGCGGTGTGCACCTCGGCGGTGGCGCGCCCGAGCGCCCGCGCCTCGGCACCGAAGTCCTGGCCCTTGGCCAGCTCCCGCAGGGCCAGCTCCCAGCCGTCGGCCGCGCCCTGGACGTAGGGCTGGAGCACACCCAGGACGTACGCCTCACCGCCCAGCTCGGCGCGCAGCCACGCGGTGGGCGCGGGCACCCGGGGGCAGCCCTCGCGGGCCAGCGCCAGCGGCAGCTCCAGGTCGGGGTTGACGCCGGGGACGATCCGGCGCAGCAGCTTGAGAATGAACGTATCGCCATAGACGACCGACGAGTTGGACTGCTCGGCCGTCACCGCGCGGGCGACGAGACCGGGCCGGATCTCCTGGCCGGGGTCGCGCTCGAAGCGCAGTCCGCCGATGCGGGCCTGGGTGCGCAGCGCCTCCAGGAGCAGGTCGGCGGGGCGGGTGTCGTACAGGGCCTCGTAAACCGTGTGCCCGGCGAGGGGGCCCTCGGTGACATGGCCGATCAGCGCGGGCGCCAGCCGCGGCGGCAGCGCCTCGCGCACGCCTATCAGCAGCTGGTAGCAGTCGCCGGGGGCGGTGGCCGCGCCCGGCACCGGGGTGAGCGGCTGGTGAACCTGGACCAGCAGGTGGTACAGGCCCAGCCGGCCACCGGGCGGCATGAGTTCGGTGGCCGCAACCAGCGTGAACCCGGTCACCGGGCGCCCTTTGCCCGCGAACCACCGCTGGCGCGGCAGCCACTGGCTCAGCAGGGGCTCCAGTGACGCGAGCAGGCCGGGGCCGGCCGAGAGGACGGGGCGGGTGACGGCTTCCGACATGGGCTGCGTCCTTTCCCCGGAAGAGGTTTCGGGGGTTGCCCGGAGTGTTCGGGGGGTTACGGCATGCGTGCCCCGGGCGGGGCGGAGGAAACCGCCCCGCCGCGGGTTCTAGGGGGTGTCCTTGCGGAGCCGGAACCAGTAGAAGCCGTGGCCCGCCAGAGTCAGCAGGTACGGCAGGTCCCCGATGGCGGGGAAGCGGACCCCGCCGATCAGCTCGACCGGGTGGCATCCGGCGAAGGACCGCAGATCCAGCTCGGTCGGCTGCGGGAAGCGGGAGAAGTTGTGCACGCACAGCACCAGGTCGTCGCCGTGCTCCCGCAGGAACGCCAGGACCGCCGGGTTGGAGGACTGGAGTTCGGTGTACGAGCCGAGGCCGAAGGCGGGGTTCTGCTTGCGGATCTCGATCATGCGCCGGGTCCAGTGCAGCAGCGACGAGGGCGATGCCATGGACGCCTCGACGTTGGTGACCTGGTAGCCGTAGACCGGGTCCATGATCGTGGGGAGGAAGAGGCGGCCGGGGTCGCAGGTGGAGAAGCCCGCGTTGCGGTCGGGTGTCCACTGCATGGGGGTGCGGACGGCGTCCCGGTCGCCGAGCCAGATGTTGTCGCCCATGCCGATCTCGTCGCCGTAGTAGAGGATCGGCGAGCCCGGCAGGGACAGCAGCAGGGCCGTGAACAGCTCGATCTGGTTGCGGTCGTTGTCCAGCAGCGGCGCGAGCCGGCGGCGGATGCCGATGTTGGCACGCATCCGCGGGTCCTTGGCGTACTCCGCGTACATGTAGTCGCGCTCTTCGTCGGTGACCATCTCCAGGGTCAGCTCGTCGTGGTTGCGCAGGAAGATGCCCCACTGGCAGCCGGAGGGAATCGCCGGGGTCTTGGCCAGGATCTCGGAGACGGGGTAGCGGGACTCGCGCCGCACGGCCATGAAGATGCGCGGCATGACCGGGAAGTGGAAGGCCATGTGGCATTCGTCGCCGCCGCTGGCGTAGTCGCCGAAGTAGTCGACGACGTCCTCCGGCCACTGGTTGGCCTCGGCGAGGAGGACCGTGTCGGGGTAGTGGGCGTCGATCTCCTTGCGGACCCGCTTCAGGAACTCATGGGTCGCCGGGAGGTTCTCGCAGTTGGTGCCCTCCTCGGCGTACAGGTACGGCACGGCGTCCAGCCGGAACCCGTCGATGCCCAGGTCCAGCCAGAACCGCAGCGCGGAGATCATCTCCTCCTGCACCGCCGGGTTCTCGTAGTTGAGGTCCGGCTGGTGGGAGAAGAACCGGTGGAAGAAGTACTGCTTGCGGACCGGGTCGAAGGTCCAGTTGGAGACCTCGGTGTCGACGAAGATGATCCGCGCGTCCTGGTACTGCTTGTCGTCGTCGGCCCACATGTAGTAGTCGCCGTAGGGGCCGTCCGGGTCCTTGCGGGACTCCTGGAACCACGGGTGCTGGTCGCTGGTGTGGTTCATGACGAAGTCGATGATGACCCGCATGCCGCGCTGGTGGGCGGCGTCCACGAACTCCACGAAGTCCGCCAGGTCACCGAACTCCGGGAGCACGGCGGTGTAGTCGGAGACGTCGTAACCCCCGTCCCTGAGGGGGGATTTGAAGAACGGCGGCAGCCACAGGCAGTCCACGCCGAGCCACTGCAGGTAGTCCAGTTTGGCGGTCAGTCCCTTGAGGTCGCCGACGCCGTCGCCGTTGCTGTCCTGGAAGGACCGGACGAGGACCTCGTAGAAGACGGCGCGTTTGAACCACTCCGGGTCGCGGTCCTTGGCGGGCGTGTCCTCGAAGGTGTCCGGGACGGGCTCGTTGACTGTCATGGTGTGGGTGACCCTCCGATCTGCGGGTTGGACGGTCGCAGGACGGTGAGGACGTGTGCCGGCCGGAGGCCCGGTTCCAGGCGCACGTAGTTGGCCCTGCCCCAGTGATAGGTCTCGCCGGTGAGCTCGTCGCGCACCGGCACCGACTCGTGCCAGTCCAGGCCGAGTTGCGGCATGTCCAACGAGACCGTGGCCTCCTGGGTGTGGTGAGGGTCGAGGTTCGCGACCACCAGAACCGTGTTCGAACCGTGCCGCTTCGAGTACGCGATCACCGCTTCCTGGTCCGCGTGGTGGAAGTGGAGATCGCGCAGCTGCCGCAGGGCCGGGCTCCGTCGCCGGATCTCGTTCAGGCGGGTGATGAGCGGGGCGATGCTGTGCGGGGCGTCCCAGTCGCGGGGCCGCAGCTGGTACTTCTCCGAGTCCAGGTACTCCTCGCTGCCTTCCCGCAGGGGGGTGTTCTCGGGCGGCAGGTAGACGACGTCGAACCCCATCCCCGCGATCGCCGGGAGACGCCGGGCGGCCGTGCGGAACGTACCGTGCGGACGCTCCGGCGTGCCCTCCGAACGGGGGAAGAACTCGTACCACGAGCCGTACAGCGCCCGCTCCCGCTCCACCAGCAGGGGCAGCGGATCGGACGCGGTGACCAACTCCCGCAAGGGGTGGCGGGCGAGCGCCGCCTCCACCTCCGGGGTGAGCGCCGCCGCCAGGCGGGCCGCGGCCGGGCGGGACTCGTCGCGCAGGGCGTCGACGGCGGCGAGCACCGGGCCGCGCTCCCCGGCGGGCATGCCCTCGGCGGCCCGTTCGTACAGTCGTGCGCCCTCCTCCAGGACGAGCCCGGTGTCGATCCCGGCCGGGATCTTGATGCGGGCGTGGTGGTGCCAGGTGGTGACCGGGTCGGCCCACGCCTCGACCGTGTAGGTCCAGCGGCCGGGCGCGCCCGCAATCACGGTGGCGCCCCAGCGGTCGGTGCCGGGGGCGAGTTCGCGCATCGGCGTCCACGGGCCGGGCCGGCCGTCCGGGTCCCGCAGGACGACATTGGCGGCGACCGCGTCATGGCCCTCCCGGAACACGGTGGCCGAGATCTCGAAGCTCTCGCCCGTCACCGCCTTCGCGGGCCGGCGGCCCTGCTGGACCAGCGGACGGACGTCGAGAACCGGTATGCGTCCGACGGCGGTGGCCTCGCGGCCCGCGGAAGCCAGCTCCGCGGTCGTCGGGCCCGTGTCGGCGCGGTGCGCGAGGGGTGTACCGGTACGGGGGGTCGGGGGTGCTGACGAGTGGTGCTTGGCGGGCATCACCGCTCCTGTCCGCGTCAACGTGGGTGGGCGGATTGCTTGTGGGGAGGTGGGTTCTGCGTGAGGTGCCTGTGAGGTGTACCGCAGGAGCCTTCCCACACTGTTCGGGTGGGCAATCCGGCACTTTGTTAACTACTCACGCGTATGTCTGCGCACAAGACCGGCCCCGTCCGGGAGTGGCGGGACCGGTGCCCGGACCGTGGTGCCGGGAACGCGGCGCCCGGCGCGGCCGGTTCGGCGGACCGGGCCCGCGCGCGCTCACCGCACCGGTCGCCCGGCCCGCTGCCGCAACCCGCGCGACCTGCGCCGGACCGGTCTTCCGGCGCTCGGCGGGGTGCGGTGGCGCGACGCTCGCGACGGGTGCGCAGGAGAAGGACACATGAGTGCCGGGGCGGCATGCGGCGGCGACCGTGAGGGCCTGTCCCGGACCCGCGAGGGAGAAAAGTCTGGCTGGAAACGCCCCGTTGCCCACGACGACCGGATACGGCACAACGGCGGCACGAAGTCGTGCATCCCGCGCCCCGGTTGGGCGCCGCGGCCGCCGAAGTACCCGCCCCGCGCCGTCCACAGCCGTGCCGCGGGCCGGGCTGACACGCGCCCCGCTTCTCGGCGACCTGCCCTCCTGCCGTCGGCGCAGCGCCTGTTCCCCCTTTCGGCGTCACCGGGGACCTGCCGCTGACGCAGCCCGGGTCACGCGCTTCCGGTATCCGCCCTTCCGCACGGCGCCCGCGTCCGCGCGGCTGCCCGAAGCCCCCCAAGGTGACCCAGGGGTGCGGAATCGGCCATACCGGTCAGGGTGGGGTGACGGTGACGGTCCGACGAGCCGGGCGCGGCGCTCGCGGAGTCGGCCACGGCGCGGCCGGGTAGCCACTACCGTCGACAGAGACAACTCCGTCGAGAAGGACAACACCATCCAGAACGACAGCACACAGAAGAACGGCAGACCCCACACGTACGGCAGCACCCACGAAGTCCGCAGCACCCACAAGCACGGCAGCACCCCGAAGAACGGCAACAACGCACACCGCGTCCGTCAGCGCACCGACAAGGTGGAACCGTGAAGGCGATCCGTCGATTCACCGTCCGTCCCGTTCTCCCCGCACCCCTCCGGCCGCTGAGCGACCTGGCGCGCAATCTGCGCTGGTCCTGGCACGCGGAGACGCGCGACCTGTTCCAGTCCGTCGACCCCGACCGCTGGGCCGCCTCGGGCGGCGACCCGGTCCGGCTGCTGGGCAGCGTGCCGCCCGCCCGGCTCGCCGAGCTGGCCGAGGACCGCCGCTTCCTGCGCCGGCTGACCACGGTCGCCGACGAGCTGCACGACTACGTCACCGGCGACCGCTGGTACCAGACCCAGCCCGGCGAACTCCCCGCCGCCATCGCCTACTTCTCCCCCGAGTTCGGCATCACCGCCGCCCTGCCGCAGTACTCCGGCGGTCTCGGCATCCTCGCCGGCGACCACCTCAAGGCGGCCAGCGACCTCGGCGTCCCGCTCATCGGCGTCGGCCTGCTCTACCGGCACGGCTACTTCCGCCAGACCCTCTCCCGGGACGGCTGGCAGCAGGAGCACTACCCCGTCCTCGACCCCAACGAGCTGCCGCTGGCCCTGCTGAAGGAGCCCGACGGCACCCCCGCCCAGGTGACCCTCGCCCTGCCCGGCGGCCGCTCGCTGCGCGCCCGGATCTGGCTCGCCCAGGTCGGCAGGGTGCCGCTGCTGCTGCTCGACTCGGACGTCGAGGAGAACGACCACGGCGAACGCGGCGTCACCGACCGGCTCTACGGCGGCGGCAGCGAACACCGGCTGCTCCAGGAGATGCTGCTCGGCATAGGAGGGGTACGGGCGGTGCGCACGTACTGCCGGCTCACCGGCCACCCCGCCCCCGAGGTGTTCCACACGAACGAGGGACACGCGGGCTTCCTCGGCCTGGAGCGGATCGCCGAACTGTGCGCGGACGGCCTCGACTTCGACTCGGCGCTGGAGGCGGTGCGGGCCGGCACCGTCTTCACCACGCACACGCCCGTCCCCGCCGGCATCGACCGCTTCGACCGGGAGCTGGTCGCCCGCCACTTCGGCCCCGACGCCGAACTGCCCGCCATCGACGTGCACGGCGTCCTCCAGCTCGGCGGGGAGAGCTACCCCGGCGGCGAGCCCGGCCTGTTCAACATGGCCGTGATGGGCCTGCGGCTGGCCCAGCGCGCCAACGGCGTCTCGCTGCTGCACGGCAGGGTCAGCCGGGAGATGTTCTCCGGGCTGTGGCCGGGGTTCGACCCGGAGGAGGTGCCGATCACCTCCGTCACCAACGGGGTGCACGCCCCCACCTGGGTCGCCCCGGAGGTGCTCCGGCTCGGCGCCCGGCAGATCGGCCCCCAGCGCACCGAGGACGCCCTGACGATCGGCGGCTCGGAGCGCTGGGACGCCGTCGCCGACATCCCCGACCAGGACATCTGGGACCTGCGCCGGTCGCTGCGCGAACAGCTGGTGCAGGAGGTCCGCGAGCGGCTGCGCACGGCGTGGCGGCAGCGCGGCGCCGGCACGGCGGAGCTGGGCTGGATCGACGGGGTGCTCGACCCGGAGGTCCTCACCATCGGCTTCGCCCGCCGCGTGCCGTCGTACAAGCGCCTGACGCTGATGCTGCGCGACCGCGACCGGCTCAGGGAACTGCTCCTGCACCCCGAGCGGCCGGTCCAGATCGTCGTCGCCGGCAAGGCGCACCCGGCGGACGACGGCGGCAAGCGCCTCATCCAGGAGCTGGTCCGGTTCGCCGACGACCCGCGCGTGCGCCACCGGATCGTCTTCCTGCCCGACTACGGCATGGCGATGGCGCAGAAGCTCTACCCCGGCTGCGACATCTGGCTGAACAACCCGCTGCGCCCGCTGGAGGCCTGCGGCACGAGCGGCATGAAGGCGGCGCTCAACGGCTGCCTGAACCTGTCGGTGCTGGACGGCTGGTGGGACGAGTGGTTCCAGCCGGACTTCGGCTGGGCCATCCCCACCGCCGACGGCCACGGCACCGACCCCGACCGCCGGGACGACATCGAGGCCGCCGCGCTGTACGACCTGCTGGAGCAGCGGATCACCCCGCGCTTCTACGAGCGCGGCCAGGGCGGGCTGCCGGACCGCTGGATCGAGATGGTCCGCCAGACGCTCACCCTGCTCGGCCCCAAGGTGCTGGCGGGCCGGATGGTCCGGGAGTACGTGGAACGCCTCTACGCCCCCGCGGCCCTCGCCCACCGCTCCATGGACCCGGACGCGGCGCGGGAGCTGGCCGAGTGGAAGGCCCGCGTCCGCGCGGCCTGGCACCGGGTGACGGTGGACCACGTCGAGACCTCCGCCACGGCGGCCACCGCCGAGCTCGGCACCACCCTCACCCTGCGGGTCCGCGTCAATCTCGGCGACCTCGCCCCCGAGGACGTCGAGGTCCAGGCGGTCTCCGGCCGCGTCGACTCCGAGGACCGCATCGCCGACGCCTCCGCCGTCCCCCTCAAGGCGGCCGGCGGACCCGACATGGAGGGCCGGTGGGTCTACGAGGGCCCCCTCTCCCTGGACCGCACCGGCCCCTTCGGCTACACCGTCCGCATCCTCCCCGCCCACCGCCTGCTGGCCTCGGGCGCGGAACTCGGCCTGCTGACGGTCCCGGCGGACGAGGTGCGGGAGGCGGCGGGGGTGCTGATGAGGTGACCCGGCAGGGGCGGGGTCGGGGCCGAAGTCAGCTCTGCGAGATCACTCCGGGTTCCGGTCGCACAGGGCCCGCAGCGCCTTCCCGCACCGCTTGGCGTAGGCGTGCTGGAAACCGCGGGTGGCCGGGCCGCCGGCCCTGGCGTACCAGCGGGCCGCGCGGCTGAAGGCGGAGACGGTCAGCCAGACCGTGCCGTCGCCGGTGCGGTTCACGACGAACGACTCCTCGCCGCACTCGGGGTGGCCGGGCAGGGTGCCGTAGGCCCAGCCGGCGCGGCGGGGCTCGTCGACGGTCCAGACGATCCGGCAGGGCGCCTTGACCAGTCCGGCGAGGATGACGGTGACCGTCACGTCGGGGGCGGCGCGGTCGGCGCTCGCGTCGATGCCGACGCCGATGGCGCGGTGCATCTCCCAGGTGCACACCGCCTCGGCGGCCCGGCGGAAGACCTCGTGGCCTTCGCCGATCCGGGTGCGGACGTCCATGCGGTGGAAGCCGGGCGGGCAGAAACCCGGCTCACGGGTGCCGCCGACGTCCGCGTACGTGAATTCCCCAGGAGACATGTGCCCCAGCGTAGGGCGGCACCCGGCGTCGCCTTCCCGCCGGGTGCCGCCCCTCGGTCGAGCGGGTCAGTTGACGTTGACGGCCGCCCAGGCCGCCGCCACCGCCTTGTACTCGGTGCTCGACGCGCCGTACAGCGCCGACGCCGCGTTCAGGGTCGCCGTACGGGCGCCCTTGTAGTTGGTCGTCGAGGTCATGTACGTGGTGAGCGCCTTGTACCAGATCGCCGCGGCCTTGGTCCGGCCGATGCCGGTGACCGCGGTGCCGTTGTACGTCGGCGAGTTGTAGGCGACACCGTTGATGGTCTTGGCGCCGCTGCCCTCGCTGAGCAGGTAGAAGAAGTGGTTCGCCGGGCCGGAGGAGTAGTGGACGTCCAGGCCGCCCAGCGAGGACGACCAGTAGTCCGCGGACGCGCCGTCCTTGCTCGGCTTGTCCATGTACCGCAGCGGGGTGCCGTCGCCGTTGATGTCGATCTTCTCGCCGATGAGGTAGTCACCGGGGTCGGCGGGGTTGTTGGCGTAGAACTCGACCGCCGCGCCGAAGATGTCGGACGTGGCCTCGTTCAGGCCGCCGGACTCGCCGGAGTAGTTGAGCCCGGCCGTGTTCGAGGTGACGCCGTGGGTCATCTCGTGGGCCGCCACGTCGAGCGAGGTGAGGGGCTTGGTGTTGCCCTCGCCGTCGCCGTACGTCATGCAGAAGCAGCTGTCGGACCAGAAGGCGTTGACGTAGGCGTTGCCGTAGTGGACGCGGGAGTACGCGGCCTTGCCGTCGTTCTTGATGCCGTTGCGGCCGAAGGTGTTCTTGTAGTAGTCCCAGGTCGTCTGCGCGCCGTACGCGGCGTCGACGGCTGCGGTCTGGTCGGTGGAGGAGCCGGACGCGGTGCCGGTGCCCCAGACGTCGTCGGCGTCGGTGAACAGGGTGCCGGCCGAACCGCTGGTCGAGCGGGCCTTGTTGTACGTCTTGTGGCCGCCGCGGGCGGTGTCGTAGAGCTGGTACGACGACCCCGACAGGTAGGTGCCGAGGGTGACCGTCCCGTTGTAGAGGCCCTTGCCGGTGCCGGTTTCGATGCCCTGGTACTCGTAGAGCTTCTTGCCGGTGGCGGCGTCGGTGATGACGTGCAGCTCGTTGGGGGTGCCGTCGTCCTGGAAGCCGCCGACGACGGTCTCGTAGGCGAGGACGGGCTTGCCGCCGGCCGCCCAGATCACCTTGCGGGGGGCCTTCGCCGCGTCGGACTCCGTCCCGCCGAGGGCCTTGGCGCGCTTGACGGCCTGGGTCTCGGCGGCGGCCGCGGTCACCTCCGGGGTGAGGTCGGCGACCGCGATTCTCGCCTTGGTCGCCTTGGTGACGCCCTCGGTCTTCCCGGCCGGGCTCTCGTGCACGACGAGGTCGCCGCCGAGGACGGGAAGGCCGGCGTAGGTGCGCTCGTAACGGATGTGGAGGCTGCCGTCGGCGTCCTTGACGACGTCGCGGACGACCAGCTCCTCCTTGGCGCCGAGGCCTATCTCGCCGGCGGTCCGCTCGGTGGCCGCGTCGGCCTCGCGGATCAGGGCGGTGCGGGTGGCGGGGGAGAGGGCGAGCGGGGTGGCGGCGCGGGCGGCCGGACCCTCGGCGGGGGTCTGGGCGGTGGCCGGGCCGGTGGTGAGGCCGGTGGTCAGGAGGGCGCCGGCGGCGATGGCGGTGGCCAGCGCGAGAGTGCTGCGCGTGGGGGACACACAAGCTCCTTGGGTGGGGCTGCTGGGACGTCGTGCGGCGGGTGAGGGAAGAGTGGCACCCGTGGTGCGTACATGTCAGGAGCCCCACGTGATGTTGGCCGAAAACCAACTCCCAAGAAAACGTTTCCGAAAGGTAAAGCGGGGCAGCGAAAGGGGCGCCGCCTCGGGGGAGTTGCCCCGGAGCGGCGCCCCGCGCCTGCGAACCCGGTTTACGGGAAGGTCAGCTTCCAGCTGTTGATGTAGCCGGTGTCCTGCGCCGCCTGGTCCTGCACCCGCAGCTGCCAGGTGCCGTTGGCGGTCTCGGAGGAGGCGTTGACCGTGTACGTGGTCTGCACGTTGTCCGCCGAGTCGGACGAGCTGAAGTTCTTCAGCCGGTACGCCGTCCCGTCGGGCGCCACCAGGTCGATCACCAGGTCACCGCGCCAGGTGTGGATGATGTCCACGCCCACCTGGAGGTTGGACGGCGCGTTGCCGGCCCGCCCGGTCACGTTCACCGACGAGGTCACCGCGGCGCCGTTGTCCGGGATGGACACGTCGGTGGTGTTCTCGAACGACGTGCCGCCGCCGCCCCCGCCCGAGCGGGACCCGACCGCCACACCGGCCCACGCGTCCTGCACCGCCTTGTACTCGGCGCTGGTGGTGCCGTACAGCTCACCGGCGACCGCCAGCGTGCCGGTGCGGGCGCCCGCGTAGTTGGTGGTGGAGGTGAACTTGGTGGTGAGCGCCTTGAACCAGATCTGCTCCGCCTTGGCCCGGCCGATGCCGGTGACCGGCAGCCCGTCCGCGGTGGGCGAGTTGTAGCTGACGCCGTTGATGGTCTTGGCGCCGCTGCCCTCGCTCAGCAGGTAGAAGAAGTGGTTCGCGGGGCCGGAGGAGTAGTGCACGTCGATGGAGCCGATACCGGAGTACCAGTTGTCCTTCGACGAGCCGTCCTTGCTCGGCTTGTCCATGTAGCGCAGCGGCGTGCCGTCGCCGTTGATGTTGATCTCCTCGCCGATGAGGTAGTCACCGACGTCGGAGGAGTTGTTCGCGGCGAACTCCACGGCCGCGCCGAGGATGTCGGACGTCGCCTCGTTCAGGCCGCCCGACTCGCCGCTGTAGACGAGCTTCGCGGTCACCGACGTCAGACCGTGCGTCATCTCGTGCGCGGCCACGTCGATCGAGGTCAGCGGGTTGGCGTTGCCGGAGCCGTCGCCGTACGTCATGCAGAAGCAGCTGTCCGACCAGAACGCGTTGACGTAGTTGTTGCCGTAGTGGACCCGCGAGTAGGCGCCGACGCCGTCGCCGCGGATGCCGTTTCGGCCGTGCACGTTCTTGTAGTAGTCCCAGGTCAGCGCGGCCCCGTAGTGGGCGTCGGCGGCGGCCGACTCCAGGTTGGACGGGCTGCCGTTGCCCCACACGTCGTCCGGGCCGGAGAACAGCGTGCCGGTGCCGGAGGTGCCGCGGTTGAGGTTGTACGTCTTGTGGCCGCCGCGGGCGCCGTCGGTGAGGTTGTACGTCGAGCCCGTCTGGGTGGTGGTCAGCGGGACGGTGCCGCTGTACACGGTGTGGCCGGTCCCGGTGTGGACGGCCTCCCACTCGAACAGCTTCTTCCCGGTCGCGGCGTCGGTGACGACGTGCAGCTCCTGCGGCGTGCCGTCGTGCTGGAGACCGTCGACGACGGTCTCCCATGCCAGGGTCGGGGTGCCGTTCGCCGCCCAGATCACCTTGCGCGGGGCGCGGTCCACGTCCGGGTTCTTCGCCTTCTCCGCCTTCGCGGCGGCCAGCGCCTGCCGCTCGGCGCGCTCGGCGGTGATCGCCGGCGTGAGGGTGGCGGGCTTGACGGCGGCCCGGGTGGCCCGCACGACTCCCTCGGTCTCACCGTCCTTCGCCGCCTTCACGACCAGGTCGCCGCCGAGCACGGGCAGACCGTCGTAGGTGCGCTCGTAACGGGTGTGCGTGGTGCCGTCACGGTCCTGGACGACGTCCCGGACGACCAGCTTCTCCTTGGCGCCGAGACCGAGTTCGCGGGCCGTCGCCGCCGTGTCCGCCTGGGCCTCGCGCATCAGCTCGGCGCGCTGGGCGGGGGTGAGCTTCTTGGGCAGGGCGCCCGGGTCCGCCTGGGCCGACGCCGACGGTGCCTTCTCCGGGGCGGCGGTCGCGGCACCGGACTGCACGGCTGCGGCGACGAGGGCGGCGACACCGACCAGCGCGACGGCCGCCGCCCGGCGGCGGGGGGTGTGGGAGGTGCGTCTGTGAGAGGGACTGCTGCTCAACACTGACTCCTTCTGCGCGGCCGCGGATCACGCGGCCAGGGGAGACCGGACGGCGGGTGGGCCGTCCGGGCGTGCGTGGAGCTGGGCCGCACCACAGCGGCGAAGGTCTGTGGGGTTGCTGTGAGGTGGCCGTGGGAAGAGTGGCAGCACCGCGCCCTTTCTGTCAGGGGCGCGTCAGAAACTTGGCCGGAAATCGTTCGTTGACCGGGAGTTCACGTTCGATATACGGACTCGCCAGATCCGCCCCAGCAGCTTGCGCGGCGGCCGGCCGCCGGTCAGCGGCTGTCGCGGCAGCCTGCCGCCGGCCCGCGGCGAGGGCCGTGGCGAGGTCCGCCGCCACTCTGTGGCCCGCAGCGGCCCGGCGCCGGCCCGCGGCTGTCGCGGCAGTCTGCCGCCGACCGGTGGCGAGGGCTGTGGCGATGCCCGCTGCCACCCCGTGGCCCGCGGCGGCCCGCCGCCACCCCGTGGCGAGGCCCGCTGCCGCCGGTCCGCGCCTGTCGCGGCAGCCTGCCACCGGGCCACGGTGAGGGCTGTGGCGAGGCCCGCTGCCACCCCGTGGCCCGCGGCGGCCCGGCGCCGGCCGGCGGCTGTCACGGCAGCCCTGCCGCCGGCCCGCGGCGAGGGCCGTTCAGGCCAGGCTGTCCCGCCAGGCGCGGTGCAGGGCCGCGAACCGGCCCGTGCCCGCGATCAGTTCCGCCGGGGTGCCGTCCTCCACGATCCGGCCCCGCTCCATCACCAGCACCCGGTCCGCGATCTCCACGGTGGACAGGCGGTGCGCGATCACCACCGCCGTACGGCCGTTCAGCACCGTCGCCATCGCCCGCTGCACCGCCCGCTCGCCGGGGATGTCCAGCGAACTGGTCGCCTCGTCGAGGATCAGCACCCCGGGGTCGGCGAGCAGCGCCCGCGCGAACGCCACGAGCTGGCGCTGACCGGCCGAGATACGGCCGCCCCGCTTGCGGACGTCCGTGTCGTAGCCCTCGGGCAGCGCGCTGATGAAGTCGTGCGCGCCGATCGCCTTCGCCGCCCGCTCGATCTCCTCGCGGCTCGCGTCCGGGCGGCCGATGGCGATGTTCTCGGCGACCGTGCCGGAGAACAGGAACGCCTCCTGCGTCACCATCACCACGCCGCGCCGCAGCTCCGCCGTGGACAGCTCGCGCAGGTCCACCCCGTCCAGCAGCACCCGGCCGTCCGTCGGGTCGTAGAACCGGGCGACCAGCTTGGCCAGCGTGGACTTGCCCGCGCCGGTGGAGCCGACCACCGCGACGGTCTGCCCGGCCGGCAGGGTCAGATCGAAGCGGGGCAGCACCTCGCCGCCCGTGCGGTAGGCGAACCGGACGCCGTCGAAGACGACCTCGCGGCCGGGGCGGTCCGCGTCCGTCAGCGGCGGCAGGGGCCTCGGCGCGGACGGCTCGGGCACGGACGGCGTCTGCGCCAGCAGCCCGGCGATCTTCTCCAGGGAGGCCGCCGCCGACTGGTACGAGTTGAGGAACATCCCGAACCGGTCGATCGGGTCGTACATCCGCCGCAGGTACAGCACCGCCGCCGCCAGCACGCCCAGCGCCAGGGTGCCCTCCGCCACCCGCCAGGCGCCCCACAGCACGAGCAGCGCGACCGCCGTGTTGCCCACGACCCGCGAGCCGACGACATAGCGGGCCATCTCCAGCAGCGCGTCGCCGTTGGTGCGCTCGTGGCGCCGGTTCAGCTCCCGGAACTCGGCGTCGTTCGCGGCCTCCCGGCGGAACGCGCGCACCGGCCGGATGCCGTTCATCGTCTCCACGAACTTCACGATCACCGCGGCGATGGCGCTCGACCGCCGCAGGAACACCCGCTGCACCCGGCGCCGGTACATCCGCACCAGCCACCACAGCGGCACGAACGACGCCACCGCCAGCCCGCCCAGGCCCAGATCCAGCCACAGCAGCAGCACCGCCGTGTACACACACGACAGGATCACCATCACCAGCTCCTGGAGGCCGTCCTCCAGCAGCTCGCGCAGCGACTCCACGTCGCTCGTGGAGCGGGAGATCAGCCGGCCCGAGGTGTAGCGCTCGTGGAAGTCGATGCTGAGCGCCTGCGCGTGACGGAAGATCCGGCCGCGCAGGTCCAGCAGCACGTCCTGGCTGACCCGGGCGGAGGCCCGCACGAACCCGTACTGCAGCACCCCGGCCGCCAGCGCGCACACCAGATAGCCCGCCGCCACCGCGACCAGCGGCCCGCGGTCGTCCGCGCGCAGCGCCGGCACGGCGTGGTCGATGGCATACGCCACCAGCAGCGGGCCGGCCTGCACCGCCGCCTGCTGGAGCAGCAGCAACAGGGTGGTGAGCGCGACGCGCGCCTTCATCGGGGCGAGCAGGGACCGCAGCAGGGCGGCGGTGGCGCCGGGCGGGGTGGGCAGCACGTCCTGGTCGAAGGGGTCACCACCGGGCGCGCGCCGCTCCTCCGGCTCGTCCTTGGCGGGGGCCGTGGTGGTGGCCGTCATCGGCCTTCCTCCTCTTCGCCAGACATCAGATGGGCGTACTCGGCGTGGGAGCGCAGCAGTTCCTGATGGGTGCCCACGGCGGTGATCCGGCCGCCGGAGAGGAGGGCGACCCGGTCGGCGAGCAGCACCGTGGAGGGGCGGTGCGCCACGATCAGCGCCGTGGTGCCGGCGAGCACCCGGCGCAGCGCGGCCTCCACCGCGGCCTCCGTGTGCACGTCCAGCGCGGACAGCGGGTCGTCCAGGACCAGGAAGTCCGGCCGGCCCACCACCGCGCGGGCCAGCGCGAGCCGCTGCCGCTGCCCGCCGGACAGGCTCAGCCCCTGCTCGCCGACCTGGGTGTCCACGCCCTGCGGCAGCGCGTGCACGAAGTCCGCCTGCGCAACCGCCAGCGCGCGCTCCACCGCGTCCGCGTCCGCGCCGCCGCCCGCGCCCATCCGGACGTTCTCGGCGACGGTGGCCGAGAACAGCGTCGGCTCCTCGAAGGCGACGGCGACCCGTGTCCGCAGCTGCTCGCGGGACATGGCGGTGATGTCCACCCCGTCGAGGGTGATCCGTCCCTGTGTCACCTCGTACAGCCGCGGCACCAGCGCGGTCAGCGTCGTCTTCCCGCTCCCGGTCGCCCCCACCAGCGCCATCGACTCCCCCGGCCGGATCCACAGATCGATCCCCTCCAGCACGGGCGGGGAACCGGGCGGCGCGTCCGGATACCGGAAGCCGACGCCGTGGAAGCGCAGGCCCCGGTCGCCGTCACCGCTCACCGCCGTCGCTGGGGTGGACGACTCCGGATGTGCGTCCATGACCTCGAAGTAGCGCTCCGTGGCCGTCGCGGCCTCCTGGCTGAGGGCGAGGAGGAAGCCGATGGAGTCGACCGGCCAGCGCAGGGCGAGGGCGGTGGAGAGGAAGGCGACGAGGGTGCCGGCGGACAGGTCGCCGTCGGCGACGCGCACCGCGCCGAGCACGAGGGCCGCCCCGATCGCCACCTCGGGCAGCGTCATCATGGCGACCCAGATGGTGGCCAGCAGCCGCGCCTTGTGCAGCTCGGTGCCGCGCAGGGTGCGCGACAGCTCGCGGAAGGCGCGCGCCTGGCTGCGGTGGCGGCCGAACCCCTTGACGATCCGGATGCCGAGCACGCTCTCCTCGACGACCGTGGTCAGATCGCCGACCTGGTCCTGCGCCCGCCGCGCGGCATGGGCGTACCGCTTCTCGAAGACGGCGCAGACCACCATCACCGGCACGGCCGGCCCCAGGATCACCAGCCCCAGCGTCCAGTCCTGGACCAGCATGATGCCCACACCGACGAGGATCGTCACCCCGTTGACCAGCAGGAAGGTCAGCGGGAAGGCGAGGAACATGCGCAGCAGCGCCAGATCGGCGGTCCCCCGGGACAGCAACTGCCCCGAGGGCCACCGGTCGTGGAACGCCACCGGCAGCCGCTGGAGATGCCGGTACAGGTCCGCCCGCATCGCCGCCTCGACCCCGGCCAGCGGCCGGGCCACCAGCCACCGCCGCAGCCCGAACAGCAGGGCCTCGGCGAGCCCGAGCAGCAGCAGGTACAGCGCCCCCAGCCACACCCCCGCCGGGTCCCGCTCGGCGACCGGCCCGTCCACCAGCCACTTCAGGACCAGCGGAATGACCAGGCCGGCACACGAGGCGACGATCGCGACGAGCGCGGCGGCGGCCAACCGCGCCCGCACCGGCCGCACGTACGGCCACAGCCGCAGCAGGGTCCGTACGGCGGAGCGCCCGGCGGGCGGTTCGGCAAGCTGGTCGGGACCGGCTTCTTCGGTGGTGGCACGTGTCGTCGGCATCAGGTCGAGATTACGGACAGCGACGGACGACGCCCACCGAGTTTTCCGGCCCCGGCGGTTCGGCCGGGAGCGTGCTCAGGCGCGCGGGTAGGGCAGCAGCCCCCGCGCGACCGCCTCCCACGCCCCCTTCAGTTCGGCCAGCAGCTCCGGCCGCTGGGCGGCGAGGTCGGCCTGTTCGCGCAAATCCTCGGCGAGGTGGTAGAGGTGGTCCCGGCCGGCCGCGTCCTGGTAGTACTTGAAGTCCCCGCGCCGCAGCGCCCGGTTCCCCCGCACCCGCCAGAACAGGTCCCGCTCGGGCAGCGCCTCGCCGCGCAGCAGGTATCCGGCCAGGCTGTGGCCGTCCAGCGGATAGGCCGGGTCGGGTCGCGCGCCCCCCAGCTCCAGCAGCGTCGCCGTCCAGTCCGGGGAGTACACGGGCTCGTGGCTGACCTGGCGGCCGTCGATCCGGGCCGGCCAGCGCAGGATGGTCGGCACCCGGATGCCGCCCTCCAGCAGCTGGGACTTCTCCCCGCTCAGCGGCCACTGGTAGGAGAACCGCTCACCGCCGTTGTCGCTGGCGAACACGACGACCGTGTCCCGTTCCTGCCCGGAGCGGCGCAGCGCGGCCAGCACCCGGCCGACCGCCGCGTCCAGGCTCTCCACCAGCTGCGCGTACTTCGCCACCGAGCCGCCGTCGTCGTGCCGCAGCGCCGGCAGCACCTGCCCCGCCCGGATCCGCGCCGCGATCTCGGCTCCGGTCTCCTCGTCGCCCTCCGCGAGCCACGGCCAGTGCGGGGTGGTGAAGTTGAGGTTGAGCAGCCAGGGCCGCTCGTGGTCCCGGCCGACGTACTCGACGGCGCGCTCGGTCAGCACGGTCGTGTAGTAGCGCAGGTCCTGGTAGGTCGCGTCCCCCTCGTAGAGGTCGTACTCGCCGAGCTGGCCCAGCTTGGAGAAGTACTCCAGCGCGCCGCCGAAGTTGCCGAAGAACTCGTCCCAGCCGGAGCGCGTGGGGCTGTAGTCGGGCAGGAAGCCGCAGTGCCACTTGCCGATCAGCGCGGTGGCGTAGCCCGCCTCCTTCAGCAGGGACGCGAGGGTGGGATGGTCCGGGTCGAGGCCCTGCGTGCGGTTGCCGATGGGTTCCGCCAGCCCGCCCGGCGTACGGCCGGGGAAGCGCCCGGTGTAGAGGCTGAACCGGGTGGGGGAGCAGGTCGCCGAGCCCGCGTAGCCGTCGGTGAAGCGCACGCCCTGCGTGGCGAGCCGGTCCAGGTTCGGCGTCCTGATGTGCGGGGCGCCGTACACCGACAGGTCCGCCCAGCCGAGGTCGTCGGCGAGGATGAACAGGACGTTCGGCCTGCGGTGGCCGCCCGCGGCGGGGCGGGCGCGGAACGGGCGTTCGGCGGGAGCGGCGGCCTCGGCGGTGGGGGCCGTCGCCGCGAACGCGGTCGCGGCACCGCCGCCGACGAGGCCGCCGAAGGCGCGGCGGGATATCTGGGGCATGCCCAGGGACGCTGTCAGCGGGCGCCGGACAGGGTCAACGATTCACCGCGGGACTTCACGCACCGGCAACACCTTCACGCTCCCGCAACACGCACGTCAGCCGCCGACACACACGCCACGCGCTCCGGCCACCGTCCCGACACACCGGCCGGCCACCGTCCCGACGCACCGGCCGGCCACCCTGGCGCCCCCTCGGCCGGCCGACTCCACGCCACCCCGGCCGGCCACCGCCACGCCCCCTCGGCCGGCCACCGCCACGCTTGCGGCCGCCGCCCTCACGCCCCCTCAGCCGGCCACCCGCAGCAGCAGCACCGACCGCTCCGGCACCGTGATTACCGTCCCCGCGCGGTGGACCCGGCCCGGTGCCGCCGCCTGTTCCTCCTGCGCCGTGTCGACGACCACCTCGTACCGTTGCGCCCACGGCGGCCCCGGCAGGGTGAACCGCACCGGCCGCTCCCCGGCGTGCAGCACGGCGAGGAAGCTGTCGTCGAGGATCGGCGCGCCCCGCTCGTCGCGGCCCGGGATGTCCCGCCCGGACAGGTACATGCCGAGCGTGGCGGCGGGCGCGTACCAGTCCCGCTCGGTCATCTCGGTGCCCCGCGCGGTGAACCACGCCAGGTCCCGCAGGCCGTCCGCCGAGTGCGCCCGCCCCGAGAAGAACGCCCGGCGGCGCAGCACGGGATGCCGGTGGCGCAGCGCGATCAGCCGCGCGGTGAGGTCGAAGAGCGCCTGCCAGCCGGGCTCCTCCCGCAGCCCCCAGTCCATCCAGCTGGTCTCGTTGTCCTGGCAGTACGCGTTGTTGTTGCCGCCCTGGGTGCGCCCCAGCTCGTCGCCCGCGACCAGCATGGGCACGCCCGTCGACAGCAGCAGGGTGGTGAGCAGGTTGCGCAGCTGGCGGCGGCGCAGCGCGCGCACCGCCTCGTCGTCGGTCTCGCCCTCGGCGCCGCAGTTCCAGGACCGGTTGTCGTTCGAGCCGTCCCGGTTGCCCTCGCCGTTGGCCTCGTTGTGCTTGCGCTCGTACGACACGAGGTCGCGCAGCGTGAAGCCGTCGTGCGCGGTGATGAAGTTGACGGACGCGTACGGCCTGCGCCCGCCCCAGGCGTACAGGTCGCTGGAGCCCGACAGCCGGTAGCCCATCTCGCGCACGTCGGGCAGCGCGTGGCGCCAGAAGTCGCGCACGGCGTCGCGGTACCGGTCGTTCCACTCCGTCCACAGCGGCGGGAACGCGCCCACCTGGTAGCCACCGGAGCCCACGTCCCACGGTTCGGCGATCAGCTTCACCCGCCGCAGCACCGGGTCCTGGGCGATGACCGCGAGGAACGGGGAGAGCATGTCGACGTCGTGCATGGAGCGGGCCAGCGCCGCCGCCAGGTCGAAGCGGAAGCCGTCCACGCCCATCTCGGTCACCCAGTACCGCAGCGAGTCCGTGATCAGGCGCAGCACGTGCGGCTGGACGACGTGCAGGGTGTTGCCGCAGCCGGTGTAGTCGGCGTACCGGCGGGCGTCCGGCTGCAACCGGTAGTAGCCCCGGTTGTCGATGCCCTTCAGGGACAGCGTGGGGCCCAGCTCGCCGGCCTCCGCGGTGTGGTTGTAGACCACGTCGAGGATGACCTCGATGCCGGCCGCGTGCAGGGCGCGCACCATCCGCTTGAACTCGCCGACCTGCCCGCCGCGGCTGCCGGAGGCGGCGTAGGCGGCGTGCGGCGCGAAGTAGCCGATGGAGTTGTAGCCCCAGTAGTTCTTCAGGCCGCGCCCGAGCAGGTGGTCCTCGTGGGCGAACTGGTGGACGGGCAGCAGTTCGACGGCCGTGACCCCCAGCTTGGTCAGGTGTGCGATCGCCGCCGGGTGCGCGAGCCCGGCGTAGGTGCCGCGCAGCTCCTCGGGGATGTCCGGGTGCAGCTTGGTGAAGCCCTTGACGTGCAGCTCGTAGATCACCGAGTCGGCCCAGGGCGTCTTCGGGCGGCGGTCGTCGGCCCAGTCGTCGTCATCGTGGACGACGACGCCCTTGGGGACGAACGGCGCCGAGTCGCGGTCGTCGCGCACGGTGTCCGCGACGTGCTGCTGCGGCCAGTCCCGCACGTGCCCGTACACCTCGGGCGGCAGCGCGAACTCGCCGTCCACCGCCCGTGCGTACGGGTCGAGCAGCAGTTTCGCCGGGTTCCACCGGCCGCCGGTCCACGGGTCCCAGCGGCCGTGCACCCGGTAGCCGTACCGCTGGCCGGGCAGCACGCCCGGCACGAAGCCGTGCCAGATCCCGTGCGTCAGCTCGGTCAGCCGCACCCGCCGCTCGCCGCCCGCCTCGTCGAACAGGCACAGCTCCACGGCCTCCGCCCCACCCGCCCACAACGCGAAGTTGGTGCCCGCGACCCCGTCCGGCCCGACCCGGAAGCGCGCGCCCAGCGGCGTCGGCGCCCCCGGCCACACGGGTATCGCAGGCGCCTCACGCGCGGCGCCGTTCACCGCGGAGGCGGGACGTCCTTCCCCGGCACGCGTCTCCTGCTCGGCAGTGCTGGACACCAGTACGCCTCCCACGGCTCATGGAACGACGCGCACAACAAGGCCTGTGGCGTCCCGGCCCGGCTCCCCGCCGCGTCGTCCTCCCCACTGTTCTGCCCAGAGCTTGGGTCGCACTCACGTTTCCCCAGGGCGGGCGCCGTCGTTGGACGTGTTTGTGAGGCACGTACAAGGGCGCGCGCGGCGCGCGAGGGCCGCACTGGCCGCCGTAATGACATGGGCAGGACTACTGGCCGGGGCCGCCGGCTGCACCGGGGACTCCACCGGCGGGACCGGCTTGTCCGGGCCCGGCAAACCCCGGCCCCCCGAGGACGTCATCCGGGTCTTTCCGGCCGACGGCAGCAAGAACGTCCGGCCGGACACCGACCTGGCCGTCCGGGTGCCCGTCGGGCGTTTGGAGACGGTGAAGGTGACGAAGTCCCAGGACGCGCAGGAGACCCGGGTGCCGGGCCGGATCTCCGCGGACGGACGGCGGTGGGAACCCCACGACGATCGCCTGGCGCTCGCCGCCAAGTACACGGTCGACGTGGTCGCCGTCGACGGCGACGGCCGCCGCTCCGCCCGGCACACCACCTTCACCACGCACGTCCCCGGGGAACGCTTCATCGGCTACGTCAGCCCCGAGAACCGCGCCACGGTCGGCACCGGGATGATCGTCTCGATGGTGTTCAACCGGGAGATCGAGCACCGCGCGGCCGTCGAACGCGCCATCCGCGTGACCGCGAAACCCGCCGTCGAGATCCGCCCCCACTGGTTCGGCGACGACCGCCTCGACTTCCGCCCGCGCTCCTACTGGAAACCCGGCACCGAGGTCACCGTCGACCTGCGGCTGCGGGACGTCGAGGGCGCGCCCGGCGTCTACGGCCTGCAGCACAAGACCTTCACCTTCACCGTCGGCCGCAGCCAGGTCTCGCGCGTCGACGCCGCCCGGCACACCATGGAGGTGCGGCGCGACGGCGACCTGGTCGCCACCGTCCCCATCACCGCGGGCGCCCCCAAGACGACCACGTACAACGGCAAGATGGTGGTCACCGAGATGTACGAGGTGACCCGGATGAACGGCGCCACGGTCGGCTTCAAGAAGAAGAACGGCAAGGGCGAGTACGACATCCCGGACGTCCCGCACGCCATGCGGCTCACCGACTCCGGCACCTTCCTGCACGGCAACTACTGGGCGGACCCCAGCGTCTTCGGCCGGGCCAACGTCAGCCACGGCTGTGTCGGCCTGCGCGACGACAAGGGCGGCGGCGCCGACACCCCGGCCGGCTGGTTCTTCGACCGCAGCCTCATCGGGGACGTCATCGAGGTGGTCAACAGCAACGACAGAACGGTTGATCCGGCCAACGGGCTCGGCGGCTGGAACATGAGCTGGAACCAGTGGAAAGCGGGCAGCGCGGTGAGCTGACCGGACAGGGGGGAACGGTTGGGACCGAACAGTGACATTTCCCGGGCGCTCGCCGCGCTGACCTTGTGGTTAATATGCGCCGAGCGCGCGGGACGCGCTGGGGAGCGGGCCCCGGGGAGTCCGCTGAGGGTCCGGTCGCGGGCCCGGTGAGGGTCCCGGCTTCGGGCCCATGGAGGGGAGAACAAGGTGAACGTGCGACCGATATCGGGGGCGTCGGTTGACGCGCGCGGGGGGCGCGGACGCGGCAGGGGGCCGCTCGCGCTGATAGTCGGAGCGTTGCTGCTGACGGCCACCGCGTGCGGCGGCGGCTCGGAGGCCGGGTCCTCCGACCCGGGCGAGGGCAAGGGCAAGGACTCGGCCACCGCCGTGAGCGGGCAGTCGGAGGCGGTCGTCTCCATCGCCCCGAAGGACGGCGCGAAGTCCGTCGACACCAGCGGCGCGCTCAAGGTGACCGCCGCGAAGGGCAAGCTCACCGAGGTCGTCGTCAAGGACGCCAAGGGCGGGAAGGTCGACGGGAAGATATCCGGGGACGGCGCCACCTGGACGCCGTCCACCCATCTGGCCGCCGCCACCACGTACTCGGTGCACGCGGTCGCCAAGGACTCCGCGGGGCGCACCGCCGCCGAGGACTCCCGCTTCACCACGCTGACGCCGCAGAACACGTTCATCGGGCACTTCACCCCCGAGGACGGCTCCACGGTCGGCGTCGGAATGCCGTTCTCGCTCCGCTTCACCCGGGGGATCACCAACCCGGAGGACGTCGAGAAGGCCATCAGGATCAGGACCGAGCCGGCCGTCGAGGTCGAGGGCCACTGGTTCGGCAACGACCGCCTCGACTTCCGGCCCGAGAAGTACTGGAAGGCCGGCACCAAGGTCACCGTCGACCTCAACCTGGACGGCGTCGAGGGCCGCGACGGCGTCTACGGCGAGCAGGACAAGACCATCTCCTTCACCATCGGCCGCGAGCAGGTCTCCGTCGTCGACGCGAAGAAGCTGACGATGAAGGTCATGCGGGACGGCAAGGTCCTCAAGACCATCCCCGTCACCACCGGCGCCCCGGGCTACGAGACCTGGAACGGCCAGATGGTCATCAGCGAGAAGCTGACGGTCACCCGGATGAACGGCGAGACGGTCGGCTACGGCGGCGAGTACGACATCAAGGACGTCCCGCACGCCATGCGGCTGTCCACCTCGGGCACCTTCATCCACGGCAACTACTGGGGCGGCGACGCCTTCGGCAACCGCAACGTCAGCCACGGCTGCGTGGGCCTGCGCGACGTGCGCGGCGGCTGGGACAAGGACGCGCCCGCCGCCTGGTTCTTCGACAACTCGATGATCGGCGACGTGGTCGTCGTGAAGAACAGCGACGACCGGATCATCGACCCGGACAACGGCCTCAACGGCTGGAACATGTCGTGGGAGAAGTGGAAGGCGTGACGCGCTGAGCGCGTCCGGGCCCGGTGTGAGCTACGGCACCGGGCCCGTTGTCGTTAGTCCCCGTTAACCTGCCTCCATGACCGTACATCTGGAAGTCGCGGACGGGGTCGGCACGCTGCGCCTGGACCGTCCGCCGATGAACGCGCTGGACGTGGCCACCCAGGACCGCCTCAAGGAACTCGCCGAGGAGGCCACGCGCCGCGACGACGTGCGCGCCGTGGTGATCTACGGCGGGGAGAAGGTGTTCGCGGCCGGCGCGGACATCAAGGAGATGCAGGAGATGGACCACACCGCGATGGTCCTGCGCGCCCGCGCCCTCCAGGACTCCTTCACGGCGGTGGCCCGCATCCCCAAGCCGGTGGTCGCCGCGGTGACCGGGTACGCGCTGGGCGGCGGCTGCGAGCTGGCGCTGTGCGCGGACTACCGGATCGCCGGGGAGAACGCCAAGCTGGGCCAGCCGGAAATCCTGCTCGGCCTGATCCCCGGCGCGGGCGGCACCCAGCGGCTCGCCCGGCTGATCGGCCCCTCCAAGGCCAAGGACCTCATCTTCACCGGCCGTCAGGTCAAGGCCGACGAGGCGCTGGCGCTCGGCCTGGTGGACCGGGTGGTGCCGGCCGGAGAGGTGTACGAGACGGCTCGTGCCTGGGCGGCGAAGCTGGCCCAGGGGCCGGCGATCGCGCTGCGCGCGGCCAAGGAGTCGATCGACACCGGCCTGGAGACCGACATCGACACCGGCCTGGCCGTGGAGCGCAACTGGTTCGCGGGGCTGTTCGCCACCGAGGACCGGGCGATCGGCATGCGCAGCTTCGTGGAAGAGGGCCCCGGCAAGGCGAAGTTCCGCTGAAGCGTCCGCGCGGCTGAGCCTCGTCGTTGACCCGGTGTCCGGTCCGGGTCCCCCGAAGGGGCGGTTCGCGGAGCCCTGGGGCGACCGTGAGCCGCTCCGGCGAGGGTACCCGCCCGGTATGCCCGATCGAGCGGTCTTCGCAGGTCGGCCGGGGCCTGTTCGGATTTTCTCTGCCTGTGGCATATGCCGGACGGATGGCCGGGAGCGAAGGTGCACCGGGGGCGTATTCCCGCGGAACGGCCCCGGAGGGCGCGCCGGGCGGCCATGATGGGGGGCATGGCGGGGCTGGAGGGCATCGAACAGCCGCGAGGACGCGGCCGTGCCACCGCGGCGCGCTGGTCGCCCGCGGTCGAGGACGAACTGGCGCTCAGGGCACTGGAGTTGTTCGGCAACCCCACCGAAGGCGAGGTCGCGCTGCCGTCCCGTGCGGAGTCCGCGGCGACGGCCCGCCGGCTGGCCCAGGTGGTGGTCCTCCGCCAGTGGGGACTGACCCCGAAGCTGACCGAGGACGCGGTCCTGCTCGTCTCCGAGCTGGTCGGCAACGCCGTCCGCCACACCGGGGCGCGGATCTTCGGGCTCCGGATGCGCCGTCTGCGCGGCCGGATCCGCATCGAGGTCCGCGACCCGTCCCGCGGCCTGCCCTGCCTGATGCCGGTCCAGGAGATGGACGTCAGCGGGCGGGGCCTCTTCCTCGTCGACAAGCTCTCCGACCGCTGGGGCGTCGACCTGCTCCCGCGCGGCAAGACGACCTGGTTCGAGATGCGGGTGGCGGACCGCTGAACCCCGTCGCGCGGGCGGCCGAGGGCACCGCACCGCCAGATGGGTCAATCGCCCGATTTCGTCCGTGACCCCCCTATAAATGGCCGCGTGACCACGACCGACCGTCGCGCGGCGCTGCGTACCGGCGCGGGCCTCGTCGCCGCGGGTGCCCTGACCGCCGCCTGCACCTCCGGCGGCGCCGTCGCCCACCCCGAGCCCGCCTCCGCGCCCTCCGGGACCACGCCCGCCCCCGCGACCTCCGGGCGCGCCCCCGCGCTCCCCTCGCTTTCCGAACCCGCCTCGCCCCCGCACCGCTTCCCCGGCCGTCCCGGGCAGATCGCGCACGGACCGCGCGGTCACCCGCGGGTGGCCCTCACCTTCCACGGCGACGGCGACCCCGCCACCGCCCACGCGCTCCTCACCCAGGCGGAACGCCGCGGCGCCCGGGTCACCGTGCTCGCCGTCGGCAGCTGGCTCGACGCACACCCGCGGCTGGCCCGCCGCATCCTCGACGGCGGCCACGAACTCGGCAACCACACCCAGCATCACCTGGACGTCAACGCCCTGCCGGAGGCGCGGGCGCACGCCGAGATCGCCGACTGCGCCCACCGCCTGAAACGGCTCACCGGCTCGATCGGCAGCTTCTTCCGCCCCTCCCGCGCCGCCCGCGCCTCTCCCCTCGTCGAACGCCTCGCCCACCGCGCGGGCTACCCGCACCTGCTGTCGTACGACGTCGACTCGCTCGACTTCACCGGACCCGGCGCCCCCGCCGTCACCCGCACGGTGCTCGCCCAGGTCCGCCCCGGATCGATCGTGAGCCTGCACTTCGGTTACGCGGACACGGTCGCCGCCCTCCCCGCCGTACTGGAAGAACTCGACCGCCGCGGGCTCACCGCGGTGACCGCCACGGAGCTGATCCGCTGATGCCACGCACCCTCGCCACCCGCGCCCTCGTCGCCGGTGCCGCACTCGTCGCCCTCGCCGCCTGCGGCACCGACACCCGCACCGAGACCCGCACGCCCCGCAGCCCGCAGGCCGCGGTGCCCGCCCCGCCGAAGAAGCCGGAGGTCAACGGCCTGCCGGGGATGCCTCCGGTGCTCGACCCGAAGGACGTCTACGCCGCCGACCGCCCCAACAGGCTCTCCCCGGTCGTCAAGGACTTCCCGTCGCGGGTCTACGTCCCCAACACCGAGTCCGACACGGTCTCCGTCATCGACCCGAAGACGTACGAGATCATCGACACCATCCCCGTCGGACGGCAGCCGCAGCACGTCGTGCCGTCCTGGGACATGAAGACGCTGTGGGTCAACAACAACCGCGGCCACACCCTCACCCCGATCGACCCGAGGACCGGCAAGGCGGGCAAGCCCGTCGAGGTGCACGACCCGTACAACCTGTACTTCACCCCCAACGGCAAGTACGCCGTCGTGATGGCCTCCCTCGACCGCGAACTCGTCTTCCGCGACCCGCACACCATGAAGCGGGTCAAGACCGAGCCGGTCACCTGCTACGGCGTCAACCACGCCGACTTCTCCCTCGACGGCCGCTACTTCATCGTCTCCTGCGAGTTCAGCGGCGAACTGCTGAAGGTCGACACCGAGAGGATGGAGGTGGTCGGCCAGCAGAAACTGCCGTTCGAGGGCGCCATGCCGCAGGACGTGAAGATCTCCCCGGACGGCAAGCGGTTCTACATCGCCGACATGATGGCCGACGGCATGTGGGTCCTGGACGGCGACACCTTCGACCAGCCGAAGCTGCTGCCCACCGGCAAGGGCTGCCACGGCCTGTACGTCAGCCGCGACTCCCGCGAGATGTACGTCTCCAACCGCGGCGAGGGCTCGGTCTCCGTCTTCGACTTCGCCCAGAACAAGGTGACCAGGAAGTGGCACCTGCCCGGCGGCGGCAGCCCCGACATGGGCGGCGTCTCCGCCGACGGCAAGGTGCTGTGGCTGTCCGGGCGTTACGACGCCGAGGTGTACGCCATCGACACCCGCACCGGCACCCAGCTCGCCCGCATCCCCGTCGGCAATGGCCCGCACGGCCTTGCCGTCTACCCGCAGCCGGGCCGCTACTCGCTCGGCCACACCGGCATCTTCCGCTGACCCCTACCGCCGGTGGGCGCGGCGCAGCAGCACCTCCGCGCCCACCTGCCGGTAGCCCGCCGCCTGGAACGCCCGGATGCTGCGGGCGTTCCCCGGCGCCACCTGCGCCCACAGCGGCTCGCCGGCGAGCCGGCGGGCCGCCGACACCAGCGCCCGCCCCAGCCCCCGGTGCCGTACGTCCTCGTCCACCTCCACGGACACCTCCAGCCGCCCGGCGACCCCGCGCCCCATCACCAGCACCGCGCCCTCGGCCGCCCAGGCGCGCACGTCGTCGCGGCGGGCGCGGGCGTAGGCGACGCGCGGATGGCGGGAGTCGATCTCCTCCAGCGCGAGCGACGGCTCGCCCGGCAGGGGAGTGGCCACCAGGACCGCGTCGACGGTGTCCGTCGTCCGCCCGGTGCGCTCCAGGAAGGCCGTCAGGAAGCGCGGGTTCAGCGTCGCGGCGAGCGCGTCGCAGTCCAGGGCGGCCAGTGTGCCGTACACCCACCGCGGGTCCTCGTCCGTGAAGACCACCGAGTGCGCGGTGAACGACAGGACACCCGCGTCCCGGTCGCAGGGCTGCGGCACCACGGTCGTCCCGCCGTCCGCCGGAGGGAAGACGCCCCGCGCCGCCGCGTCCAGAATGTCCCGCAGAGTCTGCCCCACGCCGGCTCCTTGAGTCTCCACCCACGGGAAGGCCCAGACTCCCAGACATGAGCGATCACGGCACCGGACTCCTCACCATCGGCGAGCTGGCACGGGCCACCGGACTGACCGTGCGCACCATCCGCTACTGGTCCGACGAGGGCATCCTGACCCCGGTGGCCCGGACGGCCGGCGGCTACCGGCTCTACGACAGCGCGTCCGCCGCCCGCCTGGACCTGATCCGCACCCTGCGCGAACTGGGCCTCGGCCTGGACGACGTACGCCGGGTGCTGGCCGGGGAGCGGACGGTCGCGGAGGTCGCGGCGGCCCACGTGGCGGCCCTGGACGCGCAGATCCGGTCGCTGAAGGTGATCCGTGCGGTGCTGTCGAACGTGGCGCGACGCGGTTCCACGGCGGAGGAGACGACCCTGATGAACAAGCTGGCACGGCTGTCGGCGGCGGAACGGCAGCGGATCATGCGGGAGTTCACGGAGGAGGCGCTGCACGGGCTCGACAACGTCGACCCGGACGTCCGGGAGCGGATCCGGCAGACCTCCGTCGACCTCACCGACGATCCCACCCCCGAGCAGGTCGACGCCTGGGTGGAACTGGCCGGGATGCTCCAGGACCCGGACTTCCGGGCGCAGATGCGGCGGGCCGTGGAGTACAACGCGGCCGACCGGGACCCCGACGCGCCGCCCGGCCGGTCCCTGTGGTTCGCCAAGCGCCTGGTGGAGCTCGTGGGACCGGTCCGGCGGCGCGGGGTCGCCCCCGAGGCGCCCGAGGCGCAGGAGGTGCTGCGGGAACTGTTCGGTGACGCCGACCGCGGCGCCGTCCTCGCCCGCATGACGGCCGGCTTCGACGACCGGGTCGCCCGCTACCGGGAACTGCTGGCCGTCGTCAACCGGCAGCCCGCGCCACCGCACACCGAGGACTTCGCCTGGGTGGTCGCCGCACTGCGCGCGAGCGCGGGCAGCTAATCTGACCTGCGTCAGTGCGACAGCATCACAGAACAGAGCAGGACGAAGAGGGGCGGGCCGGTGGCCGACATAGAGGAAGCACGCAAGCAGTTCGAGCGGATCGACACGGACGGGGACGGCCAGATCACCGCTGCCGAGTTCAAGGCCGCCCTGGCCCAGGGCGGCGACTGGAACGTCACGGAGGCGGTCGCCGAGGCGATCATCGCCAGCCGTGACCTCAACGGCGACAAGCTGCTGTCGTTCGACGAGTTCTGGGCCCACCTGAACAAGTGACGCGTGCCGCACAGGGGCGCCCGTATCCCGCCCGGGATGCGGGCGCCCTCGTTCGCGCCCGGAATAGCGCCGGCCGGCGCGGGGTTGTCGCCCCTCGCAACGGCACGTCAGCAACCACGACTTGGGAAGGGCCGGCCATGAAGATCGGCATCATCGGCGCGGGCAACATCGGCGGCAACCTCACCCGGCGGCTCACCGCGCTCGGGCACGACGTCTCGGTGGCCAACTCGCGCGGACCGCACACGCTCACGGCGCTCGCCGAGGAGACCGGGGCGACGCCAGTGCGGGTGGAGGAGGCGGCGCGCGGCGCCGAGATCGTCGTCGTCACCGTCCCGGTGAAGGCGGTGCCGGACCTGCCGTCCGGCCTGTTCGACGAGGCGGCCGACGGGGTCGCCGTCATCGACACCGGCAACTACTACCCGCGCGAGCGCGACGGGCGGATCGCGGGCATCGAGGACGAGGGGCTGACCGAGAGCCGCTGGACCGAACGCCACCTCGGGCACCCGGTGATCAAGGCGTTCAACGGCACCTACGCCCAGGACCTCCTCGACCGCCCGCGCCCGGCCGGCGACCCCGGCCGGCTGGCCGTGCCGGTGGCGGGCGACGACGAGGCCGCCAAGCGGAAGGTGCGGGCGCTGATCGACGAACTCGGCTTCGACACCGTCGACGCCGGCGGCCTCGACGACTCCTGGCGCCAGCAGCCCGGCACGCCGGTCTACGGTCTGCGGGGCGGCGTGGAGGAGGTGCGCAAGGCGCTGGCGGAGGCGTCGCCGCAGCGGGCGCCGGAGTTTCGGGGCTGACTCAGACGAGGGCCAGGGGCGTGTGCGGTCCGTCCGGCAGCTCGACGCGCACCGCGTCGCCGGGCCGCACCACGCCCCCGGTGAGCACGACGCTCATGACCCCGGACCTGAACCGCGCCGCGCCGTCGGCGCCCCGCCCGACGACCTGCTTCAGCAGGCCCTTGCGGAACCGGTCGATCTGCGCGCACGGGTTGCGCAGCCCGGTCACCTCGACCACGGCCTCGTCCCCGAGGTGCAGCCGGGTGCCCGTCGGCAGGCCGAGCAGATCGACCCCGCGGGTGGTCACGTTCTCCCCGAGCTGCCCGGCGGCGACCTCGAAACCGGCGGCGCGGACCTCGTCGAACAGCTCCTCGTGCAGGAGGTGGACCTGCCGCAGATTCGGCTGTGCCGGATCCTGCGCCATCCGGAACCGGTGCTGCACCGTCGCGCCGGCGTGCACGTCGCCCTCGACGCCGAGGCCCGCGACGAGCGTGACGCTCGCGCGGTTCGGCTTGCTGAAGGAGTAGGTGCCGCTGCTGCTCACCGCGCTGATCGTCATCTCGCTCATGACCGCAGCGTATCCACCGGCCGGCGCCACCACAGACGCGGTTTTCCCCTCGTCGTCGCTTCCAAGCTGTCACGCCACCGCCGGTAGCGGAGCGCACCACTCCAGTGACGCCGAGTGGCGCATCAGCACTCGATGATGTTGACCGCCAGCCCGCCGCGCGCCGTCTCCTTGTACTTCACCGACATGTCCGCGCCGGTGTCCTTCATCGTCTTGATGACCTTGTCCAGCGACACCTTGTGGGAGCCGTCGCCGCGCATCGCCATCCGCGCGGCCGTGACCGCCTTCACGGCGGCCATGCCGTTGCGCTCGATGCACGGGATCTGCACCAGGCCGCCGACCGGGTCGCAGGTGAGGCCCAGGTTGTGCTCCATGCCGATCTCGGCGGCGTTCTCCACCTGCTCGGGGGAGCCGCCCAGCACCTCCGCGAGGGCGCCCGCGGCCATGGAGCAGGCCGAGCCCACCTCGCCCTGGCAGCCGACCTCGGCGCCGGAGATGGAGGCGTTCTCCTTGAAGAGCATGCCGATGGCGCCGGCGGCGAGCAGGAAGCGGACCACGCCCTCCTCGTCGGCGCCGGGCACGAAGTTGATGTAGTAGTGCAGGACCGCGGGGATGATCCCGGCCGCGCCGTTGGTCGGGGCGGTCACCACGCGCCCGCCGGCCGCGTTCTCCTCGTTGACCGCCATGGCGTAGAGGGTGATCCACTCCATCGCCAGGGCCTGCGGGTCGCCCTCGGAGCGCAGCTTGCGCGCGGTCGTCGCCGCCCGGCGCTTGACCCGCAGCCCGCCCGGCAGGATGCCCTCGCGGGACATGCCGCGCTCCACGCACTCGCGCATCACCCGCCAGATCTCCAGCAGGCCCGCGCGGATCTCCTCCTCGGTGCGCCAGGCCCGCTCGTTCTCCAGCATCAGCGCGGAGATCGACAGGCCGGTCTCCTTGGTCAGGCGCAGCAGCTCGTCACCGGTGCGGAAGGGGTACTTCAGCACCGTGTCGTCGAGCTTGATGCGGTCCGCGCCGACCGCGTCCTCGTCGACGACGAAACCGCCGCCCACCGAGTAGTACGTCTTGGTCAGCAGCTCGGCGCCGTCGGCGTCGTAGGCCCACAGCGTCATGCCGTTGGCGTGGTACGGCAGCGTCTTGCGGCGGTGCAGGACCAGGTCCGCGTCGAAGTCGAAGGCGATCTCGCGCTCGCCGAGCAGCCGCAGCCGGCGCTCGGCCTTGATCGTCTCCACCCGCTCGTCGGCGGTCTCCACGTCGACCGTGCGCGGCGAGTCGCCCTCCAGGCCGAGCAGCACCGCCTTGGGGGTGCCGTGGCCGTGGCCGGTGGCGCCCAGCGAGCCGTACAGCTCGGTGCGGACGGTGGTGACCGAGTCCAGCAGGCCCTCGTTGCGCAGCCGGCGCGCGAACATGCGGGCCGCGCGCATCGGGCCGACCGTGTGGGAACTGGACGGGCCGATGCCGATCGAGAACAGGTCGAAGACCGAGATGGCCACGTCAGACTCCTCGCAATACGGGTGGTGGCGGGGCACCCGGTGGGGTGCCCCGCACGGGGTGGTGCTTACTTGCCGACGCTCGGGTAGAGCGGGTGCTTGTCCGCCAGGGCGGTGACCCTGGACTTCAGTGCCTCGATGTCGCAGGCCGGCTTGAGCGCCTGCGCGATCACGTCCGCGACCTCGCGGAAGTCCTCGGCCGTGAAGCCGCGGGTGGCGAGCGCGGGCGTGCCGATCCGCAGGCCGGACGTCACCATCGGCGGACGCGGGTCGTTGGGGACCGCGTTGCGGTTGACGGTGATGCCGACCTCGTGGAGCCGGTCCTCGGCCTGCTGCCCGTCCAGCTCCGACTCACGCAGGTCGACCAGGACCAGGTGGACGTCGGTGCCGCCGGTGAGGACGTTGATCCCGGCCTCGCGCGCGTCCGGGGCGGTCAGCCGCTCGGCGAGGATCCGCGCGCCTTCCACTGTACGGCGCTGGCGCTCCTTGAACTCCTCCGAGGCGGCGATCTTGAAGGAGACCGCCTTGGCCGCGATCACGTGCTCCAGGGGGCCGCCCTGGAAGCCCGGGAAGACGGCGGAGTTCAGCTTCTTCGCGAACTCCTTGCCGCGGGCGAGGATGATGCCGCCGCGCGGGCCGCCCAGCGTCTTGTGCGTGGTGGACGTCACGACGTCGGCGTACGGCACCGGGTTCTCGTGCAGCCCGGCGGCGACCAGACCGGCGAAGTGCGCCATGTCGACCCACAGGTACGCCTCGACCTCGTCCGCGATCCGGCGGAACTCGGCGAAGTCGAGCCGGCGCGGGTACGCTGACCAGCCCGCGATGATCACCTTGGGGCGGTGCTCCTTGGCGAGCCGCTCGACCTCGGCCATGTCGACCAGGCCGTTGTCGTCCACGTGGTACGCGACCACGTCGAACTGCTTGCCGGAGAAGTTCAGCCGCATCCCGTGGGTGAGGTGACCGCCGTGCGCCAGGTCCAGGCCCAGGATGGTGTCGCCGGGCTGGGCCAGGGCGAACAGCGCGGCCTGGTTGGCGGAGGCGCCCGAGTGCGGCTGCACGTTGGCGTACTCGGCGCCGAACAGCTCCTTGACCCGGTCGATGGCGAGCTGCTCGGTGACGTCGACGTGCTCGCAGCCGCCGTAGTAGCGGCGGCCCGGGTAGCCCTCGGCGTACTTGTTGGTCAGGACCGAGCCCTGGGCCTCCATGACCGCCAGCGGGGCGAAGTTCTCGGAGGCGATCATCTCCAGGGTGGACTGCTGGCGGCGCAGCTCGGCGTCGACGGCGGCCGCGACCTCCGGGTCCAGCTCGTGCAGGGGCGTGTTCAGGACAGTCATCGGTGGCGGGCTCCTCAGCCGGCGGAAAAGGCGGTGTACTCGTCGGCGGAGAGCAGGTCGGACGGCTCCTCCGTGACGCGTACCTTGAACAGCCAGCCGCCCTCGAAGGGCGCGGAGTTCACCAGCGACGGGTCGTTGACGACGTCCTCGTTGACCTCGGTGACCTCGCCGGACACCGGGGAGTACAGGTCGCTGACCGACTTGGTCGACTCCAGCTCGCCGCAGGTCTCGCCCGCGGACACGGTGTCACCGACCTCCGGGAGCTGCACGAAGACGACATCGCCGAGCGCGTTGGCCGCGTGCTCCGTGATGCCGACCGTCGCGACGCCGTCCTCGGCGGCCGACAGCCACTCGTGCTCCTTGCTGTAGCGCAGCTGCTGGGGGTTGCTCATGGCCTGAATTCTCCTGTACGCGGGGGAGTGCTGATGAATGGGGGACTGCCGGAACCGTGCGTGAGCAGCGCGAAGGTGCGCGGTGTCACGTACGGGACCGCGCTCGGTGGCTACTTCTGGCGCTTGTAGAAGGGGAGCGCGACGACCTCGTACGGCTCGTGACTGCCCCGGATGTCCACGCCCACGCCCGGCGTGCCCGGAGCGGCGTGCGCGGCGTCCACGTAGGCCATGGCGATCGGCTTGCCCAGCGTCGGGGAGGGCGCGCCGGAGGTGACCTCGCCGATGACCTCGCCGTCCGCGACGACCGCGTACCCGGCGCGCGGGACCCGGCGGCCCTCGGCGACCAGCCCGACGAGGACGCGCGGCGGGTTCTGCCCGGCGCGCGCGGCGGCCTCGGCGAGCGCCTCGCGGCCCACGAAGTCGCCCTCCTTGTCGAACTTGACCACCCGGCCGAGCCCGGCGTCGAACGGGGTCAGCGAGGTCGACAGCTCGTGCCCGTACAGCGGCATGCCCGCCTCCAGGCGCAGGGTGTCCCGGCAGGACAGGCCGCACGGCACCAGGCCCGCGCCCTCGCCGGCCTTGGTCAGCGCCTGCCACAGCTCCACGGCGTGCTCCGGCCTCACGAACAGCTCGAAGCCGTCCTCGCCGGTGTAGCCGGTGCGGGCGATCAGCGCGGGGACACCGGCGACGGTGCCGGGCAGCCCGGCGTAGTACTTCAGGCCGTCGAGGTCGGCGTCGGTGACGCTCGCCAAAATCTGCGGGGACGCCGGGCCCTGGACGGCGATCAGCGCGTACGCGTCCCGGTCGTCGCGCACCTCGGCGTCGAAGCCGGCGGAGCGCTCGGTGAGCGCGTCGAGCACGACCTGGGCGTTGGAGGCGTTGGCCACGACCATGTACTCGGTCTCGGCCAGGCGGTAGACGATCAGGTCGTCGAGGATGCCGCCGTCCTCCTGGCAGATCATGGTGTAGCGGGCGCGGCCCACGCCGACGGAGGCGATGTTGCCGACCAGGGCGTAGTTCAGCAGCGCGGCGGCCTGGGGACCGGTCACGGTGATCTCACCCATGTGGGAGAGGTCGAAGAGACCGGCCCTGGTGCGCACGGCGTGGTGCTCGTCGCGCTCCGAGCCGTAGCGCAGCGGCATGTCCCAGCCGGCGAAGTCGGTCATCGTCGCGCCCAGCGAGCGATGCACGGCATCGAGCGCGGTGTGACGCTTCTGCGAGGGTTCGGTACTGCTCATCGGTCGGTCGTCTCCCAGGGCATGAACGCATGCGGGCGAGGGCAGGTCCTCCCCATCTGTCATCGGAACCTGAGAGGTTCGCCGCGACCGCCAGAGGGACGATCACGGCTTGCACCTTGGGTGGGGCCGGATCTCCTCGCCGAGGACGGGAGCGGCCCGCTTTTCAGATGTGCCTCGCCCGCGCGGTAACGGGGCCTGAGAGATTCAAGGGAGGGACTTGCTCCTTCGGCGCCCCGGCGACACGGTGGCCGGGGACTCTCCCGCGCGGATTCAAACGGCCGGTATGCAGTTGGCGCGCACATCATTGCACGCCGGGCCGGATCGTGGCAGACCACATCTGTAACCGGGCTGTGGCGGTACGAGAACGAAAACACGAGACATCGCGGATTACCTTCTCTTTACACTCGATGGGCATGGGAACACGTGAACCGCCCCAGGGAGGACGATCACGGTGAACAGGACCAGGGCCTACGCGACCACCACCGGCATCGCGGTGCCCGGCCGGCCGGGCGTCCCGGTGAAGGAGGCCTGCCACTCGCTGCCCGCACCCGTCGTCCGCGACCTGCGCGAGCGCGGCGGCCGCAGCCCGCACGCGCTGCTCTTCGGACCCCGGGACCTCGCGGTCGTCACCGGACTGCCCGGCAGCGGCAAGTCGACCCTGATGCGCCGCACGGTGCGCGGCGCCCGGCGCGTCGACTCCCAGGACACCCGCGACCGCTTCGACCGCCGGACGCCGCCCTGGCTGCCGTACGCGGTCTACCGCCCCCTGGTCCGCCTCGCCCACTACGCCGGTCTGCGCCGCGCCCTGCGCACCGGCGAGGGCGTCGTCGTCCACGACTGCGGCACCCAGGCCTGGGTGCGCCGCTGGCTGGCCCGCGAGGCCCGCCGCCGCGGCGGTACCCTCCACCTCCTGCTCCTCGACGTCACCCCCGAACAGGCGCTGGCCGGCCAGCGCGCCCGCGGCCGCGGCGTCTCGCGGTACGCCTTCCTCCGCCATCGCACCGCCGCCACCCGCCTCCTGCACGCCATCGAACACGGCCGGCTCCCGCACGGCTGCACCTCCGCCGTCCTCCTCGACCGCGACGCCGCGAACACCCTCCGCCGCATCGGCTTCACCGGCTGAGCGGACGGGCCGCGCGGGCGGCACGGGGCCCGGACGCACCCGTTAGCCTGGGCGGGCACAGGCAGTGCAGTGTTCTTGAGCAGGCGGTAGGCAGATGGACTTCCCGGCGGGTTTTTCCGCGGACTTCCCGGCGCAGACGCACCCGCAGCCGCACGGCGGCTGGCCCGGCAACGAGTTGGAGGAGGTGCTGTCCGCGTCCCTCGGGGCGGGCCCGTCGGCCGGCGGGCGGATCGTCGAGGTGCTCGGCCGCAGCTTCGTGTGGGTGCCGCTGCCGCAGGGCGGCGGTCCGGACAGCGGCTCGCTCGACCTGCCGGCCATGGAGATCGAGGGCCAGGCCTACGTCCCGGTGTTCAGCTCCGAGGAGCAGCTGCGCCAGGTCGCCGGCGCCCACATGGCGTACACCATCGCCCCGGCCGTGGAGTTCGCGCGCGGGCTGCCGCCGCAGGCCGGCATCGCCCTGAACCCCGGCGGTGTGGTCGGCGTCCCGCTGCCCCCGCCCGCCGTCGCCGAGCTGTGCCGGGCCGGCCGCACCCCGCTGGACGGGCCCGCGAGCGGCGGCCGCGTCCGCCTCTTCGAGCCGGACTGGCAGGACGACCCGGTCGACTTCCTCTCCGCCGCCTCCGCCGAGTTCGACGGCACCGCGGCCGTGCTCACCGCCCGCCGCTGCCTCGCGGCCATCGAGACCGCCGACCCGGTGATGTTCGTCGGCGTCGAACTCGCCCAGTGGGAGGGCGACGCCCGCGCCCTGCCCCTGGACGCCCTCGGCCGGGCCCTGGCCAGGGTCCCCGTGCGGTGGCCCGTCAACCTGGTCCTCCTCGACGTGGCGGAGGACCCGGTGGGCCGCTGGATGCGCGAGCGGGTCCGCCCCTTCTACACCCGGGGCTGAAGCGCCTCCAGGGACGCGGGGCGGTGCCGGGACGCGGCTGCGCCCCATGGGCCCCTGGGGCGCGACCGGCCGTGCGCCGGCCGCGGCCGCGATGCGGCACCGGCTCCCGACCCGGCGAGCACCCTTAAGCTAGGGCACGGCTCGAAAAACAGGGCGTTATACGAAGGGGCGTTGAAGAGTGAGCGCTGGCACGGCCGCCGCAGGCCAGGTCGAGCACATGCTGCGCCAGGTCACCCCCGGCCGCTACGACGCCTACGAGGCCCTGCTGCGCGCCCTCGCGACCCCCTCGTCCGGCCAGGTCTGGATGCTGCTGTGGCACGGCCAGGCCGGCAGCCCCGACGCCCAGTACGGCACGATGGAGGTCGACGGCCACGGGTACGCCCCCTGCGTCACCTCCGCCCAGGAGCTGTCCGCCAGCGGCTGGAACCGCAGTTACGAAGTGGTCGACGGCGTCGACGTGGCCCGCACCCTCTACCCCGAGCACTACGGCCTCTGGCTGAACCCGCACGCCCCCGGCGGCGGCGTCGGCATCCCCTGGCTCGACCTGCGCCGGATCGCCACGGGCCTGGACCGCCAGCCCGCCGGGCCGCTGCGGCTCGCCGAGCCGACCATCGAGATCCCCGCGTTCTACGCCCTGCTCACCCAGAACGCCCATCGCACCCCCGCGGTGCGCTCCCTGCGCCGCGCCTGGGTGCAGCCCGCGCTCGGCGCCCCGTACCTCGCCATCGGGCTGGACGTGTACGACACCTCCCCGGCCGCCGTCGACTCGGTGCGCGCGATGATGCAGCAGTCCATCGGCGCCGTACCGGACGGCCTGCCGGTGTCGACGGTCGCGATGTCCGACCCGTACGACCCGGTCGCGATGTGGCTGCGCGCCCACGCCCGCCCGTTCTACGACCGCGAGGCGCACGCGGTGCCCGCCCAGCCGCCCGCGCAGGCCCCGGCGGCCGGCTACGGCTACCCGCCGGCCCCGCCGGTCCAGGGCCGCTACTGACCGCCCGCGGACGCCGTCCGCATCCCGGTCGGGTGCGGGTCCCCGGCGCCTCTTCGCGCGTAGAGGCAGGGCAGAAAAGGCAGTTCTGTCCTGATTGCCCCAACTGGTCCGCGTCCGGCCCGCGTTACACACCGTTCGGATAACGGAACCCGGCAGACAGCATCACGGTTACGCATCCATTCACCGCCAAGTCTGGCAACAGATCGCCAAAGCGTTGAAGACTCCCGCACCAGGGGTGTTCGCCCGGGTGTTCGCCCCTTGTGTACGACGGACTGATCACGCCGCTACAGCGGCAAGTGCGGGCCGGCTACCGCCGGTTGAGAGGGGTCCCTGCCAGATGACGGCACCATTGCACGAGCCGACCGCGGAAGCGGCTCCGAGTGCGGCCGAGGAAGCGGCGCTGGCCGGCGGCGAGGCGAAGGCCGTACAGGGACGTTCCCTGGGGCGCATCGCCTGGGAACGGCTGAAGCGCGACAAACTGGCCCTCGCGGGCGGCATCGTGGTGCTGTTCCTGATCCTGGTCGCCGTGCTCGCGCCGGTGATCACCGGACTCGCCGGACAGGACCCCGAGGCCCACCACGAGGACCTCATCGACCCGCTGTTCGGCACCCCGGTCGGCTCCTTCGGCGGCATCAGCGGTGAGCACTGGCTCGGCGTCGAGCCGGTCAACGGCCGCGACATCTTCGCCCGTATCGTCTACGGCGCCCAGATCTCGCTGCTCGTCGGCTTCCTGTCGGCGATCGTCGCCGTCGTCATCGGCACCGTCCTCGGCATCCTCGCCGGCTTCTTCGGCGGCTGGGTCGACACCGTCATCAGCCGGGTCATGGACGGCCTGCTGGCCTTCCCCCAGCTGCTGTTCATCATCGCGCTCGTCTCGGTGATGCCGAGCGAGATGCTGGGCCTGACCGGCACCGGCGTGCGCCTGTTCGTGATGATCCTGGTCATCGGCTTCTTCGGCTGGCCCTACATCGGACGCGTGGTGCGCGGCCAGACGCTCTCGCTGCGCGAGCGCGAGTACGTCGAGGCGGCCCGCTCGCTGGGTGCCGGGCGGTTCTACATCCTCTTCAAGGAGCTGCTGCCCAACCTGGTCGCGCCGATCATCGTGTACACGACGATGATGATTCCCACCAACATCCTCACCGAGGCGGCGCTCAGCTTCCTGGGCGTCGGTGTCAAGCCGCCGACGCCGTCCTGGGGGCAGATGCTCTCGAACGCGATCGACTACTACGACTCGGACCCCATGTACATGGTGATCCCGGGCGTGGCGATCTTCATCACCGTTCTTGCCTTCAACCTCTTCGGCGACGGCGTCCGCGACGCGCTCGACCCGAAGGGCTCCCGCTGACCTGCCGTACCCCAAGCGACCCGTGGCGCAAGGCACGGGGTCTCTCATCAATTCCGGAGGATCCGAGATCGTGACTACCCAACGCACCTCAGGGCGGCGCAAGCAGGCCATGGCCGCTGCCGCGGTGGTCGCCGCGCTGCTGACCACGGCGGCGTGCGGCGGCGGCGGTGGCAAGGACAGCAACAACGGGTCGAAGAACGGCGCGGCCGGCTTCGACGCGGCGAACAACAAGGTCGCCCAGGCCGACCTGGCGAAGAAGGGCGGCACCCTGAAGTTCGCCGCCCCGCAGGACGCCGACTCGTGGGACACCACCCGCGGCTACTACGGCTTCATGTGGAACTTCGCGCGCTACTACAGCCGCCAGCTCGTCACGAACAAGACGGAGCCGGGCAAGGCCGGCACCGAGCTGACCCCGGACCTCGCCACCGGTCTCGCCAAGATCAGCGACGACGGCAAGACCTACACGTACACCCTGCGTGACGGCATCACCTGGGAGGACGGCAAGCCGATCACCTCCAAGGACATCAAGTACGGCATCGAGCGCGTCTGGGCGCAGGACGTGCTGTCCGGCGGCCCGACGTACCTCAAGGAGGTGCTCGACCCCAAGGGTGAGTACGAGGGCCCGTACAAGGACAAGTCCAAGGACAAGCTCGGCCTGAAGGCCATCGAGACCCCGGACGACAAGACCATCGTCTTCAAGCTGCCCGAGGCCAACTCGGACTTCGAGGAGATGCTGGCGCTCATCTCGGCCTCCCCGGTCCGCCAGGACAAGGACACCAAGTCCAAGTACGGCCTGAAGCCGTTCTCCTCCGGCCCGTACAAGTTCGAGTCGTACAGCCCGGGCAAGGACCTGACGCTGGTCCGCAACCCCGAGTGGAAGCAGTCCTCGGACCCGATCCGCAAGGCCTACCCGGACAAGATCACGGTCAAGTTCTTCTCGAACGCCAACGACCTGGACGCCCGTCTGATCGCCGGTGACTACGACCTGGACCTGGCCCAGACCAGCCTCTCCCCGCAGGGCCGCGCCACCGCCCTGAAGGAGCACAAGGCCAACCTGGACAACCCGGTCTCCGGCTACATCCGGTACGCGGCCCTCGCGCAGAACGTGAAGCCGTTCGACAACATCCACTGCCGCAAGGCGGTCCTCTACGGCGCCGACCACGTCTCGCTGCAGACCGCGCGCGGCGGCCCCGTCGCCGGCGGTGACATCGGCACCAACATGCTGCCTCCGGGCATCCCGGGCGGCGAGGGCCAGAAGTACGACCCGTACGGCATGGCCGGTGAGAACAAGAAGGGCAACGTCGCCAAGGCCAAGGAAGAGCTGAAGGCCTGCGGCAAGCCGAACGGCTTCAAGACCAAGATCGCGGTCCGCAACAACAAGCCCGCCGAGGTCGCCACCGCCGAGTCCCTCCAGGCCTCGCTGAAGAAGGTCGGCATCCAGGTCGAGATCGACCAGTACGACGGTGCCCAGAACTCCAGCGTGGTCGGCAGCCCCTCCAACGTGGAGAAGAAGGGCTACGGCATCATCATCATGGGCTGGGGCGCGGACTTCCCGTCCGTCCAGGGCTTCGGTCTGCCGCTGTGGCACAGCAAGTACATCCTCGAGAGCGCCAACAACAACTACGCGCTGATCGAGGACAAGGAGATCGACGGCCTCTTCGCCGACTACACGAAGACGCTGGACGAGGCCGAGAAGGTCGAGATCGCCAAGCAGATCAACCACAAGGTGATGGAGGGCGCGTACTACCTGCCCTTCGTCTTCGAGCGGTTCCTGAACTGGCGCTCGGACCGGCTGGCGAACGTGTACACCACCGACGCGTACAGCGGTCAGTACGACTTCGTCAACCTCGGTCTGAAGAACACGAAGTAACCGGCACACCCGCCGTACGGCACGAAAGGCAGGTGAAGGCCGGCGCGGCGTGACCGCGGGCCCCGGAAGACCTCCGGCGGCCCGCGGTCCGCGGCGGGCCGTTAGCTGTGCTCGCTTACCTCATCAGGCGGTTGTTCGCCGCCGCAGTGATGCTCGTGGTCATCGTCGTGGTGGTCTTCAGCATCTTCTTCCTCATCCCCAAGTGGGCGGGCGTCGACGTCGCCCTGAACTTCGTGGGCAAGCAGGCCGACCCCGCCGCCGTCGAGGG
Source organism: Streptomyces sp. JB150 (assembly GCF_011193355.1). GTDB lineage: Bacteria > Actinomycetota > Actinomycetes > Streptomycetales > Streptomycetaceae > Streptomyces. The sequence goes on from NZ_CP049780.1 coordinate 5,297,662, forward strand.
CGTGCGGGAGAAGCTGGGCCTCGGCGACCCGATCTACTCCCAGGTCTGGGAGTTCTTCAAGGGCATCTTCGTCGGCCGCACCTACGCCGGCGGCGGTGACATCACGCAGTGCGCCGCGCCGTGCTTCGGCTACTCCTTCCGCAGCGAACAGGCCATCTGGCCCGTGCTGACCGACCGCTTCCCGGTGACCCTGGGCCTGGCGCTCGGAGCGGCCGTACTGTGGCTGATCTTCGGCCTGGCCGCGGGTGTGCTCTCCGCCCTCAAGCGGGGCAGCTTCTGGGACCGCGGCGCGATGATCGTCGCCCTGGCGGGTGTCTCCCTCCCCATCTACTTCACCGGTCTGCTCAGCCTCGCGATCTTCTCCTACGGACTGGGCTGGATCAACGGTGAGTTCGTCCCCCTGGAGGAGAGCTTCACCGGCTGGCTCGGCGGCATGATCCTGCCGTGGGTCACCCTCGCCTTCCTCTACGCGGCGATGTACGCCCGCATCACCCGCGCCACCATGCTGGAGATCCTCGGCGAGGACTACATCCGCACGGCGCGCGCCAAGGGTCTGCGGGAGCAGGTCGTCATCCGCAAGCACGCCATGCGCTCGACGATGACGCCCATCCTCACCATGCTCGGCATGGACCTGGGCGCCCTCATCGGCGGGGCGATCCTGACCGAGACCACGTTCTCGCTGCCCGGCCTCGGCCAGGCCGTGCTGAACGCGATCAAGAACCAGGACCTGCCCGTCATCCTGGGCGTCACCCTGATCACTTCTCTCGCGGTGCTCATCGCCAACCTCGTGGTGGACGTCCTGTACGCCGTGATCGACCCCCGAGTGAGGCTCACATGACCGAACTCAGCAAGACGGGCGCGGCCGTGGGCGAGCCCACTTCCGCCACCGGCCCCGCCCCGACCGCCTTCCTCGAAGTGCGCGACCTGAAGGTGCACTTCCCCACCGACGACGGCCTGGTGAAGTCCGTCGACGGGCTCAGCTTCCAGCTGGAGAAGGGCAAGACCCTCGGTATCGTGGGCGAGTCCGGCTCCGGCAAGTCGGTGACCTCGCTGGGCATCATGGGCCTGCACACGGCCGGCAACTACGGCAAGCGCAAGCCGCGGATCTCCGGCGAGATCTGGCTCAACGGCACCGAGCTGCTGACGGCGGACCCGGACCACGTGCGCCGGATGCGCGGCCGCGAGATGGCGATGATCTTCCAGGACCCGCTGTCCGCGCTGCACCCGTACTACACGATCGGCCAGCAGATCGTGGAGGCGTACCGGATCCACCACGACGTCGACAAGAAGACCGCCAAGCGCCGCGCGGTCGAGATGCTGGACCGGGTGGGCATCCCGCAGCCCGACAAGCGCGTCGACAGCTACCCGCACGAGTTCTCCGGCGGTATGCGCCAGCGCGCGATGATCGCGATGTCGCTGGTCAACAATCCCGAACTGCTCATCGCGGACGAGCCGACCACCGCCCTGGACGTCACCGTCCAGGCGCAGATCCTCGACCTGATCCGGGATCTGCAGAAGGAGTTCGGCTCGGCGGTCATCGTCATCACCCACGACCTGGGCGTCGTCGCCGAGCTGGCCGACGACCTCCTGGTGATGTACGGCGGCCGGTGCGTCGAGCGCGGCCCCGCCGAGAAGGTGTTCTACGAGCCCCGCCACCCCTACACCTGGGGTCTGCTCGGCTCGATGCCGCGCCTCGACCGCGACCAGCAGGAACGGCTGATCCCGGTCAAGGGCTCCCCGCCCTCCCTCATCAACGTCCCGTCCGGCTGCGCCTTCAACCCGCGCTGCCCGTACGCGGACCTGCCGAAGGACAACGTCACCCGCACGGTCCGCCCGGAGCTGACCGAGGTCGGCAGCCGGCACTGGGCCGCCTGCCACATGACGCAGGAGCAGCGGGAGCGTATCTGGACCGAAGAGATTGCGCCGAAGCTGTGAGCGACGAGAAAGCAGTGACGATCCCCGCGCAGAGCGCGTCCGGCGGGGAGGCCGACGGTGACGTGCTGCTCAAGGTCACCGGCCTGCAGAAGCACTTCCCGATCAAGAAGGGGCTGCTGAAGCGGCAGGTCGGCGCGGTCCACGCGGTCGACGGCATCGACTTCGAGGTGCGCCGGGGCGAGACCCTGGGCGTCGTCGGCGAGTCCGGCTGCGGCAAGTCGACGATGGGCCGGCTGATCACCCGGCTGCTGGAGCCGACCGGCGGCACGGTCGAGTTCGAGGGCAAGGACATCACGCACCTCGGGGTGGCGGGCATGCGTCCGCTGCGCCGCGATGTGCAGATGATCTTCCAGGACCCGTACTCGTCGCTGAACCCGCGCCACACCATCGGCACGATCATCGGCGCCCCCTTCCGGCTCCAGGGCGTCGAGCCCGAGGGCGGCATCAAGAAGGAGGTGCAGCGGCTGCTGTCGGTGGTCGGGCTCAACCCCGAGCACTACAACCGCTACCCGCACGAGTTCTCCGGCGGTCAGCGCCAGCGCATCGGCATCGCCCGCGCGCTCGCGCTGAACCCGAAGCTGGTCGTGGCCGACGAGCCGGTCTCCGCGCTGGACGTGTCGATCCAGGCGCAGGTGGTGAACCTGCTGGACGACCTCCAGCAGGAGCTGGGCCTGACGTACGTGATCATCGCGCACGACCTCTCGGTGGTCCGGCACGTCTCGGACCGGATAGCGGTGATGTACCTCGGCAAGATCGTGGAGCTGGCCGACCGTGACCTGCTCTACAAGACGCCGATGCACCCGTACACCAAGGCGCTGATGTCAGCGGTGCCGATCCCGGACCCGAAGCGCAAGAACGCCAAGAGCGAGCGGATCCTGCTCAAGGGCGACGTGCCCTCGCCGATCTCCCCGCCGAGCGGCTGCCGGTTCCACACCCGGTGCTGGAAGGCGACGGAGATCTGCAAGACGACCGAGCCGCCGCTGCTGGAGCTGCGCCCCGGCCAGCGGGTCGCCTGCCACCACCCGGAGAACTTCGAGGACCAGGCCCCGCAGGACACGGTCCTGCTGAGCGCCGCCAAGGAGGCGGGCGAGCTGGTGCCGGACGCGGTGCTGGAGGAGTCGGCGGAGACGTCGGCGGCGGTGAAGAAGGCCGTTGCGAAGGACGCCGGGAAGGCCGTCGAGAAGGACGTCGCGAAGGCGTCCGACGACGGGGCCTCCACCGAAGAGAAGTAAATGATCAAGGGGGGTACGCCTGCGTTTGCCAGGTGCACCCCCCTTGACGCGTCAGAATGTTCGGGTGCTCCAGCAACTGTTCACCCCGTCCGTCCAGCACACCCTGGATCTGGTCGGCATCTTCGTCTTCGCGATCTCCGGCGCGCTGCTGGCCGTCCGCAAGAACTTCGACGTCTTCGGCATCGCCGTCCTCGCCGAGGTCACCGCGCTGGGCGGCGGGCTCTTCCGTGACCTGATCATCGGCGCCGTACCGCCGGCCGCCTTCACGGACCTGGGGTACTTCCTCACCCCGCTGCTCGCCGCGCTGCTCGTCTTCTTCCTCCACCCGCAGGTCGAGCGCATCCAGACCGGGGTGAACGTCTTCGACGCCGCCGGGCTCGGCCTGTTCTGCGTCTCCGGGACGATAAAGGCCTACGAGTACGGTCTCGGCCTGACCGCCTCCGCGACCCTCGGCCTCGCCACCGCGGTCGGCGGCGGTGTGCTGCGCGACGTGCTCGCCAACGAGGTGCCCTCGCTGCTGCGCTGGGACCGGGACCTGTACGCGGTGCCCGCGATGGTGGGCGCCACGATGGTGGCGCTGTGCATCCGCTTCGACGCGCTGACCACGGTGACCTCCGGGGCCGCCGTCGTCACCGCCTTCGCGCTGCGGCTGCTCGCGATGCGCTTCAACTGGCGCGCGCCGCGGGCGTGGAACCGGCGGTCCACGGTCCGGGAAGAGGACCCCTCAAAAGCTACCGCTTAGTAGTTTCTTGTTGTACCGTACCGCCATGGCTCAGGCATCCCAGGCGACGATCGGTGACAGCGAGTTCGACCGCGACACGGCCGTCACCCGCCGCGCGGACGGCGTCTACGACATCGACCTCTCCGCCGGCTGGACCATCATCAGCGCCGTCAACGGCGGCTATCTGCTGGCCGTCCTGGGCCGCGCGCTCGCCGACGCCCTGCCGCACCCGGACCCGTTCACCATCTCCGCGCACTACCTGACCGCCTCCCAGCCGGGCCCCGCGGTCGTCCGCACCGACGTGGTCCGCACCGGCCGCACCCTCTCCACCGGCCAGGCCTCCCTCTTCCAGTACGACGAGCAGGGCGACGAGGTCGAGCGGATCCGCGTCCTCGCCTCCTACGGCGACCTGGACACCCTCCCCGACGACGTCCGTACGACGGCGAAGCCGCCCGCGATCCCGCCGATCGAGCAGTGCTTCGGCCCCGACGACGCGCCCGCCCCCGTGCCCGGCAGCTCCGCCATCACCGACCGGCTGATGCTCAAGCTGGACCCCGCCACCCTCGGCTGGGCGCTCGGCGCGCCCTCCGGCAAGGGCGAGATGCGGGCCTGGTTCGGCCTCAAGGACGGGCGCGACGCCGACCCGCTCTCCCTGCTGCTCGCGGTGGACGCGCTGCCGCCCACCGCCTTCGAACTGGGCCTCTCCGGCTGGGTGCCCACGGTCGAACTCACCGTCCACGTCCGCTGCCGCCCGGCTCCGGGACCGCTGCGCGTCTCCATCACCACCCGCAATCTCGCGGGCGGCTTCCTGGAGGAGGACGCGGAGGTCTGGGACAGCGCCGACCGCCTGGTGGCCCAGTCCCGCCAACTGGCGAGGGTCCGGCTGTAGGGGGCCCTTCCGGGGTACGGACCTCCGGGGACTTGCAGGGCTCTCGGTGACGGCAAGGCCTTCAGGGGCGCGGGGAACCGCGCGACCAGCCCCCACGACCCGCACCCGCCGACGAACCGCAGAGTCAAACCCAGTAGGCGCTTGGGACCCACCCCTACCCTGACTCCGTGAAGTCGGACCGCCTCCTCTCCATCCTCCTCCTGCTGCAGACCCGCGGCCGCGTCACCGCCACCGAACTCGCCGAACGGCTCGAAGTCTCCGTCCGCACCATCTACCGGGACATCGAGTCCCTGTCCGCCGCCGGCGTCCCGGTCTACGCCGAACGCGGCCGCCACGGCGGCATCGAACTGCTCGCCGGCTTCCGCACCGACGTCACCGGACTCACCGCGGACGAGTCCCGCGCCCTGTTCGTCCTCGCCGCACAGGGCGCCCACGCGGCCCTCGGCCTGGACGCCGCCCTCGGCTCCGCCCTGCGCAAGGTGATGGCCGCCCTGCCCGCCCCGCACCGCCCGGCCGCCGACGTCATCTCCCGCCGCGTCCTCGTCGACGCCACCCGCTGGAAGGGCGGCCCGGGCCCCGCCGCCGATCTCGACGTGCTGCGGGACGCGGTCTTCGCCGACCGCCGGCTGCGGCTGCGCTACCGGCACGGCGGCACCGGTACGCCGCGCACCTACACCGTCGACCCGTACGGCCTGGTCGCCAAGGCGGGCGTCTGGTACCTCGTCGCCGACCGGCGGGGACGGCCGCGGCTGTTCCGCGCCGACCGGGTGCGGTCCGCGCAGGTTCTCGACGACCCGGTCCGGCGTCGCGCGGGCGTCGGACTGACCGACCTGTGGGAAGAGTTGCGCCGGCGGGTCGAGGAGCGGCCGGGCGGCCTGGAGGTCACCGCCAGGGTCCGCCGCGACCGCCTCGGCCTCTTCCTGCGCATCACCGCGCCCTGGCTCGTCGAGCGACCCGAGGACCCCGAGAGCAAGGAGGAATGCGAGGACCCCGAGAACCAGGGGCGATCCGAGGACGGCGACTGGGTCACCGTACGGCTGGCGTTCGGCGTCCTCGGCGAGACCCGCGTGCTGCTCCAGTTCGCCGACCGGGTGGAGGTCGTGTCACCGCCCGAGGTGCGCGCGGAAATCGCGCGGGCGGCGGCGGCCGTGACCGCGCTGTACGGGGACTGAACCGGCGGCCGTCACGGGGCGGTTCCGTCCCGCCAGTGCGCGCGGCCGAGGCCGATCAGCCGGAGCCGGCGGATGGCGAGCCGGGTGACGCGCCGGCGCTCCTCCTCCGGGGCGTCCAGGGTCTCCAGGAACTGCGAGGCGGTGACGAGCATCTGGTCGACGTAGAGACCGGCGAGCATCAGCAGGTCGTCG